>CAYMSU010000094.1:0-15481 GCA_964393165.1 uncultured Enterobacteriaceae bacterium
GGGCAGGATCCCGAGCTCGGCGGCAGCGAAGCCGAGCGCGAGCTCCTCCAGCGGTCGCCCGGCGGCGGCGAGCCCGAGGGTGGTGCCGAGCAGCGTGAGCACCCGGAGGACCTGGACCCCCGCGAACGCCTGGAGCCGCTGCGCACCCGCGAGCGCGGCCATCAGCACCTTGTTGACGGCGAACAGGGCCAGCGCGGGGGCGAGCCACGCGGTGCCGGCGCCCACGGGGGCGCTGTCGGCGAGGGCGCCGACGGCGGGGCCCGACAGCAGCAGGAGCCCCGCGCCGATCCCCGCGGGCAGGGCGACCGCGCGCAGGCCTGCCGTCAGGGTGGCCTGCCGGCCCTCGGGGGAGGCGGCCACCGCGCGGTGCACCGCGTCGTGGATGCCGAACACCGCGAGCTGGGAGGTGACGACGTACAGCGCGTACAGCTGGTTGAACACGCCGAGGGCCCGCTCCCCGGCGACGGCCACGAGGCCCAGGTTGAGCACGACCCGGCTGAACGCCAGCACCCCCTATGCCCCAAGGTTGGCGACGGTGTCCGCCGACAGCCGCGACCGGTCGCCGCCCGACGTCATGAGGCGTAGAGCTTGGGGATCCGGTCGATGCCGGACAGCACTTCCTCGAGGTTGAGGCCGACCTGGGCGGCGAACTCCGCGAGCACGCCCATGTCGGCCTGGTTGTCGCGCGCCGCGAGCGCCAGCGCGCTGTCGCGGTCGCGCAAGCCCGCCCGGACCTCCTGGGAGCGGAACGTGTCGAACTCCGAGAAGCCGGCCACCGTGTAGTAGATGTGGTTGATGAAGGTGGTGTACCCGTCGCCGATCCGCCAGGTGTTGTCGGTATGCGGGGCGGTCTCCCAGCCGTACTGGCCGATCAGCGTGTCTTCGATCACCTGCTCGTCCCACGGCAGGTAGTGGAACAGGTAGAGGAAGTCGTCCTTGCCGATGAACGTGGTGTAGAACGACCCGATCGTGTCGAGCAGGGACTCGTTGACGTAAGCCGGGTTCCGTGCGTACTGCCGCGCGTAGTACGCCGCGATCTGCACCTTGTTGGACGCGGAGAAGGCGAACAGGCGCTGGCCGTGCTGGCTCTCCCGGACGCCCGCGAACCCGCCCTTGAAGTCCGTGCGCTCGAGGGGGTTGCCGGCGCAGAACACCACCAGGGGGATGTCGAGCTCCTTGCGGAGCTGCCGGCCGATCCCGTAGAAGTACTTGTCGCCCGCCATGAACAGCGGGACCATCCCGAGGTGCGGCCGGCGCAGCCACGCGAGGATGTTCTTGCGCATGTACCGGCGCTTGGCGGGGATGTCGGCGGCCCTCAGGATGTGCTCGACGCCGAGCGCCGCGCACATCCGCGCCTGGTTGCGGCGGGCGATGTCGGTGACCATGCCCCAGTCGTAGGAGTAGGCCACCGGGTTCATGCCGTAGACCTCCTTGAGGAGGTGCAGGCCGTACGACGAGTCGCGGCCCCCGGACAGCGCCACGATGCAGTCGGGACGGCCATCGGTGCGGCGGTAGCGGTCGAGCTCGGCGACCAGGGCGTCGTGCCCGGCCAGCTGGGGCGGGGTGTATTCCCGGCAGTAGCGGCACACGCCCTGCGCGTCGAAGTCGATGAACGGGTAGGTGGCCGGCAGGATGCAGCGCGTGCAGCGCTGGAGCTGGTCGACGGGTGACCGCATGTCGTGCAGGGCGAGGGGACGCCCGCGCAGGGGCGCCGCTGGCCGGGTGGGCCCGCGGAGGGGGAACACCTCGAGGCGAGCCCTCACGAGGTCCACGAGCGCGGCCTCGCCCGGCTCGAGGCGCCGCACGGGGGCGGTGAGGCCCCGGGCGCGCAGGAACTGCTGCAGGCTGTACCGCTCCGAGGTGAACACGCACAGCCCGCCCACGTCGGCGACGTACAGCGCGCCGTTGTTGGTCGCGAGGGCCAGGGCGCCGGCGTCGTCGCGGAGCAGGGCCACCGACGCCGTGCCCTCCAGGCGATCGAAGCCGGCCGCGAGCGCCGTCACGAGCTCGCCCGAGGTCTTCGCCTCGTCGTCGAGCAGGCGGACGACGACCTCGGTATCGCTCTCGAGGGCCGCCTCCCCGGGCGCGAGCTCGGCCCACAGCCGGTCGTGGTTGACGACAATGCCGTTGTGCACGCCCACCGTGTGCGCCCCGACGATCGGCTGGTTGTGGCTCGCCCGGGTCTGGGCTCCGTTCGTGACCAGGCGGCAGTGCCCGAGCACCGCGACGGGGCCGGCGAGCCCCTTTGCGGTGAACGGAATCCGCTGGAGCTGCCTGTCGAGGAACGCTCGGTAGGTCGGCGTGCGCATCATCACCGACGGCTTCAGTGGTCGCTTGTGGACCTCGACGGCGCCCTCGGCGGCCACCGCGAGGCCGCTCGCCTCGCGCCCCCGGGGCTCGGAGAGCCGGAACAGCTCCTCCACCATGCTCCGCAGGTCGTCGGGGCCGAGCGACTGGCCCTCCGCTGCGACGAATCCGAATATCCCGCACATGCGCTCGCACTTCTCCGGCGACGGACGGGGGAGTTCACCATCCCCGCAAGCCGTACCCCGATCCGAGCGGAGATGGGGAGCGTCAGGGGCCCGTGACGAGCCGCTCGGGCGCTCCGAGCCACGGCGGTGGCGACGCGCTGGTGGTGTACGGGGCGTAGTTGACGCCGTCGAGCCGTCGGCGGGTGATCACGACGTGGCCCGTGGACCAGTCGGTGCCGCTCGTGTACAGTGAGCCGTCCTCGTCGAGCGCGGCGGGGCCCCCGCCAGTGAACGCGGGCGCGGGGTACTCGATCACCTTCTTCACGACCTGGCCGGTCTTCGGGTCGACGAGCTGGAGGAAAGCGGTGCCGAGCTCCTCGGTCGCCACCCAGAACCCGTCGGGCCGCACCCGCACCCCGTAGACCTGACCCGCGAGGCGCAGGTCGGTGATCGCGACCTGCTCGCCGGTGGCCAGGTCCACGAGCTCGAGCTGCACCGAGGGGGTGAAGGTGATGATCGGCTCCTGCTCCTCGAAGAACGGGTAGGCGCCCTCGGGCGCCTCGATCAGCGACCACAGGTAGAACAGGTAGCGCTCGGAGGTCTTGGCGCTGAGCGAGCCGTCGAGGGTGACCGGGTTCCCCACCACCACGAGCCGGTCCTCGCCGGCGAGCGACTCGGGGACCTCGTCGGTCGCCAGGACGGACAGGAGCCCGGAGGCGACCACGACGTGCTCGCCGTCGGACACCGCCACGTCGAGCACGTAGGTTCCCGCGCGATCGGGGGTGAGCCCGACCTCCGCGGTGTCCGGGTCGAGCAGCTCCGCCTCGCTCAGCGGAGGCGCCGAGCGGATCGACCACGAGAACGTCAGGGGGTCGTCGTCGAGGTCCTCTGCGTTGGCCAGGAGCCGCCCCGACTCCCCGAGGAGCAGGTTCCGGTCTCTCACCTCGACGATCGGAGGACGATTCCCCACGACCCGCGGGGTGGCGGAGTCACCGGTGCCGGTGCCGGTGCCGGTGCCGGTGCCGGTGCCGGTGCCGGTGCCGGTGGGCGTCACGTCCTGGGCCCCGCAGGCCGAGACGAGCCAGACGAGTCAGATTCTTCCCGTATGCATCGCGGCCTCCTGCGGGCGGCAGCATGCCACGAGCCGGAGGGGACCGGCACCTGTCAATCGGGTTCCGCGCGCGGGTGTAACCGTCTCGCAGTGGCTCCCTCGTCGCATTTAGTTAGGGAAGGGCCCTCGAACAGGAGATCCGATGCGCTGCCTCGCTGCTTCGTGTGCCGCCTTGGCGATGGCCGCCCTCTCGGGTTGCGCGGTTTCAGATGGTACCCCCCCGGCTGACTCCGGATTCGAGACAGACTTCGAGGCGTGCGCCGAGCGCCGAGAGGAAGCCGAGCTCGTTCCTGTGAACCTGCTGCTCACCGTGGACCGGTCCGGCTCGATGGACGACGGCGATCCGGTCTCCAAGTGGACCCAGGTGATCGAGGCGGTGGGCGGGTTCCTGCGCGACGAGGGAGCCAGGGATCTCTCAGTGGCCTTGCGGATCTGGCCCGATCCGGACGGGTGCAACTCCGACGCATGCGACGCGGTCGCGTGTAGCCAGCCGCAGGTGCCCACGGCGCCCTTGTCGGACGAGGAGCACCGGGCCGAGGTGATCCGGGCGCTCGAGCGGACCGAGCCGGAGGGGGAGACGCCGCTGTCCGAGGTCGTCGCGGGCGCCGCGCTCTGGGGAATCGAGCGCAGCGCGCGCGAGCCGAACGAGGCGTACGCCGTGGCGCTGGTCACCGACGGAGAGCCCAACGGCTGCATCGAAGACATCTCGGACCTTGAGACGTCGGCCAGGACCGTGGCGGCGGCCGGGGTGCCGCTGTTCGCGGTGGGCATCGAGGGCTCCAACGCCGACGACATGGCGAGGCTCGCGGCCGCGGGGCAGACCGGGCAGCCCTACCTCGTGGGGGAGACCGACGTCGCGCAGGGCCTGCTCGACGCGCTGCTCGACATCCGCGGGCAGGTCCTGAGCTGCACGTTCGAGATCCCCGAGGGGGAGGGCCTCGACCTCGACCTCGTGCGCGTCGAGGCGGTGGTCGACGGCGAGTCCACGGTCATCCCGCGCCTCTCGCCGACCGACGAGTGCGACGGTGGGGGCTGGTTCTTCGACGCCTATGGCCAGATCGTGCTTTGCCCCGACTCCTGCGCGTTCGTCCAGGGCGGGGAGCAGGTCGCGCTCGAGATCGCGGTCGGGTGTGAGTGCGAGTCCACCGAGGACTGCCCCGATGCGCAGGTCTGCGAAGACAACGTCTGTCTGCCCGACCCGGTCGAGGAGACCCTGACGCCCGGCAATGTGCAGGGCGGCGCCCTGAACTGCACCACCACGTCGGCTGCGCCGTCGTCCCTGGGCTGGCTGATCGGCCTGCTCCTCGGGGCCGGCCTCGTCCGCCGGCAGAGGATTCACCGATGAGCAGTCTGTTCTTCTGCCTCCTGGCGCTCGTCCAGAGCTTCGTGGCGCCGGCGGCGGCCCAGGTGCCGCTCGAGCCCATCGACATCGAGCGGATGAAGCCCGCGGTCACTCCGGATCCGTTTGTCGTCACGGAGGGATCCCAGGTGCGGTGGGGGCCGGACACGAGCCGGGGGCAGCTCGGGGTCGCCGCGAACCACGCGATAAACCCGCTCGTGATCGTGCGCAACGGCTCCATCGTGGAGCGCATCGTGACCAACCGCACCGGCGTGGACCTGTTCGGGTCGGTGTCGGTGTCGCGGTCGCTGTCGCTCGGGGTCGGCATCCCGATGTTCTTCGGCCAGGCCGGGCCCGACGTGGTCCGCGCTGCGGGCGTCGGCGACCTCCGCCTGGTGCCCAAGATCCGGCTGCTCGACGACTCGATCCGGGCGCTGG
Organism: uncultured Enterobacteriaceae bacterium; assembly: GCA_964393165.1. Taxonomy (GTDB): domain Bacteria; phylum Myxococcota_A; class UBA796; order UBA796; genus DRPG01. Next base: position 5,360 of record CAYMSU010000094.1, read on the forward strand.
GGCTCGCGATCATTCCGGAGATCCGGCTGCCCACCCACAGCGACGACGAGTTCTCCGGCGGCGCGAGCTCGGCGGCGTTCGCGCCCAAGCTCGTCGTGGACCATCGGTTCTCCTTCGGCCTGAGGCTCGGCGCCAACGCGGGCCTCCTCCTGCAGGAAGGAACCAACTACCGAAACATCTCGGCGGCGAGCGAGTTCACCTACAGCGCCGCGGCCGAGCTCTACTTCACCGGCTACGACGGGCTCGCCGCGGTCGGCGCGGACTTCCACGGCGGCGCGGGCCTCGCGGGGCTGGACCTCGAGGAGGCACCGCTCGAAGGCCAGGCGTACCTCCTGCTGCAGCCCGATCGGCGCGACGGCCGCGAGTCGGACCTGCAGATCCACGTCGGGCCGTCGTTCGGGTTCCTCGCCGGCTTCGGCACCCCCACCTTCCGGGTGTTCGGCAGCCTTCGGTGGTCCCCGGAGCGCGACAAGGCCTGCGACTGCGACGACTTCCGGTCGGGAGTGCCGCCGATGACCCTCGCCCAGAGCGACGAGCTCGATCCGAACCTCGGCCGAGTCCGGGTCACGATCGTCGACGCGGACACGGGCGAGCCGATCAAGCGGGCCCGCGCGCGCGTCGACGACGAGCCGGCGGAGCGCACGGGAGAGCCGGGGGAGCGTCAGGTCGACGTGGAGCCGGGGCCCCATACGCTGTGGGTGCGCGCCCGCGACTACGTGCCACAGCGGATCGAGATCGACGTGCCGCGTGACGGCGAGCTCGAGAAGACGGTGGCGCTCGATCCGATCGAGGTGACCGTCACCGACGACAAGATCGAGTTCACGGGCACCGTGTACTTCGCCTTCGACAGCGCGCGCCTCGAGCCCGAGAGCCACGATCTGCTCGACGCGATCGCGAAGACCCTGAAGGCCTACCCAGGGCTCGAGCTCGTGCGGGTCGAGGGCCACGCCGATGCCCGCGGCCCCGCGGCCTACAACCAGAGCCTCTCGGAGCGGCGCGCGAAGTCCGTCGAGGAGTACCTCGTGTTCGCTGGCGTGGCGGAGGAGCGCCTCGAGTCGCGCGGCTACGGCGAGACGCGGCCCGTGTCGAAGTACTACGACAAGAACCGGCGCGTGGAGTTCGTGATCGTGAAGGCCACGCTGCCCGTGCCGGAGCGCGCCGCGGACCGGGTGCCGGCTGAGGACGGTGCGCCGGCCGACGAAGACGTCGAGCCTGCGGAGGACCCGCAGGACGCCGAGGAGGGCGCGGACGAGTGAGATCGCGGCCGTGAGGTCCCCTTACCGCATGCTATGGGCCTTCGCCGGCGGGCGAGGTTGACGATGTGGGTTTGGTGGGGGATCGCGACAGCGGCCGGGGGACTGCCGCACGCGGAGGGGCTGCCCCAGCTCGAGGCGGGGCGCGCCCCGATGGTGCGAGCAGATGCGGGGGGCCGGGTGCCGGCGTTCGTGCTGGTGCCGACCGGCGACCGCATGGTCGCGGCCCGGGCGCTGGAGCCGCTGGGCATCGACGTGTCGCGCGATGCGACGGGCCGCCTGCGGGGCACCGCGGGGGCGCTGACCGTCCGGGGCAGCGCGGCGTCGCTGCGGCGCGCCGAGGGCGCGGGGTGGCGGGTGGTGCCTGCACTGCGCGCGGATCCCGAGTTCGTGCCCCCGCCGACGGACGTGACCGCCGCGCGCGTCCAGGCAGACGCGCTGTGGCAAGGAGGGTCGCGCCCAAACCGGGGCTTCACGGGGGCCGGCGTCACGATCGCGAACATCGACTCCGGCATCGACGTGTACCACCCACACTTCTTCCGGGCGGACGCGGGGGTCTACGCCTGGGTCGACGTCGACGGGGACGGCGAGCTCACCCCGGGCGTCGACGGGGTGGATCTCGACGGCAGCGGCGACATCGGCTCGGGAGAGCTCCTTCAGCTGCTCGAGGGCTTCGCCTTCCGCTACGACTTCGACGTCGCGGACTGGATCTACGATCACCTCGACGGCGCCCTCGACCCCGAGCGCGACTGGCTGTTCGTCGACGAGAACGAGGACGGCAGGCGCAACTTCGGGCGCGCCGAGGGCTTCGGGCGGGCGGCGCCTGCCTTCGGGGAGCCCCTGTTCGTCGCCGACGACGCCGACGGGAACGGCTTCATCGAGCGCCCCGAGCGCCTCCTGAGGCTCGGGTCGAGCATCATCCGCACGATCTGGACCCCCGAGCAGGTCTTCCAGCGCGACGGGAACCTGCTGCAGTACGTCCCGGCGGGCGAGGCGTCCCACGGGACGGCGGTCAGTGGGATCCTCGCGGGCGGCCAGCTGCCGCTGCAGCGCGTGGGGATGGGCCTCGCGCCCGACGCCGACCTGGTGATCATGGACCGCAACGAGGCCTCGATGGCGGACATCGCGGACTTCATCGACTGGGCGGGCTCGGACGAGGGCGGGGTCGACGTCGTGCTGCACGAGTACGCGCCGTGGTGGGGCTACACCCTCGACGGCACGCACCCCATCGAGCAGCTCGTGGCCCGACAGGTGGAGGATGGCTCGGTCGTGCACGTGTGTCCGGTGGGCAACCTCGCCGATGCCGCCAAGCACACCGTCGTCACGCCCGATGCGGGCCAGCTCGAGCTGACCTTCGACGTGACGCCGGGGCGGCCTGCGCCGACGGTGTGGATGGACCTGCACGTACCGGCGGTAGACGGCACGATCGCCTGCGACATCCGCATGCCCGACGGGCAGGTGCTGCAGACCGGCTTCGACGACTTCGACGGGGCGTCCCCGCTGTTCCTGTCGGGGTGGCGCACGGTCACCACCAGCCCGACGGTGCTGCACCAGCTGGTGCTGTGGAACGACGAGGGCGACCCGCTCGCGGACGGTCGCTACACCGTGACCTGCGACACGGCGACCGATGCGTCGGTGCACGCCTACCTCACCGACGGCTACGGGTGGTCCCGCGGGGTCGGGTTCACCTTCCCCGTGCGGGCCAACACGATGGGCATGCCCTCGACCAGCTCGGCGTGCCTCGCGGTGGGCGCGATCGCCGGGCGGTTCGCGGACTACGCGGGCGAGCTCCACGAGATCCGCAGCTGGAGCAGCCGAGGGCCGCGGCCGGATGGGCTGCGGACCCTCGATCTGGTCGCGCCCGACGACCCCTTCGCGCCGGCGAGCGCGCTCGACTACGGGGAGTTCTTCCACAGCGGCTTCGAGCGCTTCGGGGGCACGAGCGGGGCGAGTCCCCACGTGGCGGCCGTGGCCGCGCTCGTCTGGTCGGCGGAGCCTCGCGCCACCGCCGACGAGGTGCGGCAAGCGGTGCTCGACGCGGTGGCCCCGCGGCCCGAGCCGCTCGACGACGCCGGGCTCGGCGAGCTGCGCGCGTGGCGGGCGGTCTTCGACTCGCCGGTCACCCCGCCCCCAGAGCCGGTCGAGGTGCAGGTGCGCACCCGAGCGCGGGACTTGCCCGACGGCAGCTGTGCGGTCGAGGTGTACGGCGTCGCCGAGGGCCACGAGGACGCCGCGTTTCGGTGGGATCTCAACTACGACGGCACCTGGGACGTCCGGTGGTCCGACCGGCTCGTGCTGCCGAGCCGCGCTCCCTTCCTGGTCCGCGTGGAGGCGGAGGTCGCCGGCTTCCGGCTGGGCGGCGCCGCGGTCGAGGTCGACGCCGACCCGCGGGCGGTCTGCACCTACGAGCGGCGCGGGTGTGGCTGTGCGGGCGGAGGGGTCGGCGCCCCCGGCGGTCCGGGCGGGCTCGGCCTCGGGTTGTCCGTGCTCGTGTACGCAGTGTCCCGCGCCCGCCGGCGGGCCTCGGCACGGCAGCGGACGTCCGGAATGGCTACGTCCTGAGCGTGCGCAACGCCCTCGTCCTCCTCACCCTCTGGCTCACGCTGTTCACCCAGTCGAGTCAGTTCCTCGTGGTCGCCCCCGTCCTTCCGCGGATCGGGGAGCAGCTGTCCGTCGACGAGCAGTGGCTCGGCCTGCTCGTCACAGGCTACGCCGTGGGCACCGCGGGGTTCGCGATCCTCGCGGGTCCGATCTCCGACCGGGTCGGGCGCCGCTCGATCCTGCGGGTGGGCACTGCGGTGATGTGCACGGTCCTGCTCCTGCACGGCCTCGCCTGGGACTTCCCCAGCCTCCTGGTGCTGCGGTGCATGGCAGGCGCCTCCTCGGGGATCCTCGCGGGCGCAGCAGCCGCCTACGTGGGCGACGTCATCCCGTACGAGCGGCGCGGAGCGGCGATGGGCGTGGTGATGTCGGCCATGGCGTTCGGGCAGATCCTCGGGATCCCGATCGGCTCCGTGCTGGCGGGGATGTTCGGCTTCCAGTCCGCGTTCGTGAGCTTCGGCCTCGTGATGGTGGTGGCGTTCGCGCTCACCATGACCGTCCTGCCGGACACCGAGCACGACGAAGAAGGCGCCTTCGGCCTCGGCACGATGGTCGCGAGCTACCGCGACCTGCTCGCACGCTCCGACGTGCGCGCCGTGGCGGTCGCCGGCACTCTGATGATGCTGTCCGTGTCGAGCTTCATCGTCTACCAGCCGACCTGGCTCGAGGCGCACTTCGGAGCGAGCCCCAACGCGGTGGCGAGCTTGTTCCTCGTGGGCGGTCTGGCCAACGCCGGGATGGGGCCGCTCGCCGGGCGGCTGTCGGATCGCATCGGGCGCAAGGGCCTGGTGGTGCTCGGGAGCGTCGGGCTGTCCGTCCTCATGGTGATGATGCCGTTCGTGCCCACGTTCCCGCTGGTCTACGTCATGTTCTTCGTGATCATGGCCACCGTCGCGCTGCGGATCAGCCCCTACAACGCGCTGCTCACCGCGATGGTGGACCAGCGGCACCGGGGGTCCCTGATGAGCCTGTCGATGGCCTTCAGCCAGGTCGGGTTCGCCCTCGGGGCGGCGGTTGCAGGCTGGACCTACGTCCACCTCGGTTACACGGGCAACGCGGTCGCGGCGGGGCTCGGTGCCGTCGCGGTAGGAGGGATCCTGCACTGGTACGTGGCCGAGCCTGCGCCGGAGGGGCAGGTGCCGCCCGCGGAGCCGCTGCGCGAGGCGTCGTGAGGCGCCCCCCGGTGCATGCTAAGCTCCCCGCATGACACCAGCCGAGCGGGTCACCGCCTTCATCGCGGCCTACCACCAGGCCTGGTCCCGCATCGGCATGAGCGACTTCGACGCCTGGCGCGGGGAGGTCGCCGAGCTCGAGCGGGAGCACTTCGCGGCGGGCGCGCAGTCCGACCTCGCGCAGTCGATGAGCCGCCCCTGTCCGCATGCCGTGGGTGTGGAGGAGATCACCGGCGAGCGCGCCGGCGGCTCGTCGGCCGAGCACGTGATCGAGACCGAGGCGGGGGCCCACCGGTACTTCGAGTACGACCTGGTGCGCGAGGGCGACGACTGGCGCATCGCGAGGCTCCACGAGTTCCTCGACCCGGTGGGTGCGCCTTTCGTCGAGCACCCTGACCGGCTCGAGGGAGCCGCCCCCGATGCGCCCCTGGAGGAGGTCGACCACGAGGTGGCATCCGACCGCTGGTTCCGGTCGGCAGGTCCCGTTCGCATCGAGCGGGAAGACGGGGAGGAGACGTCCGGGATCACCGTGCGCCCCGTGGGAGCCCTCGCGGTCCGGAGCGGCCGGCTCGTCGTCGGCGACCTCGGCTACGACGAGCACATGCTCTTCCCGCTGGCCCGCACGGTGCCGCCGGGCAACTACCCGGTGGAGGTCGCGGTCGTGTTCGAGCGCCACGCGGTGCTCCGGGTGCAGCTGGGCGACGGCACGGCGCCGGTGGCCCGGTATGCGCCCGCAAGCACGCTCGAGGGCGGGTTCGTGCTTCCGGTCGATGCCGGGAACCTCGCCGTGCTCGACGCCACCGTCCTGGCGGGGCTCGCCGCCCGCGACAAGGAGCGGGCGTTCAGCGCGTACGCGTCGCTCGCGGAGCGGCCTGCGGTGCACTGGCTCGACTTCGGGCACCCCCACGGGGGCGTGGTCGTCGACAGTGGCTGGGGCGACGGCGCCTACCCGGTGTACTGGGGCCTCGACCACGACGACCGCGTGCTTGCGCTGTACCTCGACTTCCGCCTGGCCGAGCCCCCCCGATGAGCGCAGCGATGAGCAGGATCGTGGGGGTGCTCGCCGCGCTCGGGGCATGCACCAGCGACGGACCGGGTGTGAACCCGCTGGAGGGCCTGCCTACCGAGGGCGCCGTCGAGCCGGCGCCTCCGCTCCTGCCCGGACAGTCCCGCGCCGTCATGATCGTCCAGGATCTCTCGGCGTCGATGGTGAGAGCGCTGCCGGGGTGTCGCGACGGAGCGGTGCGGTACCTGTTCACCATGCTCGATCAAGACCGGCCGGGGGATCTGCTGGGCCAGGGCCTGTTCGCCGAGTTCGCGGCCCAGTCGAGCGGGCGCGCGGCGCTGACCGACACCACGCCGCCGTGGGCCGTGCTCACGCCGGTCTATGCCGAGGGGGTGCTGCGGGAGCGGTTCAGCCACCTGTGCTGCCCCGACGAGCCCCTGGTGCCCGACGTGGAGCCGGTGACGATCGCCATCGGCGGGTGCACGAATGCGGAGCCCGCCCTCCGCCAGGCGGTGGCCCACCTCGAGCGGGCCGCTCCGGCGGGCGCCTTTCGCGCGATCGTGCTCGTGAGCGGGCAGCGCTTCACCTGCGGGGGCGAGTTCGGCGGGGCCCGCGCTGCGGCCGACGACGCGTGGAGCGAGGGCATCCACATCTGGACCATCCAGGTCGAGGGGACCGCGGAGTCCCTCGTGCAGGTGCCGCTGCTGACCCGTGGGTCGGGCTTCTTCCAGTTCGTGCCCGACGTCGACGACGTGCCCCAGGCGTTCGCGACCGCCGCGGCCGCGCTGCCGGTCGAGGCGCCGTGATGGGCAGCATCGACGTCGTGCTCTCGAGCGGGTGGCTGGCGTTCGCGAGCCACGCCGGGTTCCTCGCCGCCCTCGAGGAGCTCGAGATCCCGGTCGGGGCCGTCGGCGGGACCTCCTCGGGGGCGCTCACGGGCATGCTGTGGGCCGCGGGCATGCCCGCCCGGGAGATCCTGGCGCTCGCGCGGTCGCGCCGGCCGGTCGCCTGGATGCGGCCGCATCGTCGGCCGTGGCGCGGCCTGATGAAGCTCGACCCGCTGGTCGAGGAGCTTCGCAGGTATCTCCCGGCGAGCTTCGCGGATCTCCCCACCGCCGCAGGGGTCGGCGTGATCGACGGGCGCGGAGCGTTTCGCCTGCTCCGGTCGGGCCCGCTGCCCGAGGCGGTCGCGGCATCGTGCGCCGTCCCGGGGCTGTTCGCGCCCGTCGACGTGGGCGGCGCGGCCTATGCCGACGGGGGCGTGGCGGATCGCCTCGGGCTGCTGCACTGGCGAGAGGTGCGCGGCGGAGCCCGTCCCTGGGTCCATCTGATCCGCTCGTCGCGCGTGTGGTCCGCCCCGCCGGGGATCGATCACGCCGAGGTCGTCCACTCGCCCCGCTCCGGCGCCCACCTGTGGTCGCTCGGGGATGCCGAGGGTCGCTTCGAGCGAACCCGTCGAGCGAGCCTGGAGGCGCTCGGTCGGCTGGGCTAAGGAAGCCGCCGCGGAGGTGGTGTGGTGTGGTCTGCGGGAGCCTGGATCGCCACGGTGCTCGCCTGCTCGACACCCACGCCGTGTGATCCGCCGGGCACCCAGGTCAGCGAGCCGCGTGCGGCGGGCTGCCTCACCGTGCGGGACCACCGGATCCTGCTCGTGAAGAGCCGGTCGGGCGCCTGGTCGATCCCCGGGGGCTACGTCGAGGGCGGCGAGACCAGCGCCCAGGCGGCGGTGCGGGAGACTCGTGAGGAGGCCGGGATCCCGGTGAAGGCGGGGGGCCCCGCCTGTGCGGCTCCCCGCAAGCGCTTCGTGGCCCACGTGTGCACCGCCGCGGCTGGGCTCGAGCCCTCGGCCGACGGCACGGAGACGATCGACGCTCGCTTCTTCACGGCGGCGGAGCTCCAGGCACTGCCCGAGGCCCAGCTGCGCTTCCCCGCGCAGCGGGCGGCGTACCTCCGCGCCATCGCGCGCGACCGAACCCCGAGCGACTGACCACCGAGGAGGGCCCATGCCCGGACCGTTCGCGATCACTGCCGCCTACCGCAACGTCGTCCTCCAGGAAGGTCAGCGCAGCGCGGAGATCTCCTTCACGGTGTGCAACGTGTGTGGGCATCCAGTGCGCGCCCGCGCGGTCGCCGTGCCCGACGGCCCCACGCAGGCCCAGTGGCTTCAGCTGTCGTCTCCCGACCGCTACTACGAGGTCGACTGCCTGGAGGAGATCAAGGTGGTGATTGCGCTGCCCGCGGAGGCGGCGCCGGGGGAGTACCCGGTGCGTCTCACCGTGGCGGATCTGCGAGATCCCGACGACCAGTCGAGCCACAGCGACCAGGTGAGGTTCGTGCTTCCCGAGCCGCCGCCGCCGCCGCCCAAGCCCTCCCCCTGGCCGATGGTGCTCGGGATCGGGGGCGCGGTGCTCGGGCTCGTGATGCTGGTGGTGATCCTCGTGGCCACCCTGTGAGGGCTACTACGTAGGCGGCCCCGTGCCCGAGCACCGTGGCGACCGCCCCGAGGAGGATGGCCACGGCGATCACCCCGGCGTCGAGCCAGGCTGTCACGTAGCGAGGCAGGCCGCGCCAGGCGGGGTGGACGGCAGCCGCGAGGCCGACGGCGACCCCGGCGCAGAGCGCGGCCTGCGCGGGCCTCGGCTCTTGGTGGAGCAGGGCCAGCGTGCCGAGCGCCCCCGCCGTGCCGAGCCCCAGCTGCAGGGCGAGCTCGCCGGGCCTGCTCATGCGCGGAGGATCTCGGCGCGACCAGCGTGGGCGCGCCGCAGCGCGAGCCCCATGGCGCCCATGCCGAGCATGGCGGTCACGACCACGGCGAGGAACCACACCCAGGGCAGCCCGAAGGCGAGAACCACGGGCACGAGCCCCACGGCGAGGGACACGTAGGGGCGGCCGACGGCGTCGGGGCGAAGCTGCTGGAGCATGACGTCTCCGAGGGTCTGGGCCACGACGAGCTGGCCCACGAACATCATCGTGCCCCAGGCGAGGAACCCGAAGAAGCCGAGCGACATCGGCAAGATCGTGATGACGCAGAGGAACGCGGCCACGGGCAGGCCCACGAAGAGCAGGAAGCCCGTGCCCAGGCTCTCCGCGGGCTGCTCGCGGAGGGTCCGGGCCACCCCGGCCGCCGAGACGCCGCCGACGAACAGCCAGGCGGCGCCCACCAGCAGCTTCGAGACGTAGTCCCACAAGCGCAGGCCGGTCCACTGGGCGGCCTGGCCGACCAGGCTGGGGGCGGGGTCGTCGGCCTCGTCGAGGTTGAACTCGAGCTCCTCCTCGGACTTCTCCACGAAGGTCACGACGCCCTCGACGTGGGCGTCGAGCTCCGGCACGGGCTGGACGGTGGCGTAGTGCAGGTCGCCTGCGACCTGGATGCCGTCGCCGATCTCGAGCTCGCCGACCTCGAGATCGACGTCTCCGCCGATCGCCGAGGCGAGGCGCGCCTTCCCGAAGCCGCCGTGGAGGTGGCCGCCGACGGGCCCGTCCACCTCGAGGCCGCCGCCGAGGGCGAAGACGGTACCGCCGATGGAGCCCTGGGGCGTCACGACGAGGTCCTTGCCGAGGGCGAAGACGTCGCCGCCGACGGGCGCGTCGATCCGAATCCGCTCTCCCATCACGAAGAGGTCGCCGTCGACGGTGGCGCGGACGTGCACCTCGCGCCCCATCACGAAGGCGTTGTCGGCGACGAGGGCCTCGATGGCGACCTCGTCGCCCATCGCGAACAGGTCGTCGTACAGGCTGTCGACGATGATGTCGTCGTCGGCGAGGAAGCCGTCCTCGAGGGGGGGCAGGACCACGTCCTCGACGGGGGCGGGCCCAGACGCCCCCTCGGGACCGGTCGGTTCGGGACCGGCGGGTTCGGGCTCGGCGGCCATCGCGAGCGCGGGCCACACCAGCAGGAGCGGGCGAATCATCGGTTGCCTCCAATCACGAAGGCAACATCACGCGAGGAGGCGGGAGACGCGGCGGGTTGCCGCTGACCGGAGCTACCGGCCGCTCACCGGCGCCCCCCGCGGGGAGCGAGGCCGAGGGATGGCCATGCGGAAGGGGGGAGTCGAACCCCCACACCCTCTCGGGCACAGGATCCTGAATC
>CAYMSU010000095.1:0-15464 GCA_964393165.1 uncultured Enterobacteriaceae bacterium
CGGCGTGAGCGATGGCGACGAGGCCGCGAACGGCACCGACCCGCTGGACGGGGACAGCGACGATGACGGCGTGAGCGATGGCGACGAGGCTGCCAACGGCACCGACCCACTGGACGCGGACAGCGACGACGACGGGGTGAGCGACGGCGACGAGGCCGCGAACGGGACCGACCCGCTTGACGCGGACAGCGACGACGACGGGGTGAGCGATGGCGCGGAGGCCGCGAACGGGACCGACCCGCTTGACGCGGACAGCGACGACGACGGCGTCAGCGATGGCGACGAGGCCGCGAACGGGACCGACCCGCTGGACGCGGACAGTGACGACGACGGCGTGAGCGACGGCGACGAGGCCGCCCACGGCACGGATCCGCTGGATGCGGACAGCGACGACGACGGCGTCAGCGATGGCGACGAGGTTGCGAACGGGACCGACCCGCTGGACGGGGACAGCGACGACGACGGCGTCAGCGACGGCGCGGAGGCCGCCAACGGCACGGATCCGCTGGATGCGGACAGCGACGACGATGGCGTGAGCGACGGCGCGGAGGCCTCGAACGGCACCGACCCGCTGGACGTGGACAGTGACGACGACGGCGTGAGCGACGGCGACGAGGCCGCCAACGGCACGGATCCGCTGGATGCGGACAGCGACGACGACGGCGTCAGCGATGGCGACGAGGTTGCGAACGGGACCGACCCGCTAGACGGGGACAGCGACGACGACGGCGTCAGCGATGGCGACGAGGCCGCGAACGGGACCGACCCGCTGGACGGGGACAGCGACGACGACGGGGTGAGCGATGGCGACGAGGCCACGAACGGGACCGACCCGCTGGACGGGGACAGCGACGACGACGGCGTCAGCGATGGCGACGAGGCTGCCAACGGCACCGACCCACTGGACGCGGACAGTGACGACGACGGCGTGAGCGACGGCGACGAGGCCGCCAACGGCAGCGACCCGCTGGACGCGGACAGTGACGACGACGGCCTGACCGACGGGGACGAGGCTGCCGCGGGGACCGACCCGCTCGACGTCGACAGCGATGACGATGGGCTCGACGACGGCGCCGAGGGGCCGCTCGGCGCCGACCCCACCGACCCCGACAGCGACGGGGACGGCACGCTGGACGGCGACGAGGACAGCGATGCTGACGGCGTCAGCGACGCCGACGAGCTGGCCGACGACACCGACCCCACCGATCCCGACAGCGACGACGACGGCCTGTCCGACGGCGAGGAGGACGACCTCGGGACCGATCCCCAGGATCCCGACACCGACGGTGACGGTGTGCTCGACGGCGACGAGGACAGCGACGGGGACGGGGTGAGCGACGGCGAGGAGCTCGACGAGGGGACCGACCCGCTCGACCCCGACGACGACACGGCCGGCAACGACACGGAGAGCGACGACGCGGACCTCGACGACCTCGACGACCGGGATCTCGAGGAGGTCCCGCCCGAGGACCTCGACCCGACCGACCCGGAGGCGTCCCCTGACGCCTTCGACCCCGACGGAATCTACGTCGGTGGGGCGTGTGCAGGCTGCGCCTCGACCACCGACCCCGGCGGGCCCCTGGCCCTCGGGCTCGCCGGCCTGCTCCTGTGGACCCGCCGGCGTCGGCGTGGAGGTGCCCGATGATTCCCCTGCTCACCGCGCTCGGCGCCGTCGCGGCCGCCCAGTCGACCGCCGTGGAGCGCGCCGTCGTCCCCGAGATCGACGCCCAGACGTTCCGCCCCACGCTCGACCGAAGCGGCTTCCTCGTGGTCGACACCGCGGCGCGGCCGGCCCCCGGAGGCCATGCCCAGGTCCTGCTCTCGTACCACGACGACCTGCTCGTCTACCTCAGCGAGGGGGAGCAGGTCGGCATCGTGCGCAACCTCGTGCAGGCCAACGTGCTCGCAGCCTGGGGGGCAGGTCCCGTGCGCGTGGGTGTCGACGCCCCCGTGTACTTCTTCGCGAAGGGGGACGCGACCGGGGGGGAGGCGGGCCTCGGCGACGTCGCGCTGGACGGCCGGGTCACCGTCGCGGGCGAGGGCACGCCGCTGGCGCTCCCCGTCGACCTCGGCGTCCAGGCGCGCACCACCCTCCCGACGGCGACCGTCGACAACGCGCTCGGTGCCCGCCTGGTGACCTGGAGCGTGGGGCTGCTGGTGAGCAAGGACCTGGGCCCGCTCCAGGTCGCCGCCGACGTGGCCACCGTCGGGGGACCGGCGGCCTCCCTCGAGAACATCGAGGTCAACGACGCGCTGAGCGTGGCGGTGGGCGGTCGGCTGCGGGCGAGTGAGGCCTGGACGCTGTCGGGGGAGCTGGCGAGCCGGTTCTCGTACCGGTCCCCGGTGTCCAACCTCGCCGGCGTGCCCCTCGAGCTGCTGGTCGGCAGCCGCGTGCGGGTGCGCGAAGACCTGAGCCTGCGCGCGGCCGTCGGCCGAGGACTCTCGCCGGGGATCGGGGCGCCGGATCTCCGGGTCATCGCCGGGGTCGAGCTCTCCGCGCCGAGGCGCTGATCGCCGGTCGGCTCAGGGTCGGGAGACCGGAACGTCCTCGCCCCGCGAGGCCGCGGCCAGGTTCGCGTGCAGATCCACCAGGTACTGCGTGAGCGTCTCCGTATCGCGCTGAGCGGCGCGCATGTGGTAGATGAGCTGCACCTCGGTGACCGCCTCGTCCGAGGTCGGCAGCACGCGCAGCGTGCCCGAGAGCAGCTGGATGAAGCCCGTGCCCTTCGTCTTGTCCCACCGGGCCATCGCCTGGGTAGGGATGCCCTCGGTGGTCTCCGCCTGCAGCTCGTAGACCCAGGTGTTGTCCCAGTCCACGCGGATGATGTCGTACTTCGTGTTGTGCACGGTGAAGCTGACGTCGAACTCCGGCACCGTGTTCTCGGTGACCTCCCACTCGTCGACCTCGCGGTGGTTGACCCCCACCGCCGGCTCCTGCGCGGCCTGCCACACGTCGAGGATCGGGGCGCGGACGTACCCCCGTACGTGGGACCAGTACAGCCCGTCGTCTTCGCCCTCGGCGGTCGCCACACGCTCGGAGAGGGCATCTCCCTGGGGGAGGTCGACCTGCAGGTCCTCGAGCGGCTCGAGCTCGCTCGGGTAGACCACCACGGTGACGCGGCTGCACGCCGCCAGAGGCACGAGCAGGAGAGTGCGCATGCGGCGAGTCTAGCCCATGTGGGGGAGACGCTCCGGTTCGCTAGGGGCCGGCGCTCGGGCTCCACCCACCGACGAAGCGCTCCACGTGCTCGTCGACGAAGGCCAGCACGTCCAGCGCACGGCACTGCTCGCCCGAGAGCGTGTCCTGGTGGAGTAACGCGGCGAACACCGGTCCGAACAGGCTGAGCGCCGCATGGCGGAGGTCCGCGTCGCTCCGGATCTCCCCTGCGCGCTGGTGGTGCGCCAGCCGTGCCTCGATCGCCTGCAGGGTCGGCTCGAACACCCGGTCGACCGTCGCTCGCCCGAGGACCTCGTCTCCCGTGCCCGCCGACATCGACTCGCCCATCATGGCGCCTACGCCGTTCTGCCAGCCGGTCACGAAGAGCCGCAGGAACCACGCGAGAGACTCGCCCACCGGCTGGTCGAGGCGATCCGTGGCGGCGACCCGCTGCCAGGGCTCGCCGAGCGCGCCGACCTCGTCGATCGCGGCCTGCAAGGCCCCCTGGCGGTCGCCGAAGTAGTGCCGGAGCGTGGAGACGCTGACGCCGGCTGCCTGAGCGAGCTCCCGCAGGCTCGCCTTGGCGCCCTCGGGGCGGGCCAGGCGCTGCAGCACCCGCTGGGCGATCGCACGCCGACGGCTCTCATAGCCTGGATTGCGACGTCCGAGGGGCCTTCCCAACCAATGCCTCCTGTCCGTGGCGGTTGTCTCGCGCAATCAGTACACGAAAGCCGTGTGGACCTTCCCGATAATGCTCGGAGCGGCGCTCGCGGCGGAGCCGGAGCCTCCCCGGCTCGTGTCTGGCCTGCAGCCCGCGTATCCCTCCGGGGCGCTGGCTGACGGTCGGGCGGCCGAGGTCCTGCTCTCGCTGTCGCTCGACGAGTCCGGTGCGGTGGTCGGCGTCGAGGTGGCGCAGTCGGCCGGGGCCGCCTTCGATGCGGCGGCGGAGCAGGCCGCGCGCTCGTTCGTGTTCACGCCCACCACGGTCGACGGGGCGCCGGTGCCGGTGACCGTGGGCTACCGCGTGGTCTTCCAGCCGACCCGCGCACCCCCGGTGTCTGCCGAGGGCGAGGTGCTCGAGGCGGGCACCCGCCAGCCGCTGGCCGCCTTTTCGATCACGTTCCGTCGCGGCGAGCAGGCGCTGTCCACCGAGACCGACGCGGAGGGCGCGTTCCGCGTCGCCGGGCTCGATCCCGGCGTCTGGACGCTCAGCTCGTCCGCGGAGGGCTTTCGCCTGGATCCGGTGGACCTCGAGGTCAAGCCCGGGCGGGTCGCCGAGGCGCGGCTGTTCGCGGTCCTCGACCGGCCCTGGGCGGATGCGCGGGACGTCGACGAGAGCGTCGTGGTCGTCGGCCGCCGAGTGACTCCCGAGATCACCGAGCGGGTGCTGTCGGCCGAGCAAGCGCGGTACCTGCCGGGCACCAACGGCGACGTGGTTCGGGTGGTCCAGAACCTCCCCGGCGTCGCGCGCCCCCCGCTGAACATCGGCCAGCTGATCATCCGCGGCACGGCGCCGGAAGACAGTCGGTACTACCTCGACGGCGCCGAGATCCCGCTCGTGTTCCACTTCGCGGGGCTCTCCACGGTGGTCAACGCCGACGCGATCGGGGAGATCGCCTTCCTCCCGGGGAACTACGGGGTCCGCTACGGGCGCACGCTCGGGGGAGCGGTGGACCTGCGCGTCGACCCCACACTGCCCGAGCGCTCGTCGGGGTACGCGAGCGTCGACCTGTTCCAGGCCACCGGGTTCATCGAGCAGAAGCTCGGCGACCGCCTCGCGCTGGCCGTCTCGGGGCGGCGCTCGTACGTCGACGCCGTGCTCACACCGGTGCTGAGCAGCCTCGGGTCGAGCACGGTGCAGGCCCCGCGGTACTACGACCTGCAGCTGCGGCTGTACGGTCGCACGAGGGCGGGGGGCTCGCTCGAGACGCTGTTCCTCGTGTCCGACGACCGCTTCGCGGTCATCGGGGAGGACGCGGACGACGAGCCCGAGACCACGATCGGGCTGGTCACCGCGTTCCAGAAGGCGCGCCTGCTCTGGAGGGAGGACGTGGGGTCGCGGTGGCGCCACGAGGTCTCGGTCATCGCCGGCCCGCAGCGCCAGACGTTCGACCTCGCGCCCGAGGGGCGCGCGCTCGAGAGCGCGTTCACCCTGGGCGTCCGCGACGAGCTGTTTCGGGCGCCCGGCGACGGGCCGGGGTGGCGCCTGGGGGTCGATCTGCAGGTCGGGGAGGCGCGCTTCGACTACGACGTCCCGGGATTCGGGCCGCGGGAGCGCGCGCGGGTGCTCCGGTTCGCGCCGGCGGCCTACCTCGAGCCCACGTTCGCGATAGGCGCGGTCGACGTGGTCCCGGGCATCCGCGTCGACGGGCTCACGCTGGGCGGGACCTACCAGTCGGTCACCGCCGACCCGCGGCTCGCGGTCCGCGCCGGCCGGGGCGCGACCACGGTGAAGGCGAGCACCGGCTTGTACAGCCAGTGGCCCACGCCGCGCCAGGCGGTCGAGCAGGCCGCCCTCGGGCCCGCCCGGTCGTGGCAGTCCGCGCTGGGCGTCGAGCAGCAGCTCGGGCCCGACGTCGACGTCGAGGTCAACGGGTTCGCCAACCAGCTGTGGGACCTCGTCTCCGGCCGAGAGGACGCGTTTCGCTTCTTCTCGGGACCTCCGCCCGTGGGACCGCTGGACGTGGGCCCGTATGCAAACGAGGGCACGGGCTCGATCCTCGGGGTCGAGGGCCTGCTGAAGGTGCAGACGGCGCGGACCACCGCCTGGGTCTCGGCGACGGTGAGCCGCTCGACGCGCATCGATCGGGAGGGGGAGGACCGGGCCCTGTTCGAGTACGACCAGCCGATTGTGCTCACGGCGCTCGCGAGCCATCAGCTGCCCCGCCGGTGGCGCCTCGGGGTGCGGGCCAGGTACGGCTCGGGCAACCCCTACACCCCGGTCGTCAACCGGTTCCAGACGTTCGACCAGCGCGGCTTCGCGCCGGTCTACGGGGCTCGCGACAGCGCCCGGCTCCCGGCCTTCTGGCAGCTCGACGTCCGCGTCGACAAGGACTGGGTCTTCAAGAAGTGGCAGCTCACCGCCTACCTGGACCTGCAGAACGCGACGAACGCCCAGAACGTGGAGGTCATCGGGTGGACCTACGACTTCGCGGAGGAGGATCCGGTGACCCAGATCCCCGTGGTCCCTGCGTTCGGCGTGCGGGGGGAGTGGTGAGGGGCGCGTGGTGGCTGCTGGGGCTCGCGGGTTGCATGGGTCCTTCGGAGCAGACCCTGATCGACGAGCTCCGACTGGTGGCCATGCGGACGGATCCAGCGGTCGTCGACCCGGGGGCTCCGCTCACCCTGACCGTCACGGTCGCCGATCCGCGGGGAGACGGGGGCGATCTGCTGGTGTGGACGTGCCTCGAGCAGGGCTGCGCGACGGTGCTTCAGCCCGTGTCCGAGCAGGTCCTCGTGCCGCTCGGGGTCCCCGGCCCGCTGCCGATCTGGGCGCTCGCCTGCGCACCAGGGCTCTGTGGCGACCTGTCGGAGGCCTCGGAGGACCGCCTGCGGGATCCGGGCGCCTGGCTCGAGGATCTCCCAGTCTCGGGGGTGAGCGCGGGGTTTCGGACCGCCCCCGTGCGGTCCGCGGAGGCGGACGCGGAGGACCCCGTGAACCCCGTGCTCGTGGAGGCGCCCGCGTCGCCGGTAGTCGCCGAGGAGCGGGCCACCCTCGACTTCGTGGCTCCCGAGGCGAGCGTGGCCTACGGCTACACGACCGCCGGGGGCTTCTCCGCGGTGAGCTACCCGGTCGCTCGCGACGGCCGGGTGCAGCTCGAGTGGCTCGCCCCCGCGCCGCCGGCCGACGAGACCGCTCCGAGGCCGGCCCGGATCTACGTGGCGCTGGAGGACGGGCGGGGCGGCGTGTCGGTGTGGATCGGGGACCTCCAGTGGGGGCGCTGAGTTGCCCGACGCGGATTCGGGCGCTATCCCAACCCGTCCGGCGCCGCGGTGCCGCCAAACCCTCCGAGGAAGACGATGAAGGTCGCGAACAGCCTGCGCTCGCTCAAGAAGCGCCACAAGGGATGTCAGGTCGTCAAGCGGCGGGGCCGTGTCTACGTGATCAACAAGGCGCAGCCCCGCTTCAAGGCCCGGCAGGGGTCCGCCAAGAAGAAGTAGCTCCGGCGACGATCGCCTCCACCACGGAGGGATCGGCCAGCGTGCTGGTGTCGCCGATCGCTTCGGGTGCGCCCTCCGCCACCTTGCGGAGGATCCGTCGCATGACCTTGCCCGAGCGCGTCTTGGGGAGGCCGGGCACGACCTGTACCTTGTCGACACGGGCGTGAGCGCCGATGTGCTCGCGGCAGGCGGCGTTCATCCGCTCCTCCAGACCGGGCGTCGGCTCGCCGCCGTCTTGCAGCACGACGTAGGCGTAGACGCCCTGGCCCTTGAGGTCGTGGGGGTAGCCGACGACCGCGGCCTCCGCGACCTCGTCGGTGGCGACGAGGGCCGCCTCGAGCTCGGCCGTGCCCATGCGGTGGCCGCTCACGTTGAGCACGTCGTCGACGCGGCCCGTGATCCAGAGGTACCCGTCGGCGTCGCGGCGGGCGCCGTCGCCGGTGAAGTACATCCCGCGGAACATCCCGAAGTAGGTCTGCACGTAGCGGGCGTGGTCGCCCCACACGGTGCGCGCGATGCCCGGCCACGGGGCCTTCAGGCACAGCCGGCCCTGGCCGGGGCCGACCACCAGCCGGTCCTCGGCATCGAACAGGACGGGCTGCACGCCGGGCAGCGGGAGCGTGGCGGAGCCTGGCTTCGTGGCGGTGGCGGGCGCGATCGGGGTGATCATGTGGCCCCCGGTCTCGGTCTGCCACCAGGTATCGACCACGGTGCAGCGCCCCTCGCCGACCACCTGGTGGTACCAGCGCCAGGCGTCGGGATTGATCGGCTCGCCGACGGTGCCGAGCACGCGCAGCGACGAGCGGTCGTAGCGCACCACGGGCTCGTCGCCGTGGGCGGCCAGGGCCCGGATCGCGGTCGGGGCGGTGTAGAACACGCTGATCCGGTGGCGCTCGACCATGTCCCAGTACCGGCCCGCGTCGGGGTAGGTGGGGATGGACTCGAACATGAGGGAGGTCGCCCCGTTGGCCAGCGGTCCGTACACGATGTAGCTGTGACCGGTGATCCAGCCGATGTCCGCGACGCAGGCGAATACGTCGTCTTCGCGGAGGTCGAAGGTGGTCGCGCACGTCCACGACGACCACAGCAGGTAGCCGGCACAGGTGTGGACGAGACCCTTCGGCCGCCCCGTGGACCCCGACGTGTACAGAATGAACAGGGGGTCTTCGGCGCCGCGGACGACCGCCTGGTGCTGCTCGGAGGCCGAGGGCACCACGTCGTGCCACCACACGTCGCGCCCCTCCTGGAAGGAGACCTCGGCGCCGGTGCGCCGGTACACGAGCACCGACCGCACGTCGTGGAGATCGGCAAGAGCGGCATCGGTGGTGTGCTTGAGGGGGATGTCGCGGCCCCCGCGGCGGCCCTGGTCCTGGGTGATCACGACCTGGGCGCCACAGTCGACGATGCGGTCGCGGAGGGCCTCGGCCGAGAACCCGCCGAACACGACGGAGTGGATGGCGCCGACGCGGGCGCACGCGAGCATGGCCACGGCGGCCTCGGGGACCATGCCCATGTAGAGGATCACCCGATCCCCGGGCTTCACGCCGAGTCCCTCGAGCGCGTTGGCGCAGCGGCACACCTCGGCGTGCAGCTCGCGGTAGGTCAGCCGCCGGATGTCGCCGGGCTCGTCGCCCTCCCAGACGATGGCGGTCTTGTCGCCCCGGGTCTCGAGGTGCCGGTCGAGGCAGCTCTCGGTGACATTGAGCCGGCCGTCCGAGAACCAGCGAAGCGGCTGCTCGGGCACCTGGTGGAAGTCCCCCTCGAGGCCCACGGTCGGGGGAGTGCGCCAGTGCAGCCGCGCATTGGCGGTCTCGAGCCAGAAGTCGCTCGGATCGTGGCTCGCCCGGTGCCACGCCTCGAGGTACCCGCCGAAGGTTCGGATGGGGCCCTGGGCACCCGCCGACACGCGCTCGGGTACGAAGTAGATCTCTGCCATGCCTGGGCCTCCAACGGGGTGTCAGTCACGATGCTACTCCGCGAACCTCCCGTGGGCCAACGATGACGAAGATGCGCGCTGTGCCCACGACCTGGGTGCGGGTGCTCGTGGCGGGGCTCGCGTGCCTCGTCGGGGCCGTGGCGGTCGGAGTGACGTGGTGGGCGCCGCGGCAGAGGCCGGTCCCGCCCATCGAGGACGGTGCGATGCTGGTGCTCGACCGGGAGGCGCTCGCCCAGGTCGATCTCCAGCGGGTGCACACGGAGCTCGTGCCCGCCTGGGTCGTCGCCCAGGGGGGCGTCAAGCGCATGCACTGGCACCGCTTGCGCAGCGAGGCGGGCGCCGATCCGAACCTGGGGGCGCTGCTCGACCGGATGGGTGTCCTGCTCGACGCGGGACCGGCGCTGAACAGCCGCGAGCTGGTCGCGCTGGTCGGGGTCTGGAACCGGTACCTGGCGAAGGCGGGAGCGCCCTGGCGGCTGTCGGGGGACGTGGCCCTGGGCGCCGACGGGGGCTCGCTGCGGCTGAAGAGCTACCGGGTGCTGCTCGACGACGCCGTGGCGGTGGTCGGTGAGGAGCGGTTCGGGGTGCGGGTGCAGCACCGGGTGGACGGCACCACCCAGGTGGACACCTGGCTCGGGCACCTCCACGGCGACGAGGGCGTGGTCGTGCTGCTGGACGGCGTGGTGACGTTCACCGTCGACCGGGTGTGGCCCATGCTCGATCCGGGGCTCGACGACACGCTCGGCGGGCTCCAGCAGGCCTTCGGTCCCGCCCTCCGGGCCGAGGTGGCTCGCGCGCTGGTCCCCGGGGATGTGTCGGCGCTGCAGGCGACCGCCGCGGATCGGCTGTGGCTCGTGCGGGCGATGGACTCGGTGCACGCGCGGCACCGGTGCGGAAGCCAGTTCCTGATCTCGCGGCTGCCCTGGAACGGTCTGGCGCCTCGGGACCTGGCCACGCTGCAGCTGCACGCGGCCGACTCGGTGGACCAGCCGTGTCCGGAGGTGACCGAGCTCGAGGCGCTGGCGTTCGCGACCCGGAGTCGGCACGTACGGGCCCAGCCCGGGCTGCGGCGCGCCCTGGACCGGCTGACGGCGCGGGTCGCGTCGGCGGTGGCGGTCCACGAGGCGCGTCATGCAGCCGACGTCGCGGCGGCTCGGCGAGGGGAGAGCGTCGCGTGTGGAGGATGCCCCGAGGGGCTCGCCCCGGTGGACCGTCTGGAGCTGTCCGCCTATCTCGCGAGCTTCGCTCACCCGAGCAGCGCTGCGCTGTCGCTGTTCCAGGCGTGCGGGCTGCCCGAGGATCTGGTCCGGGAGCGTGCGGGCGTGGTCCAGTGGGCGGCGGCGCGGCTCGTCGAGGGCGGCTGCGCCGCGGCTCCTCCGCCCGACCTCGCGGCCCGGGCGGCGGCGCTGGAGCGCGAGCTGTTCGGTCGCCACGATCCGATCCGGCTGCAGGGCCTTCCCGACGGTCTACCGGTCGACGGGGAGTAGGTTCATGGCCTGCAGGTCGGGTGGATGGCGCCCCTGATCGCGGCCGGTGTCCAGATCTCTACCAACGATCACTGGATCGATCCTCAGGTCCTACGCAGACCCACCCCGACCCACCCTTGTCGATCGCACTGGATCCGCGCGCGACCCCACCACCCGACTGAGGTCGACTCGTCCGGGTCTGCGTACGACCCCATCAGCGATCCCCTGATCGACGGTCGGGGTGTGCGTGCGACCCCTTCAACTGACTCATGCAGATCGGTGCAGTCGAGCGTACACCCCACCCGCCTGTCGGATGACGGGTCATGTGGTCGAGGGCTCGACCTCACCACTCGGCAAGTGACGGCTGGTTCGGGCGAGCACGCACCCTGGCCACCTGTCACAAGTGCACTGGATCGGTCGTGGGTACGACCCCACCACTCGTCAGGGGTCGGTTGGTCCATTCCTGCGCGCACCCCATGAACTCAGACGCGACAGTTGGATCCTCCGAGACTTTGTGCCCCCCGATCGACGAGGCCAAGCGCGTGGAGCTGCGCGTGCACTCCGCGCTCGGAGAGGGGCACGGCATCGAGAAGGAGCGCCTGGCTGCGGGCGGCTCCGTGCTCCTGCTCACAGGCGCGGATCTGGCGGATGAGCAGCAGCCCGTCCATGTCGGGCAGCCCGAAGGCCACGCAGTAGAGCGCGAACGGCGCGCCGGACGACAGGGCGTCGCAGACTCGCTCGAGAGCCGAGGTGCCGTCCGGCACATGGTCGACCCTTCCCACCGAGCGCAGCCAGTGGGCGAGCATCTGGTGCTTTGGGTGAGCGAGCAGGACGCGCATGCGGCTCCTTGCCAATGGGATCGGTCGTCGCGCGAGCGGTCCTGGTCTTCGCAGGAGTCTACCGCAGTTCGGTCGATCTCGGCCTGGCTTGAGCGCGGGGTGAGTCGACGGCCGAGAACTGCTTCGCCAGCCGGAGTCCCTGCATCTGGTAGTTGGACCCGGACTCGCCGTACAGTGTGTCGGGGACGGCCTCGTTGCGCATGAACTCGATGCGGAAGAGCGGCTGGCCGTGCTCCAGAAGGAACGGGACGTCGTGCGTGCGGATCTCGAGCACGAGCTTGGCGCCCGGATCGTCGTCGGCCCCCCAGCCGAAGCCGGAGTCGATGAAGCCGGCGTAGTGCGTGCGCAGCTCGCCCTTGGTCGCGTCGAACGGGACGAGCTCGGCGCACAACCCGGGCGGGATCCGCAGGCGCTCGCGGGTGGCGAAGATGTAGAACTGCTCGGGTTCGAGGACCTGCCCGTGGGGGGCCGACGGTACGGGAACCCAGTAGCGGTCGGTGGGAAGGTCCCGGGACTGGAGGTCGACGGGCGGGAGGTGGCGCCGGGCGGAGTACCCGACGACGCCCGCTGTCTCGTGCTCCAGCTCGACGGAGAGGATGACGCTCGGGGGCATCTCGTCGACCGGCGCGGGCGAGCCGTCGGACCAGTGACACAGCGGCGCCCGGCGCTGCTCCTCCCGGAGCTCGGAGGCGGACAGGGCGGGGCGGCCGCGGCCCAAGCGGAGCTGACCGAGGCAGTCGCCCTGGCGCACGGAGACATGGAACGACTGCGGGGTGATCTCGAGGTAGAGTCGGCCTTGGTAGCCCTCGGGCACCGTGTCGAAGGCGAATCCGCGCTCACACAGCAGGCGCACGAAGACGTCGAGCCGGCCGGTGCTGCTCTTCGGATTCCCCCGGCCCCAGACGCCGGGCGGCAGGCGCAGTCCCTCCTCGAGCTCGGCGAGGTAGACCCCGCCGCGATGGAGGGTGAGCGGATGGACCCGGTCGAGCTGATGCGTCGCGGTGGCCAGCCGATCGAGCTTCTGCGGGATGCCGTCGGCTCCCGGGAGAAACGAGCACTGCAGCTGCCATACCCGCGCCCCCAGGCGCAGGTCGAGGCTGGAGGGCTGGAGCTGAGCGGGCCGGACCGGGACGCCGGCGTGGATCGCGCCGGTCTCGATCAGGTGCTGGAGGGTCTGTCGGACGAGGATTCCGTCGGCCATCCAGCCCGCTAACGCGCGACCCCGGTCCACGAACGATCCGCGATCGCCCTGGGGGAGGGGCTCGTGTGGTCGCCGTGATACCCGGCGGGCTCCGCGCGGGAGGCACCTTGGAAGGAGCAGCGATCGGGCTCACCGAGCGGGTGGGGTCGGCCCTCGGGCTCGTCGGCTTGCTCTTCGTGGCCTGGCTCATGTCCGAGAACCGGCGGGGGGTCGCGTGGCGGCCCGTCCTGTGGGGCCTCGGCCTGCAGCTCGCGCTGGGCTTCGTGCTCCTGTCGCCAGCGGTGGCCGGCCTGTTCTACCGTGTGGTCGACGGGGCGGTGCAGCAGCTGCTGGCCTTCTCGAACGAGGGCGCGGGCTTCGTGTTCGACACGATCGAGCCACACCTCATCGAGATCCCGGGAGCGGACGAGCCCATGCTCGTGGTCGACCGGATCTCGCCGCCGCTGCGCACGTTCGCGTTCACGGTGCTGCCGACGATCATCTTCTTCTCGGCCCTGACGAGCATCCTGTACCACATCGGGCTGATGCAGCGCCTGGTCCAGGCGATCGCGGCGGTCATGGTGCGTACCATGGGCACGAGCGGGGCCGAGAGCTTGTCTGCCGCCGGCAACATCTTCGTGGGCCAGACCGAGGCGCCGTTGCTCGTGCGTCCGTTCGTCCACGACATGACGCGCTCGGAGCTCATGGCGGTGATGACCGGGGGCTTCGCGACGGTCGCGGGTGGGGTCATGGGCGCCTACGTGTCGT
This sequence comes from uncultured Enterobacteriaceae bacterium, assembly GCA_964393165.1. Classification (GTDB taxonomy): domain Bacteria; phylum Myxococcota_A; class UBA796; order UBA796; genus DRPG01. Next base: position 13,508 of record CAYMSU010000095.1, read on the forward strand.
TCCTGGGGGCGATCCCCAACATCGCGGGGCACCTCGTGCTCGCCTCGATCATGAGCGCTCCCGCGGCCCTCGCGGTGGCGAAGGTGGTGGTTCCGGAGACGGGGGTTCCTCGGAGCGCTCGTGCGAGGGCGGCGGAGCTCTCGCGCACGGCGTCGAATGTGGTGGAGGCTGCGGCGCAGGGCGCGTCGGACGGCATGCGGCTCGCCATCAATGTCGCCGCGATGCTGATCGCCATCGTCGGGCTGGTCGCCATGGTCGACTGGGCCGTGGGCTTCGTGCCGATCACGGTCTGCGGATCGGGCTGGGCGCTCGGCTACGGATGCGCGGAGGGGGCCGCCGAGCCTCTGTCGCTCGCGGCGGTGTTCGGCGTGTTGTTCGCGCCGCTGGCGCTCCTGATGGGCGTGCCGTGGGAGGAGTGCGGCCTGGTCGGCCAGCTCCTCGGGGAGAAGATCGTGCTCACCGAGTTCGTGGCGTACGTCCACCTGGCCGAGCTGATCGAGGCGGACCCGCCGGCGCTGTCCCCACGGTCGGCGGTGATCGCGAGCTACGCGCTGTGTGGCTTCGCCAACTTCGCCTCGATCGGGATCCAGCTCGGTGGTATTGGCGGCATCGCCCCCGAGCGGATGTCGGACCTCGCGAGCCTCGGGCTGCGGGCCATGTGGGGCGGCATGCTCGCGGCCTGCATGACGGGCGCGGTGGCGGGCATCATGCTGTAGGCGGGACCTACCAGACCTCGCGACCGGCGTTGTGGTCCTCGACCATGCGGGGGATGAAGATCAGGTCGATGACCTGGCCGATCCCACAGAAGCCGAAGGTGACGAGCCAGATGAGCCCGGAGACCCAGCGGCCCGCGTAGAAGCGGTGCAGGCCGGCCACGCCGAAGACGATGGGCAGCCACAGCAGGTAGGCCCACCCGACGGACCTGGGCTCTCGCTTCTCGAGCGCGTTCGTCATCCCCAATGCCTCCAGACCTGCACGCAGGCCCCCGAGTACGTAGACTCCGGGGACCGTATTTCGCAAGCGGACTCCGCTTGCGGATGGAGCGCGCAGTTGCGTACGGCCCGGAGGACTCAGGCGTTCGGAAGCGGCTTCGCACCATCGGCGCGGGCGCGGCGCTCGTCGAGCACCTTCAGGGCGGCCGCGCCGAGGCCCTTGAGCATGCGCTGGAAGGGGGCGCGGGTCCACGCGAGGCGGGGGTGGAATCCCAGCACGGCGGCGAGCACAGCAGACCTCATCCTTCCCCCAGGCGACGAGCACGCCAGTTCATGCACGGACCGTGCCACTCTCGGGGACGAGCCTCCCTGGGGAATTCGGGGCCCGGTGGGTCCTCCGCTTCGCACCCGTGGCTGTAGATGCGAACCCCGCTACGCACTGTGGCTCGCGTTGTCCGGGGATCGGACAGAATTGGGCTCGTCGACGGGTGATGGGAGGGCGACGTGCACATCTCCCGGCTGGACCTCTTCGGCTTCAAGTCCTTTCCCGATCGGACCACGTTCCACTTCGGGGGCGGGGTCTCCTGCGTCGTGGGTCCCAACGGCAGCGGCAAGAGCAACGTGGTCGACGCGCTTCGCTGGTGTATTGGCGAGCAGTCCCCCCGAAGCCTGCGCGGCGCCGAGATGGCGGATGTCATCTTCGCCGGATCGCAGGATCGGCGGCCCGTCGGCTTCGCCGAGGTGGTGCTCACGCTCGTGGCCGATCGGGATCAGCCGTTCCCCGGCGAGTACGCAGCGCTGGGCGAGATCCAGGTCGGTCGCCGGCTCCATCGCACCGGGGCCTCCGAGTACCTGATCAACCAGACCCGGGTCCGGCGGAAGGATGTCGTCGAGCTCCTGATGGACTCGGGAATCGCGAACAACCTCTACTCGTTCATCGAGCAGGGGCAGGTCGATCGGGTCATCACCGCGTCCCCCGAGGAGCGGAGGGCGGTCATCGACGAGGCCGCGGGCATCGCCCGCTA
>CAYMSU010000096.1:0-15438 GCA_964393165.1 uncultured Enterobacteriaceae bacterium
GACGGCCCGCGGGGGTGTGCGAGGCCAGCTCGGCCAGCTCCTACAGCCCTCCACGCGGTACCCTCGGGCCGACGGCACCGCGCGGCGCACACTGGAGCAGCGACCTGCGGAGCGCGAGGCTCGGGACCGGTGGCTGGCCGACCAAGGACGCCTCGAGACCACGTCTCGACCCTTCGACGCTGGACGCGAGGAGGCCCTCGCCCACCGGAGCGAAGCCCGGACGCGCGCCCACGCCCTCCGCGACCGCAGGGATCTCCTTGAGATTCCCCCGCCGGGACCCCAGAACGCCAAGCGCATGGCCCGCTTCGCGGCCTCACTGTTGGCGACGGGGACCTGCGCCTCGGTGATCATCGACTCCGGCAGTCGTTGGGACACGCACGTCGACCACACCCTGCAGCACGCCGCATTCGACGGCGTATTCGGTGGTCTCGACACCCTGCTCTCGGCGCTCGACGCCGCGGGAGTCCTGGACCACACGTTGGTGGTGGCGATGTCCGAGATGACGCGGTCGCCATGGCGGAACCCCGAGGGCGGGACCGAGCACTGGCCCTACGGCGCGCTCGTCCTCGCCGGCGCCGGCGTCGCTGGCGGTCAGGTCTGCGGCGGCACCGACGATCGGCTCGTGGGTCGGCCCGTCGACGTCGAGTCGGGCGCAACACGCTCGGGCGGCGCGCTGTTGCGCTACGATCACGTGATTGCCGGCGTCCTCGCACACCTGGGGGTCGACCTGGCGTCCACGCCCCTCGCCGGGGTGGTTCCGCTCCGCGGCTTCGCTACGAGATGACGCCGAGGTCCTTGCCGACCTCCGTGAACGCGGCAATCGCCCGGTCCAGGTGCGCCCGCTCGTGGCCGGCGCTGATCTGCACCCGAATTCGGGCTTGGCCCTTGGGCACCACCGGGTAGCTGAAGCCGATCACGTAGATGCCCCGCTCGAGCATCGCATCCGCCATCTGCACCGACAGCGCGGCATCGCCCAGCATGATCGGCACGATCGGATGGACACCGGGCCGAATGGCAAAGCCGGCCGCCGTCATCTGCTCACGGAAGTACTGCGTGTTGGCTTCAAGCTTGTCCCGCAGCTCGGTGGTCTGGCTGAGCACATCCAGGCAGGCGAGCGAGGCCCCCACGATGACGGGCGCCACCGTGTTGCTGAAGAGGTAGGGCCTGCTGCGCTGGCGGAGCACGTCCACGATCTCGCGGCGCCCGCTCGTGAAGCCGCCGCTGGCCCCCCCGAGGGCCTTGCCGAGGGTGCTGGTGACGATGTCGACGCGCCCCATCACCCCGCAGTGCTCGATCGAGCCACGCCCTGTCTTCCCCACGAACCCGGTCGCGTGCGAGTCGTCCACCATGACCATCGCCTGGTGGGCCTCCGCAAGGTCGCAGATCCGGTCGAGCCGGGCGATGTCTCCATCCATGCTGAACACGCCGTCGGTCGCCACCAGCACGCGGTTCGCCCCGCCCTCGCGCGCTTCCGAGAGCTTGGCCGCCAGGTCCTCCATGTCGTCGTGGGCGTACCGGAACCGGCGCGCCTTGCACAGCCGGATGCCATCGATGATCGAGGCGTGGTTCAGCGCATCGGACACCACTGCGTCGTCGGGCCCGAGGAGCGTCTCGAACAACCCTCCGTTCGCATCGAAGCAGGACGTGTACAGGATCGTGGCGTCAGTCTCGAGAAACGCGGAGATGCGCTCCTCGAGCTCTCGGTGGATATCGAGCGTGCCGCAGATGAAGCGCACCGACGACATGCCGAAGCCGTAGGTGTCGAGGGCATCCTTGGCGGCCTTCAGCAGGCGCGGGTCGTCGGCCAGCCCGAGGTAGTTGTTCGCGCAGAAGTTCAGGACCTCGCCCGACTCCACGCGAATCTCCGCGGCCTGGGGCGACACGATGATCCGCTCCTCCTTATAGGTCCCAGCCTCGCGGATGTCCTTCAGCTCTCGCTGAAGCTGCTGTCCGACCTCTCCGTACATGCCGTGCCTCCCTGGAGCCAGCAGCGTAGCATCACGACGAGGTGCGGAGCGCGACGTAGGCGAGACCGGCCGCCCCGACGACGACCCCGACCGCGTAGACCGCAAACAGGCCCCAGGTCAGGGCCCCTGCCGTGAGCCCCCCTACCGACGAGACCCCGGCCGGCGACGACGGGGCCGAGTCGACCACCACTGAGTAGGCCCGGAGCCCCGGGCCCTCGATCAGCCAGCTCCCGGTCACGCCATCCGTGGAAGGAGGCGGAGGAAGCTCGACGGCCTCGACGAGGCGCGGCTCGGCCGCGGGCCCCTTCCACAGCTCGATCCGCGGCTGCTCGAGCACCTCTTCGACCAACGCGCCGAGATCGGGAGGATCGCCGCTCTCGGGACACGTGTCTCGGCTCACCAGCAGGAGCTCCACGGGGTGGATGGCGAGCAGGTCTCCCACCTCGTCGACGCCCGGGAGCTCGCCCTCGACGAAGGCCACCACGAGCTCACCAGGCGCCCCCCGGGCGGCCGCGAGGTCGGGCGATGGCACGACGGAGTCGTGCTCCGGGCAGTGAGGGTCGACGACGGCGACCGAGGTACGCTCGGGATCCATGATCCGCGCGCCGGCCTGCCGCAGCGCGCCGAGAGCGGCAGGCCCCTGGCCGGAGAGCCGGAGGGACAGTCCCGGCGTGAGCAACGCCCGGAAGCCGGGCTCACCGACTCCCAGCGCGACGAACCCCTCCGCGGTGGCGAGGTGCCAGGTCGCATCGTCCACCGCGGGAGGATCGAGCTCCGCGGTGGCCAGCGACGCTTCGGTCAGGACGAGGTCGAGGGACCCCTCCCCCGACGCCCTCAAGGCCTCCACCAGCGCGGGCAGCGTGTCGGCCTCGATCGGAGCTGGGCGAGGGCCCTCGACCGCTCGGGGCGTCGCCGACCAGCCGGGCGCCACGAGCCATGCTTGCCGGCCTTCGATCTCCGGAAACGCGGAGAGCGTGGCGTCGGCCATCCTCTCACCCCCTTCGTGCCGCGAAGTCCCCTACCACGACGATACCCCTACGCCATGAACGCCAGCGTGTTGGACAGCTACCAGGGGCTGGACCGGGAAGCCTGGGATCTCCTCGTCGGCGAGGACGGCTCGCCCTTCCTGGAGCACACCTTCCTCGCATCGCTCGAGGAGCTCGGCTGTGCGGTGCCCGAGACCGGGTGGACGGCGCGCCCAGTCGTCGTGCGCGACAGCGACGGAGCCCTCGTAGGCGCCGCGCCGGGCTGGGTGAAGACGCACTCGATGGGCGAGTTCGTGTACGACCACGGCTGGGCCGACGCCGCCCACCGAGCGGGGCTCGACTACTACCCCAAGCTCGTGGTGGGGGTGCCGTTCACGCCCGTCACCGGCCAGCGGCTGCTCGTCCACCCCGAAGCGGACCACCACGCGGTGCGCAGAGCTCTCCTGAAGGGCTTGGAGGATGCGAGCGAGGACTGCTTTGGGCTGCACGTGCTCTTCAACACCGAGGAGGAGGCCACGTGGCTCGCCGAGCGGGGCGCCTTTCCGCGCTTGCAGTTCCAGTTCCACTGGTTCAACGAGGACTACGAAGACTTCGAACACTGGCTGGCGCGCTTCCCGAGCAAGAAGCGCAACAAGCTCCGGAGGGAGCGTAGAGACCTCCACGGGGTCGAGGTTCGCGCCGAGGTCGCCCCGTCGCTGGACCGGCTCGACGCGATGCACAAGTTCTACCGGCATCACTGCCGGCAGTTCGGTCCGTGGGGCCGCGTGTACCTGTCGCGCGAGGTGTTCCGCTTCCTCGGCACCCACTGGTCCGACCGGCTGCATCTCGTGACGGCGTGGGACGGCGATGACATCGTGGCTGGCGCCTTCAACGTGGTGAAGGGGAACCGGCTGTACGGCCGCTACTGGGGCGCCGTGGAGGACGTTCCCTTCCTCCACTTCGAGGTCTGCTACTACCAAGCGGTCGAGGAGTGCATCCGGCGCGGGCTCCGCGTCTTCGAGCCCGGCCATGGCGGAGGGCACAAGTATCGTCGTGGCTTCGAGCCCACCGTCACCTGGTCGAGTCACTGGCTGGCGGACCCACGACTGCACCGCGGGCTCCTGGAGTACACGACCGACGAGGCGCGGCATGTCCTGCGTCAGGTCGAGGCGCTGAGGGCGCAATCTCCACTCAAGCCTCTCGGGGCCAGCTGAGCTCCGCCGGATCCTCCCCGCTCGCCCAGTAGGCGGGGAGCGTCAGAGCGCGAACGACTCGCCGCAGGAGCACGTGCGCTTGGCCGCCGGGTTGTGGAAGACGAAGCCCGAGCGCACCAGCGTGTCCTCGAAGTCGACTTCGGTACCGACGAGGTAGAGGTAGGACTTTCGATCCACGCAAACCTGCAGACCGTCGAACTCCATCTGCTTGTCCTTGGTCTCCGGCTCCGCCACGAAGTCCAAGACGTAGGACAGACCGCTGCAGCCCCCGCCTCGAATGCCGAGCCGCAACCAGGGCGTGCCCTTCTCGGCCACGATCTCCTTGCCCCGGGAGACGGCGTTGGCGCTGAACGTGATGCCCATGGGACCTGCCTCCTGTCGGGCTGCGCGCCCGCAGGCTGTGACGTAACATGCCGTCAGCCCGCCCTCAGCCGTCGAACCTGTTCGGTGAGAGCCTCTGTCGCACGGTCGATATCGGCCTCGGTCGTGGTGCGGCCGAGCCCGAACCGCACCGAGGAGGCTACCCGCGCCTCGTCGTGCCCGAGAGCGACGAGCACATGGCTCGGGGAGACGGTCTCCGACGAGCAGGCGGAGCCCGTCGACAGGCTCACCTCCTGGCGGACGGCGACGAGCAGCGCCTGTGCTTCCACGCCCGCGAACGACACGTGCAGGTTGTTCGGCGCACGATGCGCGTCGGACGGTCCGTTGCGGACCACGTCGGGCAGCTCCGACTGGAGCCCCTCCCAGAGGCGGTCGCGGAGCGCGCGCACCCGGTCGACCTCGCCGCTCGCGGCTGCGGCCGAGACCCGCGCAGCCGCTTCTCCCAGACCGACGACGAGCGGCACCGGGAGCGTGCCGGAGCGCAGCCCACGCTCGTGGCCGCCGCCGTACTGAAGCGGCTCGAGCTCGAGCTTTGGCCTCCCGCGGCGCATCACCAGCGCGCCCACTCCCTTGGGCCCGTAGATCTTGTGGCCCGACAGCGAGATGAGGTCGACGCCCAGCGCCTCGAGGTCGACATCGACGTAGGCCGCCTGGGCTGCGTCCGTGTGGACGCGCACGCCCCTCGCCCGGCACACCTCGGCGATCTCGCGAAGCGGCTGGACGACCCCGATCTCGTTGTTCACGCGCATCACGGAGACCAGGACGGTCTCGGGCCGGATGGCCGCGGCGACGTCGTCGGGGGCCACGAGGCCCTCTCCGTCGACCGGGAGCACCGTGACCTCCGCGCCCTCCCTCCGGGCGAGCGCACGCACGGGATCGAGCACCGCAGGATGCTCGGTGGCAACGGTGACCACGTGGGGGGTGCCGCGGCTGCGCCGAGCGAGCCCGAGGATGGCGAGGTTGTCCGACTCGGTCGCGCCGCTCGTGAAGACCACGGCCTTAGGGGATGCTCCGACCCACTGGGCGACCTGGCTCCGGGCCCGCTCCACGGCAGCCCGGGCCTGCAGGCCCAGCAGGTGGGACCGAGAGGCCGCGTTGCCGTACGCTTCGACGAAGTACGGGCGCATGGCCTCGAACACCGCAGGGTCGCAGGGGGTCGTCGAGTGGTGGTCGAGATAGACAGGCCCGGCGTCAGCCACTGATGGCTTCCCCGCCGTCGACCTTCAGCACGTTGCCCGTCATCCACGCGGTGCCCGGGGATGCCAGCGCCACGAGGCACCGAGCGACATCCTCGGGCGTGGTCAGCCGGCCGTGGGGGTTCCGCTCGAGGGCGCGTCGGGCGATCTCGTCGGCTCCTGGGATCTTCTCGAGCGCGGGAGTCTGCGTGACGCCGGCCATGATCGCGTTGGCGGTGATCCCGTGGGGGGCAAGCTCCACCGCCAGCTGACGGATGTACGCCTCGAGCGCCGTCTTCGCGGCGCTGACGGCCCCGTACGACGGCCAGGCCGCGAGCGACCCCGACGACGTCATGGCGAAGATCCGCGCCCCCTTCGCGAAGTGGTCACCCGCGAGCAGGTCCTGCGCCCAGTACACCAGGCTGTTCGCCATGACGTCGAGCGTCATCTCGAGATGGCGCCGACCCAGCGTGGCTGCGGCCTCGGGCCCGGGCACCAGCGGCCGCAGCGTACCGAACGCGAGCGAGTGCAGGAGAACCCGCACCCCGTCTCCAGGCGACATGGCGCTGGCCAGGGCCTCGATTCCCGCGGCCCGCTCCTCGTCGCTCGCCGCGTTTCCGTTGTGGAAGACGACCGGCTGACCATGCGCCGACAGCTCTGCGATCAGGGCCTCGACCGCCGGCAACCCACCGCGGCGGTCCATGTGGGCCCCGAAGATCGCATAGCCCTCGGCGGCAAACGCCCTCGCGGCGGCGGCGCCGAATCCCGACGAGCTACCCAGGATCACCGCCCAGTCGCGCGCCATCTCAGCCCTCCGAGCCCGCCGGCGGATGCCCGGCAGGCAGGTGCGCCCGAGGCTCGGCGAACTCGACCTCCACGCCATCGCGAACCTGCGCGCGGACCTCCGCCGCAGCCTCCTTCTCGAGGACGCGGCGCGCGATCTGCCGACGCTCCTCACCCGGGGTCCCATCCCGCCGCTCGAGCACCTCGACCACGTAGTACCCGCGGTCCGACGGGACAGGGCCGAACAGGTTGGTCTGTCGGTGAGCGAACACCGGGCCGCCGATGTCGGGCTGGTCGGCCTGCGTGAACCACCCGAGCTCACCGCCGCGCGAGGCGGAGTCGTGCATCGAGTGGTCCTCGGCGAGCTGGGCAAAGCGCTCCCCTGCCTCGAGACGCGCCATCAGGTCCTTCGCGTGGGCCTCCGTGGGCACGAGGAGCACGCGCGCCCTGGCCTGGGCCAGGTCCAGCCGCTCGGCGTTCGCTTCGATCCAGGCCTCGAGATCCGCCTCCGACACCGACTCCCGCGTGAGCTTCTGCTGCATCGCACGGGCGAGCGCCTGCCGCGCGGCGAAGGCGATCTCGAGCTGGACGTCGGGGTCCTCGTGCAGCCCCTCGTCGAGCGCCCGCCGGTACAGCGCCGTGGCTAGCGCGTAGTCCTCGAGCACGTGCGTGCCGAAGGGCGAGGCGACGGCCTCGTCGAGCTGATCCTCGGGAACGCCGAGGCTCCTGAGCACCCTGTCCGTCTCGTGCTTTCCGACCTCGACCCCGTCGACCGTCATCACGGTCTGCCCCGGATCCGCGATGTGCCCAGGCACCTCGGTCGGGAGAGCCCCGGGGGTCCGACCGGCCTCGCTGGTGGGCTCGCCACAGCCCAGGACAGCGAACACCACGACGATACTGCGCACTGTGCCTCCGCATCCCGCTCCCGAGGCCTATCGCACGTCCGCACCCCGGTCCAAGATGGCGCCCTGCGCACTGCTTCCCCAGTCCTTCTACGCACGTGACAGCCTGGCGGTCGCCCGCGACCTGCTCGGCCGCCATGTCCGCCAAGGTGAAGTCGTCGTACGCATCACCGAGGTCGAGGCGTACCGCGGACCCGACGACACGGCAGCCCACGCCCGCTTCGGCGTCACCCGCCGCACCGCACCCCTCTTCGGCCCACCGGGGCACGCCTACGTGTACCTCTGCTACGGCATCCACCAGATGCTCAACGTCGTCACCGAGCCAGACGGTGCTGCCGTGCTGATTCGAGCCGCATCCGTCGTCGAGGGCATCGAGCTCGTCCGTGCCCGTCGCCGCCAGCTCGACGGCCCGGCGCTCCTGACCGGCCCCGGGAAGGTAGGGCAGGCGCTCGCCATCGACACCTCGTTCAGCGGCCAGCCACTGTACACTCCGGGCGGACTCGAGGTCCTGCACGGGGATCCGACGGCTGACGCAGGCCTGCTGCAGGGTCCTCGCGTGGGGATCGACTTCGCTGGGCCAGAGCACCGCGAGGCCCCGTGGCGCCTGGCGCTCGCAGGCACGCCGTGGGTGAGCCACCGCCGTTCCCTCCGCCCCGTCGAGCCCCGGCGTTAAGGACTCGGTGCACGCTACACAGGGTCGGGAGCGCCGTGTCCGGCAGGTTTCACGAGCAGATCATGGGCGTCTACTTCGACGACCTCGATGCGTTCTACATCCTCCACAACGCGCGATACCTCTTGCTGTTCGAGCGCACGCTCGGGTCCTTCTGGCAGGAGCTCGGAATCGGGCAGTTCGAGCCGGAGGGGGTGGGGGACCATCAGCATCTGGTGCGCGCCAACACCATCGAGTACCTGTCGCCGGTGCGGGGCACCGGCAAGGTGCGAGTGCGGGTCTGCATCGAGAAGATCGGCCGCACCTCGCTCACGTTCGGCTTCGCGCTGATGCCCCTCGACGAAGACAGGCTACACGCCACGGGCACCCGCACGATCGTGCGGGTCGACCCCACGACCCAGCGTTCCACCGCGTGGAGCGACGAGTTTCGCGACCGGCTGCAACACTGGAACGCCCACGGAGCGCAGCCATGACCTGGATCTGGTTCGCAGCGGGGGCGGGCTTCGCCCAGAGCCCCGCCACTCCGCCCATCGACATCCTCGAGATCACGGTCTGGGGCAAGCTCGCGCTCGAGCAGGCCGAAGACGACATCGTCCGCGAGATGGAGCGGCTCGGCTTCGAGGCGCGCCGGAAGGGCGACAAGGTCGTCTTCCGACCGCCGCGGGCATGGATCGGGGCCGCCGTGCTGGAGGAGGGTGAGCTCAGCTTCCGGCGGCCCGTGGCCGGCTTCCAGCCCACACCCAAGAGTCAGTACGAGTTCGATCCCGCCCGGCAGCCCACCGCGACCGACCCGAGCGGGCAGGCGATCGACCTGCGGCAGGGCGGGCCGAGCCTCTGGATCCTGCCGGCGCCCAAGAAGCTCCGGACTGTGCGTGCGCCCGTTCGGGAGCAGCTCGCCGACGAGCTGGCGTGGTACGAGGCCGTTCGCGCGCGCACGAACCTCGAGGAGCGCATCCTCGCGCTGCCGGAGCAGCTCGACCGGATGTGGCAGCAGGGCGAGCCGCTCGCGGCGTACGAGCCCGAGGCGGAGCTGAACACCATGGATCAGCGCCGTGCCCACGCCCTCGGCTACTGGGCGTCCCGAGCCGACAACGGCGAGGGCCGGCGCATGGCTCGCGCGATCGGCGCCTGGATGTCCGACCGCGTGCAGATGAGCGCGCACCCGATCACCGATGAGGAGCGAACCCGCTTCGAGGCGCTGCGGGCAGACGACCTGCAGCTCCCCGACAGCGAGCGGGCTCCGGAGTAGCGGTCAGACCTACAGGCCGCTGCCCATGCGGGCGAGAACGCTGTTGACGCGCTCGGCGGCCACGATCATGCGGGTACGAGCCTGCCACTGCGGCCGTGGGCCCGAGACCTTGTTCACGCAGACGAAGTCCGTGTTGAGGCCGGAGACGACGGCGTTGGCGACCACCTCGACGTCGTCGCCCCGCACGTCGAAGCGCTGGCCGATGTACTCCACCAGCTGGATGGACGCGTCACGCCGCGAGTCGCGCCGGGAGTCCTGCTCGGAGTCGAGGAAGCCGGAGACGCCGGTGAAGGTCAGCCGGTTCTCGTCGCTCCCCCCCGTGCGGTTGAGGTACTCCTCGCAGGTCGGGATCTTCACGCGCTCGGTCCGGTAGGCGAAGTAGGCGTCCTCGTTCCACTTCTGCGACATCGAGAACCCGCGCTTGGTTCCCAGGTCGACGTTGGCGGGAGCGCCGATCAACGCCGTCTCGACCAGCTGTAGCCCCAGCTTCGAGTTGTTCACCTGGTAGAGCTCGCCCGCCCCTCGCCACCACTCACTGATGATGCGGTCGCTGCACTGCGAGCGGTTCTCGACGCAGCAACGAACGAGGGCCTCACGCCCCCCCGCGATGATCCGCTTCTCGGTGACGGCGTAGTCCACGCCCATGAGCGACACCTTCTTGCCGCCGAAGGAGAGGAAGTTCATCGGCAGCCCGAGCTTGATGGCCACGCCGGACTCGACGGCGATCAGTGACTCGAACGTGATCGGCGAGCTCTGCACGTCCTCGAACACGAGGCGGTTGGTGCACGGGCTCACGTAGGACTCGTAGGTGCCCACGAGCTCCGCCTTCGGAGCCTCCCCCTCGCTCGGCGCGTAGGGCCGGACGAAGCTCCCCGCGGCGGGGCTCGGGGCCGGCGACGGCGGCTGGAGGATGGCATCGAGCGGCAGCTTGCGGGCCATCGAGGCCACGCGACCGACCAGCTTCTTGGGCGCAGGCTTGCGGAGGCCCCGGTTGTTCTGGAGGTCCGGCGGGATGGGCGACGCGCCCTCGACCTGCTCGACCACGACCTGCACCTGCACCTTGTCGGTGTCGCCCTTGCAGCCGGCGAGGAAGAGCGTGTTCGCCGCGCTCCGGCTGGCGAGGTTCCAGGGGATCTGGCGCTCCTGGCTCTTGGCCGCGACCTGGTCGCTCACGTAGGCCATCGCATCCGCGAGGCTCACGCAGTCCCGGGTGACCTGCTGCACGAGGGCGTTCGCGTAATCCCCGTTGTCGGCCGCCACCATGTACGGCGAGGTGGCGAAGCCGATGAACGTGGCCGCCTTCGGCTTGACCGGGATGTCCAGGCCGCGGCTCGCGAACTCCGTCTCCGAGCCCGACCAGGCAGAGGCCCAGGGATTGTTGCGGCAGGCGTCGAGGAGCAGGACGTTGAGCTTGGTGTTGGCCTGCGTCATCAGGTCCATCAGCTGCTCGACGTTGATCGCCAGGTTCTGCGCATCCTGCGGGGTGGACATGCGGATGTCGATCGGGATGAGGTAGTTCACCCCCGAGATCTGCACCGCGTGACCCGCGTAGTACAGCAGCGCCACCTCGGCGCCGCGCGCGTTGCTGCCGAACTCCTTCAGTGCCCGCCCGAAGTCGGCCCGCGTGGCGTCCTTGACCAGGGTGACCTCGAAGTCCAGCTTCTCGAGCGCTTCCGCGACGTGGTCCGCGTCCTTCGGCGCCTGCGCCAGCTGGTCGACCGACTCGTACTTCTCGTTGCCGACCACGAGGGCAACGCGCCCGCCCGTCGCGCCCTGGGCCGCTGCCGGCAGCACGACCTGGGCGAGCCAGAATAGCCCAGCCAGGACCCCGAAAATGGCCAATCTTCCCCACGCCCGCATCGGACCTCCTCGTGCCGGAATGGTACGCAGAGGCCCCCTGATTGCAACCGGGGCCGCGTCGGGTCCTCCTACAATGCCCGGGGCGCGGTCCACACCTCGAAGCCATCCGTCCCCCGACGGGTCGGACGGGATCGCGATCACATGAGCGCCGACTCGCGGATCCGGCCCGACTCGCGGAGCGTCTGCAGCGCGCGGCGCTCGATCTGACGCACGCGCTCCCGGGACAGGCGCATCGTGCGGGACAGCTCGGAGAGCGAGCGCGGGTTGCCGTCCTCCAGGCCGAACCGGCGGCTCACCACGAACTGCTGGCGCTTGTCGAGCATCGAGTGGAGCGCCTCGTGCATGCGACCGAGCTCGTCCGACAGCTCCGCCGCCTCCTCCGGGTCATCGGCCGACTCGTCGGCCAGGACGTCCCCGACCGCCCGGGGGTCCCCCCCGTCGTCGATCGGCTCTTCGAGCGAGAGCGCTTGCCGCCTGGAGAGCAGGAACTCGGCCCGCTCCTCGTCGATCCTCGCGAGCGAGGCGAGCTCCCTGATGGTGTAGTCCACGCCCGCCTCCTCGAACGCCTTGATCGCCTTCCGCATGTTGCGGAGCGCCTCGATCGCCCCGCCGGGGAGCCGGACGGTCCGACCGTGCTGGTCGATCGACCTGGTCATCTGCGCACGAACCCACCAGCGCGCGTAGGTGCCGAACCGGATGTCCCGGTCGGGGTCGAACCGCTGCGCGGCCCGCAACAGGCCGATGTGCCCTTCCTGGATGAGGTCGGCCAGGTCCAGGTTGGAGGCGGAGAGCTTCTTCGCTTCGCGGTAGACGACGCGACGGCCGGACAACGCCAGCTCCCACCGAACGGCCTCCGCCTCGGCCCACGCAGCCTTCGCCTCACGCACGACCGAGCGAAGCGACGGGTCCTGCTTCGAGCGCGCGACCACGAGCTCGATGGCCTGCCGCACACGCTCGACCTTCCCGGCGCGGGTACGCTCCGACCCCTTGCCCTTCTTGTTGAGCAACTCCTGAACAAAGTCAAGCGGGGCCACTGCCGCGCGCGCCCGGGCCTCCGCCTCGACGATGCGGCGCCCCAGCTCCCTCTCCTCCTCTGCAGTCAATACCTTCCACTTGCGCGTCATCGGTCGCTCCGGTCATCCGAACGGTTCGTGAACAGCATATGCCCGGTGCAGGAGTTGTGCATCCTTTTTGAACAGCTAAATGTTGTTCAGGGCATGTGCAGGCGGTTCCCGAGCCGGCGCAACGTGTGGTTGCGGCGGACGCCCTCGTCGCGCAGAGCACGTTCCAGAGTGCTCGGGCAACGCATGATCCGAGACGCGTCGCCCGTGGCGAGCCGATTAGACGGCGGTCTGGCCGATCCTTACGGCCAGTTCGAGCGGGAGGAATGGTGAACGGCAAACTCGGTCGGCTCCTGTCGACCACGGTCGGCCTCAAGATCCTCATGGCGGTGACCGGAGTCGTGTGGGTGGGCTTCGTCATCGCCCACATGACCGGCAACCTCCTCGTCTACGTGGGGCCGGAGGCGCTCGACGCCTATGGCCACTTCCTCCAGGAGGGAACCCACGGAGCCATCTGGATCGTGCGCATCATCGTGGCGGCTGCATTGGTGGCGCACGTATGGGCCGCGCTCAAGCTCGCTCGCCGGAGCGCCGAGGCTCGGCCCGAAGGCTATGTCGGGGGCCGGGTGCGCCAGCGGGCATCCTATGCTGGCCTCACCATGCGCTACGGCGGCCCCGCCCTCCTGCTCTTCATCCTCTTCCACCTGTCCCACCTCACGCTCGGCTGGACGCACTCCGACTTCGTGTACGGGCGCGTCTACCACAATGTGACCACGGCCTTTGCAGAGCCCGCCATCTCTGCCATCTACATCGCGGCGATGGTCTTCTTGGGCCTTCACCTGTTCCACGGAATCCGTAGCGGGATCCAGACCGTCGGTCTGGCCCGGGTGGGGGCCAGGTGGCCCACCCAGCTCGCCACGCTCGTCGCGGTGGTGGTCGCCGGCGCGAACATCAGCTTCCCCCTCGCCGTGCTGTTCGGCGTGCTGGAGGTCCAGTGATCCTCGACTCGCGGGCTCCCGACGGAGACGTGCGCACCGCTTGGTCGCGAGCCAAGCAGAACCTCCGCGTGGTCAGCCCCGCCAACAAGCGCAAGTACAACGTCATCCTCGTCGGCGCGGGCCTCGCCGGCTCATCCGCCGCCGCCTCGCTCGCAGAGCTCGGCTACAACGTCGAGATGTACTGCTTCCACGACTCTCCCCGGCGGGCGCACAGCATTGCCGCGCAGGGAGGGATCAACGCAGCGAAGAACTACCAGAACGACGACGACAGCGTGTGGCGGCTGTTCTACGACACGGTCAAGGGCGGCGACTTCCGGAGCCGCGAGGCCAACGTGCACCGGCTCGCCGAGTCGAGCATGTCGATCATCGACCAGGCAGTGGCCCAGGGCGTGCCGTTCGCTCGCGAGTACGGCGGATACCTCGCGAACCGCAGCTTCGGCGGCGCCTTGGTCTCCCGCACGTTCTACGCGCAGGGCCAGACCGGCCAGCAGCTTCTTCTCGGCGCCTACTCTGCGCTGTCGCGGCAGGTCTCCGCCGGGCAGGTCAAGCTGCACCCGTCGCACGAGTTCCTCGACATCGTGTTGGTCGACGGCCACGCGCGCGGGATCATCGTGCGGGATCTCCGCGGCGGCCGCATCAAGCGGGTCGCGGCCGACGCGGTCGTGCTGGCCACGGGCGGTTACTCGCCGGTCTTCTACCTGTCGACCAATGCGAAGAAGTGCAACGTGACCGCCACGTATCGGGCATACCGGCGTGGCGCGGGATTTGCGAATCCCTGCTTCACCCAGATTCACCCCACCTGCATCCCTCGCGCCGGCGACTACCAGTCCAAGCTCACGCTCATGAGCGAGTCGCTGCGCAACGATGGCCGCGTGTGGGTGCCGAAGGACAAGGACGACAGCAGGGACCCGCGGAAGATCACCGACGAGGAGCGCGACTACTTCCTCGAGCGGATCTACCCCGCCTTCGGCAACCTCGTGCCCCGAGACGTCGCGTCTCGTGCAGCGAAGCGCGTGTGCGACGAAGGCTATGGCGTGGGCCCCACCGGTTTGGGCGTCTACCTCGACTTCGCCGACGCCATCCAGCGCCTCGGCGAGGAAGCCGTGGGTCAGCGCTACGGCAACCTCTTCGACATGTACGAGAAGATCACGGGGGACAACCCGAACCGTACGCCGATGCGGATCTACCCCGCACCCCACTACACGATGGGCGGTCTCTGGGTCGACTACTACCTGATGAGCAACCTGCCCGGGCTGTTCGTGCTCGGCGAGGCCAACTTCTCCGACCACGGCGCCAACCGGCTCGGGGCCAGCGCGCTGATGCAGGGGCTGGCGGACGGCTACTTCGTGCTCCCCTACACCATCGGGGACTACCTCGCGACGCAGTCCCCCGCCCAAGCCGACACCGCCCACGCCGCGTTCGCCGACGCGGAGGCATTCGTGTCGGGGCGGCTCGACAAGCTGCTCGCCATCAAGGGCACGCGCTCGGCCGACTCCATCCACCGGGAGCTCGGAGACCTGGTCTGGAACGCGTGTGGCATGAGCCGCACGCGGGAAGGGCTCGAGGCCGCCATCGCGAAGCTGCCGGAGATCAAGCAGGAGTTCTGGACCAACGTGTCCGTTCCGGGCTCCGCCGACGACATGAACACCGCGCTCGAAGTGGCCGGCCGCGTGGCCGACTTCATCGACTTCGCGGAGATCATGTTGCACGACGCGCTCACCCGCGAGGAGTCCTGCGGCGCGCACTTCCGCGAAGAGTACCAGACTCCCGATGGTGAAGCCCTACGCAACGACGAGGACTTCACCCACGTGGCGGTCTGGGAGTACCAAGGCGACGACGAGGCTCCGAAGCGCCACACCGAGTCGCTGTCGTTCTCTGCCGTCAAGCCTGCCACGAGGAACTACGCATGAACCTCACGCTCAAGATCTGGCGCCAGGCCGGCCCCGGCGCCCCCGGCGCTCTGAAGACCTACCAGCTCGAGGGGGTCTCCGAGCACATGACCATGCTCGACACCATCGACCTGCTCAACGAGCAGCTGATCGAGAAGGGAGAGGAGCCCGTCGTGTACGAGCACGACTGCCGCGAGGGGATCTGTGGTTCCTGCGGCGCGATGGTGAACGGCGTCGCCCATGGCCCGAACGCGCGCACGACTATCTGCCAGCTGCACATGCGCGAGTACCGTGATGGCGACACGATCACGCTGGAGCCGTTCC
>CAYMSU010000097.1:0-15418 GCA_964393165.1 uncultured Enterobacteriaceae bacterium
GCACCGATGTCGTCGACAGCCTCCGGCTCACCGAGCAGCTCGGCGACGCCGAGGGGGCCCGGCTGTGGCACGCCCACGATCGGCTGGCGCGGGACCTGATCGCCGCCCACGGGGGCTGGGAGATCGACAAGAGCGACGGGTTCCTGCTGCTGTTCGAGCACCCCGGGCGGGCGGCGCGGTTCGCGCAGGCCTACCACGCCGCGCTCTCCCGGCTCCATCCCGCCCTGCGGGCGCGGGTGGGGCTGCACGTCGGCCCCGTTCGGCTGCGTCGCAACGATCCCGCCGACGTCGCACGCGGCGCCAAGCCGGTCGAGGTCGAGGGGGTCGCGAAGGCCGTCGGCGCGCGGGTCATGTCGCTCGCCGGGGGCGGCCAGACGCTCGCGACCCCCGCCGCGGTCGCCCAGCTCGAGGCCGACCGCGGGATCGAGGTGCGCTCCCAGGGGCACTGGCGCATGAAGGGGGTGGAGCGGCCGACCGAGCTGTTCGAGCTCGTGCCCCCGGGGGGCGCCGCGCAGCCCCCGCCCCCCGACGCCGCCAAGGTCTGGCGGGTCCACCAGGTCGACGGCGGGTGGCGCCCCGTCCGCGAGATCCGGAAGTCGCTGCCCGCCGAGCGGGATCGGTTCGTGGGGCGCCGCCGCCAGCTGGCCGAGCTCAGCCGGCTGCTCGACCACGGGGCCCGGCTCGTGAGCCTGCTGGGCATGGGGGGCAGCGGCAAGACGAGGATCGCCGTGCACTACGCGTGGACCTGGCTCGGGGGCTGGCCCGGGGGCGCCTGGTTCTGTGACCTGGCCGAGGCCCGCGGCCTCGACGGCATCGCCTACGCGGTGGCCCGCGCGCTCGACGTCCGCCTGCAGCACGCCGATCCCGTCGGCCAGCTCAGCCACGCGATCGCGGCCCGGGGCCGCTGCCTGGTGGTGCTCGACAACTGCGAGCAGGTCGCGGAGAGCACGGGGCGCGCGCTCGCGCGCTGGCTCGACCGGGCGCCCGAGGCCTGCTTCGTGGCGACCACCCGCCAGGTCCTCGGCCTGCCCGGGGAGACCGTGCTCCCGGTGCCCCCGCTGGGCGTCGACGAGGCGGCGGCGCTGTTCACCACCCGGGCGAGGCAGGCCGCGCCCGACCTCGCGCTCGATCCCGGAGAGGTCCGCGACCTCGTGCAGGCCCTCGACCAGCTGCCGCTCGCCATCGAGCTGGCGGCGGCCCGCGTGCGGGTGCTCGCGCCCAGCGTGCTCCGGGCGCGGATCGCGGAGCGGTTCGGGCTGCTCACGTCTCCGGGCGGGCGAGAGAATCGCCATGCGTCGCTGCGGGCGATGCTGGACTGGTCGTGGGAGCTGCTCGCGCCCGTCGAGCAGGCGGCCCTCGCGCAGCTCACGGTGTTCGAGGGCGGGTTTACGGTCGACGCGGCGGAGGCGTTCGCGCTGCTCACCGAGGCGCTGCGGATGGATCGCGAGCAGGGGGATCGGCGCAGCGAGGGGATGGCGCTGACGAACCTGGGGGCGCTGCACAGCCGGCACGGGCGGCTCGACGAGGCGCACGACTACCTCGCGCAGGCGCTGGAGGTGCACCGGGAGGTCGGCAACCGGCGCTCCGAGGGCCACGTGCTCGGCAACGTCGGGGTGCTCCACTTCGAGCAGGGGCGCGTGGAGGAGGCGCTGGCGGCCTACGAGGCCACGCTCGCGATCCACCGGGAGGTCGGCAACCGCCGGGGCGAGGGCGTGATGCTGGAGATGATCGCGATGGTGCGGGCGCACGAGGGGCAGGCGGAGGAGGCGTTCGCGGACTACGCGGAGGCGCTCGCGATCCACCGGGAGGTAGGGAGTCGGCGGGCCGAGGGTCGGCTGCTCGCCAACCTCGGGCGGCTGCAGGTGGCGCTCGGGGATCTTCGGGGCGCGAGTGACCACTTCGCGGAGGCGCTGGCGATCCACGAGGAGGTGGACCACGAGGGTCAGGTGGGCTTCGTGCGGGGCCTGCAGGCGGAGGTGGCCGCGCTGCGGGGGGCGACAGCGGAGGCGCGCGCGCTCTGGGCGGCGTCGGTGGCGCGGCTGCGGCGGATGGGGCTGATGATCGAGCTGGCCTCGATCCTCGCCACCCAGGCGGCCTGGGAGGCGCGCTGGGGCGCGCGCGACCGGGCCCACGAGCGCCTGGCGGAGGCGGAGCGGCTGGCCGGAACGTTGCGGGTGGGGCCGCGGAGCGAGCTGGCGAGCCGGCTGCGGCGGGCGCGCGAGGCGCTGGCTACTCCACCGACCACTGCTCCACGGCCGCGTACCGCACGGTGAGGCCGCTCTGCACGAGGTCGCCGCCATCGAGGCGGCGGGTCTGCTGGACGACGCGTAGCTCCTGATCCGCGCGAGCCCAGAACGGACTGTCGATCACCACGGTCACCCTCGTCGACGCCCCTGGGGAGACGAAGAACTCCTTGGGGAATGGCTCGCCCTCGGGCCCGAGGAGCGTCGCTCGCCACGAGGGCGGGTGCTCGACGCGGAGCGTGGCGATGCCGTTGCCCTCCTGGTAGGGGCTGCGCACGAGGAGCTCCACCTCCTGGGGGTCCCCGGACGCCGAGGACGTGAGCTCGAAGTAGTTCCGAAGGGTGATGTTGTTGTCGGTGCGGACGGCGTCGTCGGCGCTCGCTTGGCTGCTGCGGGAGGAGGGGAGGACCGGATCGTCGTCGGCGAGCACCACCGCCAGCATGCAGAAGTGGTCCTGGCGCGTGGGGTCGACGTCGGGTGCGGGGAAGTCGAACCGCACGAGGGTGCCGGCGGGGTCGGGGCCGGCCCCCGCGTAGGGGACGGTCAGGGACAGGCACCCGGGATTGCCGTCCACGCAGTCGAGGGACGTCCACTCGCCGTCGCTGAACCGCAGGTCGTTGTCGACGGCGTCCCAGAAACCCTGGGTGAGCGGCTGCAGCGCCGTGCCGAACTGCGCCCAGAACAGGCGCGCCCGGACGTCGGGGACCTCCTTGGGGGCGGGCCCGGGGCATCGACCTTGATGTCCTCGCTGATCCAGTGGCCGAGGGCGGCGTGGGGGGGCTCGGTGTTGCCCCAGTCCAGCGCGTTGTCGCGGACGACGAGGTCGTGGCCGCCGCGGCCGCCGGCGGCGGAGGACACGACGCGCACGGCCTCGAAGGTGTTGACGCGGCCGTAGCCGTGGGTGTCGCTGAAGCCGGTGGCGGGGTGGTAGGCGGCGGCGACGTGGTCGATCTTGTCGGCGGTGTCCTGGAGCAGCGCCTGGACCTGTGCCCGGTCGAGCGAGCCGTCGGCGGAGAGCACGAGCCCGGCGCTGCCCGCGACGAGCGGGGCAGCCATCGACGTGCCGTTGAAGCAGTGGGTGTAGGCGGTGTCGGTGCCCTCGGCCTTCGGACAGTCACAGCCCCAGCCCTTCCACGTGGGGTCCGACTGCGTCGTAGGGAGCGGATTGTAGCCATCGGGGCCGCTCCCGTCGGTGGTCGTGCCCCAGAGGGAGCCTCTCTTGGGGCTTCCGTTGTCCCATCCACAAGACCCCCCGGGCGCCAGGAGGTCCATGCACGCGCCCTTGCCGGCGTTGTCGGCGAGGTCGTCGTTCGTCGACCGGCTCACCGCGATCACCTCGTCGAGAGCGGAGATGTCCTTGAAGGCGCCGCTGCACTGGTCGAAGGGGTCGTTCGGCATGGCGAAGACGACCAGCGGATCCGCCTTGGCCACGTCCGGCTCGACGATCGCCTCGACCAGCGGCTGGTACTGACTGTGGTTCGCCACGATGCCCCAGCTCGCGTTGACCACGTCGACGTGGTTCGAGGGTTTCCGGACCTCGTCGAACGCGAGGATCATCGAGGTGAGGTCGGCCGTGTAGCCCGTGACCTGGACGGGCAGGAGCGAGCAGCTCGGACAGACCCCGACGACGCCGACGGAGTCGTCTCGGTGGGCGACCGCCATGCCGGCCACCGCCGTGCCGTGGCGGGCCGGCCACAGCGTGTGCTTGTCGCAGGTCTCATGGGGGGCGAGACACAGTGCGTTGAGCGGCGGCGTGGGGCACACCGCGATCCGCGGCTTCAGGTCGGGGTGGTCGACGTCGAATCCGTCGTCGAGGATGGCGACGACCACGTCGGCGCTGCCGCCCTCGAGGGACCACGCCTCGGGCGTGTCGAGGTCGGCGTCCGCGAGCCCCGCGGTGCCGGCCTGGTTGGCCTGACTGAGGTTGCGGTGATGCCACTGCTCGCCGAACAGCGCGTCGTCGGGAACATCCTGCGGAGCCCGCTGGTCGATGACGAACACGAAGTTGGCTGCGCCCACGCGACGCGACCGGTGCCGACGAGCGCGTTCGCAGCATCGATCGGCGACGTCGTGGGCTGCGAGCCGACGGTGTACAGCGCCCGCGTGGCGACCTGCTCGCCGTCCCCGTCGCCCTTCGGTACCAGGGTGAGTCCGACCGACGCGCCGACGTCCGCGAGCTCCGAGAGCGTGGTGCCAGGCGGGAACGAGGCGACCACCTCGTCGGTGAGCAGGACCGGAGCCGTCCAGGGAGGGGTGGGGGGGACGATCGCGCCGGACCGAGCCAGCGCGTCGGGAAACGCCTGCGTGAGGTCGTCGGCCAGCCGCAGGAGGTCCGTGACCTCATCCGCGGGTCGGCGCAGCCTCAGGGTGAAGATCGGGCCTCGGTCGCCTCGCTCGACCTCACCGAACCGTGGAGGCAGCTGCTCGAAGAAGCTCGAGGGGCTCACCCCGGCGGCGAGGATTACGCCGAGCCGGTCCAACGCGACGACCAGGCGCTCGCGCGACGCTCCACTGTAGAAGTGCGCCTGCTCGGAGCTCCGGCGAGAGCACCCGACCACGGGACCAACGCCCAAGATCACGAGCAACACCAGTGTCAAGAGTAGGTAGAGCAGCCTCCGTTGGACGGATGACACCGGCGACCTCGTTGTGCGATCAGGGGAATCCTACGCGAGTCGACAGAATCGGTAAAGCAATTGCCGGCTCGCACTTCCTGGCGTGACGCCAAGACCGCCTTGCCGCCTCGCCAGACGGAGGGTGGGAGGCGCGCGGCTCACGGGCCGCAGGGTCGTTGACATCCCTTGATGTTGACGCAAAATGGCCGCACCCCCGGGGGACCCATGCCATCATCGCTTCTCTTGCTCGCCGGACTGGCCTCACCTTCCCACGCGGCGCCGGTCGCCCTCGAGTGGACGTGGACGCACGACGACCCCGGCTGGACGGACGGGCTCGGGCAAGCGCCCGCCTTCTCGCCAGGGGAGCTCCTCGAGGTGGAGATCCACGATCCCGATCCGTTCGCCATCTATTCGGTTTCCGTCGGTGGGGATGCGCCCCCGGTGGTGGGATTTGCGCCGCTCGGTGGCGACCCGCTGGTGCCCGAGGACCCTGCGAACGCACCCAATCAGGAGGCCAAGCTCAAGCTCCTGGAAGCCGTGCGCCTCGTCGACCTGTCGGTGCGGCGCCAGATCCAGTGGCGCCTCCCGGATGCCGGGGACACCCTCCGGGACCTCCAGACCGGCCTGGGAACCGCGCTGTCGACCTTCCGCACGCAGTCGAGCGACACCTCGGACACCTCGCTCGCCGCGCGGCGGGCGCTCGAGCTCGATCGCGTCATCGACGCGGTGCTGGACTGGATGGACCAGTCGAAGGGGCCCGGCCTCCGAGCCCTGTCCATCGGTCGGGTGCCCGCGGGGCGGCCGACCACGGTCCAGGTGTGTCGTCAGACCCTGGACCTGTCCTCCTACCTGGCCGAGACGACCCTGCTTCAGGCCACTGCGCCAGACTGCTCGGCGCCTCGCGAGCTGCGGAGCACGCGGGGCAAGGGCACCGGCAGCGGCGTGGTGTCGGCGCTGTCGGTGGTGGCGCCGGCCGCCTTCTACACCCCGCGGGACTTCCGCCTCGTGGAGAACCCGCAGGGCGACGGGCTCCAGCTCGAGCCCGTGGCTCAGGCCCTGATCCGGCCCCAGCCGCTCCTGTCGGTGGGCGTGGAGCACCGCTTTGGTGGCGGCGCGGACTGGTCGCTCGGCGGGGACGTCGGTGCGGCCGTGGGCGACCGGATCGGCCGAATGTACACGCTCGGGGCGTTCCTCGGCGTCGATGCCTTCAGCCTGGGCGTGGGCCTGTGGGGCGACGTGGCGGGGAGCCGCGCGCGGGTGCGCGGGGTGACCACGGGCACGGTGGAGCAGCGCACGCGGACGGTGCCGTGGGGCGGGGCCTACGTGCGGCTCGGGATCAGCGGCGAGCGGCTGGTGTGCGCGTTGTCGGGCAAGCGGGGCTGCGGCCGGAGCTCGCGAGGCGACCGTCCCGCGCCGTCGAAGGCGCCCGCTGGACCTCCGGCCGCGTCCGGCCCCGCGGGCCAGGTTGTGCTGCGGGTGCCGCCGGCGCTGCGGGCGAACGGGCGGCAGGTCAACGGCTGCAACCACGGAATCGTGGACCCCCAGGGGTTCCCCAAGCCGGGAGGCACCTCCAGCTACGCGGCGTGGACCCTGCGCCACCCGATGGCCACGGCCGCCAACGCCATCGGCCACTTCCTGGCCTTTCCCACGAGCTACGCCGACCCGCTGCCCGCGACCTTTCAGGCAGGCCGCGACCACGTGCGCTGGAAGACGGGGTCGGGGGCGCCGGGGGCCTGGCCCGCCGAGTTCCGGATGCGGTGCGAGTCCGGCGGGCTGGCCAGCCCGCCCGCGCCGCCCAACGTGACCCAGTGGACCGCGAGCGCCGAGGCCGCGTTCGTGGGGCCGCCCCGGTCGCTGCACACCGGCGCCGGCGTCGACCACCTCTACAGCATCCATGCCGGCCCCTCCACCTCCACCGACCGGGTGGGCTGGCTCACCGTCGACACGGACAGCGGGGATCTGCTGTGGTTTGCAGACGCTTCGATCCTCGACGCGGCCACCGGCCTGATCGACGAGGCCACGGAGCTGCACCTGTTCGAGCACACCGGCAGCGCGCCCTCCGACCCGGCCACGTACCTCGAGGCCGCGTCGGCGGGCGTCCCCTACCCCTGACGGCGTCGCCTACCCCTGACGGGGGAGGGGACGGGCCAGCCGGAACCCGAACGCGGGGGAGCGCTGGTCGGGCCGCCCGACCAGGCGCCCCGCGCAGCGGCTCTGGCTCGGGGCGGAGGCGGCGTTCAACCCGCCACGGACCACCCGCAGGTCGTCGGCCACGTCCTCCCCGCTGGCCCGCCGGTAGGGGTTCGCGCACCAGTCGCGCACGTTTCCCCCGAGGCCTCGGATCCCGTAGGGGCTCTCGTCGGTCGGGAACGCGGAGACCTCACAGGGGCTCGCTCCCTGGGCAGTGCTGTGGGCGGTGCAGGCGAAGCTCGGATCGAACCGGTCGCCCCACGGGAACGCCCGAGCGTCGACGCCGCGCGCGCCCTTTTCCCACTGCACCTCGTGGGGGAGCTGCCAGGGCTGCCCGCTCCGGCGGGCCGACCATGCGGCGTAGCGGGCCGCCGCGCGCCAGCTCACGAGCACGACCGGCCACCGAGGGCCCCAGGCCATGCCGGCGGCGTCGACGTGGGGCACCCGCCGAGCCCCGTCCGCCTCGCGCAGATAGATCGCGGCGCCGTCGCCGGTGGCCCGGGGCTCCAACAAGGCCGCCTCGTCGGGCTGCCCGCGTGACTCCAGCTCGTTCAGGAACGCCACGTACTCGGTGTTCGTGACCGGAAACCGCCGCATCACGAACCCCTCCACCCACTGCCGCCGCTCCGGCCACCCGTCGGTCGCCTGCGGATCCCCGCCCGCCGTGAACCACCCCGCCGGCACGTAGCAGTCGTCGGGGCCCAGCTCCCCCTCCCGGGGCAGCCGGATCGGGAGCGCCTCCGAGCCCTCCGGCGGGACCCCGTGCCAGTGCTCCCCCCGGCCCACCGCCACCGGATACGGCACCTCCGCGTGGCCCTCCCGCCGGATCCGCAGGCGGTGGCTCCCCCGCGGCAGGCGCACCTCCACCAGCGGGGTGCGCCCCAGCTCCCGCTGCGGCACCGCCACCAGCCGCCGATCCCGCGGCTCGTACGTCTCCAGCAGCACGGTGGCCCCCGGCGGATCCGTCACCAGGGTGACCGCCCCGTCGCCCCGCAGCCACGCCGCGTGCCGCCCTCCGTCGTGCGACGCCAGCAGGGTGGTGTACCTCGCCGCCGCCCCCTCGTCGCTCTGGGCCTCCGCCCGCACCAGCCGCGCCTTGTACAGCTCCGCCAGCGCGTCCAGCGCCGGCCGGTGCTGCGGGTCGAGCTCCAGCGCCGCGCGGACCCCCTGCTCGTAGCGCGCCTCGATCACCGTCGCCTCGCGCTCCGCCTCCTCCGCGCGGGCCTCGAGCGCCCACCCCGGGCGCTTGTTGTCCACCGGATCCCACGGCTGTACGTCCGCCAGCGCCTCCCCCGCCTGCGCCCGCAGGGCCTCGGCCGCCTCCCGCCGCTTTCGGGCCTCCTCCGGGAGCGGCTGCGCATCCGCCATCACCCGGGCCGCCCGCTCCCGCCGGGCCGCGCCCTCGAGCCACGCCTGCAGCGCGTCTACGACCTCCGAGGCCTCCGCCGGCCGCGCCCCCGCATCGCGCGCCATGCACCGCGCGCACAGGGCGCGCAGCGGCTCCGGCGCCTCCGGGGCGAGGACCTTCACCGCCGCCGGAGGGCACTACGGGCGGCATGGTCGGCCCCAACGTGAGCGTGCTGCGGCACTTCGACGCCCTGCCGGCGGTCGCCCGCCACGCGATGCGCCACGACGCCACCGGGTTCCTGTTCGTGCGGTTCGGGGTGGGCCCCGGGTACGGCTCGAAGACCACGCCGCTGGGGCTCTCGTCGGACAACCCGCTGGCAGGCCAGATCCTGGGCCTGGGCCGCGAGATGTTCGCGACCTCATCGGCGCTGCCCTCGGGTGATCACGTGGCCAACGGCTCCCGCTTCGACGACAGCGACACGTAGGCTCGGCTCCACTACACTCCGCCCCGCGGGAGGGCCCTTGACCACTACCTTCGAAGTTCGCGCCTGGTCCGACAACCTGGAAGAAGGCACCGATCGGTCGGTGCAGGCCATGTTCACGGTCGCCAACCTCACGAACGATCCGGTCACCGGCGCGGGCTCGATCACCGCGGATCTCCCGGTGTTCGCCGGTTCCACGGACTTCGGCGATTCCTTCGCCACGCCCTTCTCGCCGGGCGAGTCGCGCACCGTGCGCGCCGCGATCGTCCTCGCGCCCTCGGTCGACGTGGGTGTGTACCCGTTCCGCCTGGCGGTCTCGAACGCCGGAACCCCCGGCGAGCCTGCCGACGAGAGCGATCCGGTCATGCTCTACGTGAAGACGGCGGCCACCGCCCCGCCGCCGGTGCCCCCCTCGGCGGCCGACACCCAGCCCGCGGCGCCGCCGCCGGCGCCGGTGCCCGATCCGCAGCCGGCCACCGGCCCGGCGCCCGAGCCCTCCTCGGGCGGCGGGTTTCCGGTGTGGGGCATCGTGCTGATCATCGTGGGCGTGCTGGTGCTCGGCGGCGGGATCACCGCGCTGGTGGTGGCGCTGTAGGGCTCGCCGCGTAGCCGCGCTCGCTAAGGAAGGTGAGGGTGGCGTGCTCGCCCCCCGCTCCGCCGAACAGCGTGACGCTCAGCAGCTCGTCGGCGATCGCCGAGTCGCTCACCACGTGCAGGATCTGGCCCTCGCCGGCCACCGACGCGGGGTAGCGCACCGCCAGCGCCGCCTCGACCGCATTCGGATCCGCCTGCAGGAAGACGGTGAGCCCCATCAGGTGGTCGTCCTTGCCGGGGTCGGGAAGCGCGGCGGCCGCCGCCAGGGCCGCGGCGGCTTCCTCGTCGACCACCAGAGGCTCGGGCTCGGGCTCGGGCTCGGGCGCAGCGCGCGCGGGGTCGGGCGCCGGGGAGCTCCACCAGCCACAGGCCATGATCCACCACATCATCGCTCCACGTACACCGTGACGGGCGCCCCCGCCGCGTGCGCCCAGATCTCCGCCACCCCCTCGCGCGCCTCGTCGATCGCGCCACCGTCGACGTCGACGCGGGCTCCCGGGGGCACCGCCACCCGGGTGCGGGCCCCCGTCGTCCGCGCGGTGAACGTGGCCGCGAACGTCGCGCCGTCGTCCTCGATCCGCAGGGCGTCGCCGGCCACCCGGAGCACGCGCGGGGCCTGCAGGCCGACGGCGTGCGGCTGCAGCTGGCCGTCCTCGTCGACCAGCGCATAGCTGCCTGGCCCCCCCGGTCCCCACTGCCAGATGGCCCAGTGCACGCCCGCCGCGTCCAGCGCCGCGCTCCCCTGCGCGACGAAGTCGACGTCCGTGGCGAACCGACCGGGCACGCCCCACTCGCCGACGTACACGGCGCCAGCGCCGAGGTCCCGGGCCTCCGCGGCGTCGACCGCCAGGCGCTCCTCGACGAAGCCGAGATCGCCGTCCCAGGCGCCTACGGCCTCCGTGCGGGGGTCGTACAGGTGCGGCGCGTAGACCACACCGGCGCCGACGTCCGGTCGCACCAGCCCGCTCGTGCCCAGCAGGTTCTTGTTCACGCCCGGCTCGACGAACAGCAGCCCGTCTGCGTCGTGCACCGCGATCGCCGCCGCCAGGCGCTCGTAGAGGGGCGCGAGCACCTCCGCCTCCCACGTCGCGGCCGGGTGGGAGCCCCAGTACGGCTCGTTGTACAGGTCGTAGCCCACGACCTGGGGCAGCCCGGCCACCCGCTCGGCCACCGCCCCCCACGCGCGGGCGAACGCCGCCTGCAGCTCGACGTCGTCGTACAGCGCGTCGAAGCACCCCGACACCGCCGGGTGGGGGTAGTTCGCGAACCACGGCTCGGCCCGCTCCGTGAACGACGCCGCGATCGACGCGGGACACGCCCACACCGGGGCGCCGTTGCCCAACGTCCCGAGATCGTCGCGGATCGCCTCGCCGTACAGATCCTGGTGGCTGTCGAGCACGACCGCGAGGCCCGCCTCCCCCGCGGCCCGGACCTCCGCCTCGAGCCGATCGAGGTAGGCCTCGTCGAGCTCGTCGGGCCCGGGCATCACCGCCGCCCACGTCCAGATCAGCCGCACGTGGTCGAGGCCGAGGGCGGTCATCGCGGCGAAGTCGGCCGCGCGTGTGCCCCCCGTGTAGGGCGGCAGCTTGCGGGACTGGGCCACGTTCACACCGCGCAGCCAGGCCCGGGCGCCGTCGGGGGCGTGCAGCGCGCCGTCGCACAGGGTGTAGCGCCCGGTGGGGGCAAAGCAGCCGAGGTCGGCCTCCGCCTCGGTCACCGGCGCGGGCGCCGCGCAGGCCACGAGCACGGCCGCAAAGAGGGGGGCGAGACCACGCGAGGACATGCGCCATCATGGCACAGAGGCTACGCACTTCGTGTGCACATCTTCGTCGACATCGACGGTGTCCTCGCCACCGAAGACACCTGGGACCGCTGGTACGCCGAGGGGCGCCCGTCCGGGGCCCGCCATCGCCTGCTCGATCCCGACTGCGTGGCGTGCGTGCAGGTGCTCTGCGATCGGGTCGGCGGTCGGATCGTGATCAGCAGCTCGTGGCGCACGCTCTACGACTGGCACGAGCTCGTCGGGGTGCTCCGGCGCGCCGGTCTCGAGGCGCCGATCATCGGCGCCACCCCCATCCTCGAGTTCGACACGAGGGGCGCCGAGATCGCCGCGTACATCGCGCAGCACGGCATCGACCCCGAGCGCACGGTCATCCTCGAGGATGCCGAGGACGTCGCGCCCCTCGAGCACCGCTGCGTGCGCACGCTGTTCCGGGGCGAGGGCGCGGGGTTCCGCGAGCTCCACCTCGACGAGGCGTTGGAGCTGCTCGGCTACCGTGCGGAGTCCGGGCCCGCCTCCTGAACCACCCTTGTGGACCGGAGGGGCTACGCGACCGGCTGTGGAAGCCGCTCGAGGAAGGCATCCACCCGCTCGAACGGGATGTGGTCGGCGATCAGCCGGCCGTAGTACGCGTCCGCGATGGTTCCGTCGGGGTCGATCAGGAAGTCGGCGGGCACGGTGTAGGGGTCGCCGTCGGGCGAGTGCTCCATGAACAGCCCGAGCTTCAGCGAGCGGCGCAGCCGCCCGAGGTAGCCCGGGTTGTAGTAGGCCGTCCACGTGCTGCGCAGCCCGTAGGTGGGGTAGAGCTTGCGCTCGGGATCCGCGAGCACCGTGAACGGCGGCACCTGCCCCTGGTTCACGAACTTCTGGACCTTGTCGAGCGGGGACTGGAACACCCCCACCACCTTCAGGCCTCGCGCCAACAGCGCGTCGTGACGCTCGACGAGGTCGTGCACCCGCAGGGCACACAGCGGGCACGCGGCGTAGCGGAAGAACGCGAGCCACACGGGGTGGCCGCGGAGATCGTCGAGGGCGAACGTCTCGCCCTGCCAGGTGGTGGCGGTGAACGAGGGGGCGACGTCGGTAGGCTTCAACTGCACGGGGCACCTCGGCTGGGCGGCTCCCAGGGTAGAGGCCGACTCTCGCGACAAGGTGGCGGTCTCGCGAGCACCCCGCGACGATTCTGTCGACCGCCCGACGTAGGATGGCGACCATGGCACTGGCCTTTGTCGTCATCGATCTGCAGGAGCGGTTCCGGGCGCGCATGCGCTGCCCCGCCCTCGCCGACGTGGTCGACCTCGTCGCGGAGGTGGCGCAGGCGTTCCGCGACCGGGGGCACCCGGTGATCTTCGTCCAGGACGACGAGCGCGGGGGGCCGGGCACCGACGGCTTCGAGGTGCTCGCCGAGCTCCCGGTCGGCGCCGACGATCGGCGGGTGCACAAGACCGCGCCCAACGCCTTTCGCACGCTGTCGCTCCCCGGCGTCGACTTCGCGCTGCTCGCCGGGTTCTCCGCCAGCGGGTGCGTGCTCGCCAGCGCCCTGGGAGCGGCCGATCGCGATCTGCCCCACGCGGTGCTCCGCGGCGGCCTGCTCGCGCCGGAGCGGGGCCTCCTCGAGGCGGCCGAGCGGATCTTGCCGATCGCCAGCCCCGAGGTGGTGGAGGCCCTGCTGGTGGCTACTTCGCGTAGACCGTCGACTTGAGGGTCTTGCCGGCCTTGGTGCGCAGCTCGTAGGTGGTCGCGGCCGGGGCCTCGAGCTCCACGTAGTCGGCGCTCGGCTGCGCCTCTCGGAGCTTCTCCTGCGCGGCCTGCGCCTCGCGCACGAACCGGGCGGCGGCCGCCGCCGACGGGATGACCGGCTTCTTGTCGACCTCGGCGAGCAACCCCTGGCCTGCGGCGTCGAGCAGCCAGGCGCGGAGCAGCCCCGGCCGCGCGCGGGCGAAGACCGAGGGGTAGGCGTAGATCTCGGCGGCCTGCAGCTTGCCCGCGAAGGCGGCGATCACGCCTACGCCGCGGGCGGCCTCGAGCGCGCCCGAGATCGTGGCCAGCCCACGGTCGATGTCCGCGGCGCGCTGATCCTCGAGCGAGGCCATGTAGGTGCCGGTCTGGGTGCGCTTGCCGCGGGCGTCGTTGAGCGCGTCGACCTTGGACCAGGTGGACGCCTGGCTCTTGTCCTCCTGCACGGTCTTCGCGAGGCCGAGCTCGCCGCGGCCGCCGTAGCGGAACTGGGTGCCGTCGACGCCCGCGGACCACCGCGACCGCTCCACGCAGTTGACGGCGATGCGCTGGGGCTCGGCGCTGGGCTCGAGGAGCACGTCCTGCGTGAGCACGCGATCCTGCTTGCCGCCGTCGATGACCTCCCCGGCCATCGCGAGGACGGGGGCGGAGCCCTTGTTGTGGGCGAGCAGGGTGGGCACCGAGCCGCTCGCGTCGACCTCCTCGATGACGAGCGTGCCGGCGGCGAGCGCGTCGGCGAGCAGCGTGTAGTCGCCGTCGGGGGGCGCCGCCGCGGCCCCGTCGCGGATCAGGTAGACCGCGAGCTGTCCGACCCGCACGGGGTCGTCGACCTCGAGCCGGTCGTCGATGGGCACGCCGGCCACGGCAGCGCACAGGGCGGCAAAGAGCAGGAACACGAGCATTGGGACCTCCAGGGCTCTGGGGTCCGACCGCGCGGAGCGCCCGCGGTTTCCTCCGGGAGCGGGCGCTTACCGATCGGTTACCGACCGCGGCTCACGGAGCCGCGCCCGGCACCCAGCGCGCCACGAACAGGTTCGTGTCGCTCGAGCCCTCCGGCGTCGCCCGGTTGCTCGCGAACGCCAGCCACCTGCCGTCCGGGCTGAACATCGGGAACCCGTCGAATCCCGGGGTGACGGTGATCCGCTCGGGCGTGCCGCCGCTGCGGGCCACCCGGTACAGGTCGAACTCTCGCGGGCTGTCGCTCGCGTTGCTCGAGTACAGCACCCCGGAGCCGTCCGGCAGGGGGTAGGGCGCGAAGTTGGCCGCCCCGTTGCGGGTGAGCTGCGTGACCTCGCGGCTCGCGAGGTCCATCCAGAAGATCTCGAGCTTCGAGGGCCGGACCAGGCCCTGGTCGAGCAACTGGCGGTAGTCGGCCAGCGCCTCGCCGGTGGGCCGCGATGCCCGCCACACGATCGCGCGGCAGGACGGATCGAAGAAGGCGCCGCCGTCGTAGCCCGGCGTGTCGGTGAGCCGCTGTACGCCCGTGCCGTCGGGCTCGGCCAGGTACAGGTCGAGGTCGCCGTCGCGGGTGCTCGTGAACACGATCCGGCCGTCCTTCATGCACACGGTGGCCTCGGCGTCGTAGCCCTCGCTCTGCAGGAGCGGCCGCGGCGCCTCCCCGGGGGCGTGCACCACGGTCTCGAACGCGTCGAGGATGGGCCACACGTAGCCCTGGGACCGATCCGGGGGCTCCGGGCAGGCGTCGCCCGACGACGCGGTGGTCGCGTAGAGCACCTCGTCGCCGTCGGGCCACGTGAAGTAGCCGCAGGTCGTGCGCCCCTTGCCCGAGGACACGAGGGTGACCTCGCCCGTGTCGAGGTCGAGGACGTACTGCTGATCGCAGCTCGCCCCGGCCCTCGGCGTGCGCTGGAAGATCAGCCGCCGGCCGTCGGGCGCCCAGTAGGCCTCGGCGTTCTCGCCCCCGAAGGTGAGCTGCCGCAGATCGGCGAGGTGCCCCTCGGCCGGGTCGAGCAGGTCGGGCACCGCACGGCCGGCGCGGGGCGCCCAGTCCTCGTCGCTCGCGTGGGGGCTCGCGGGCTCCGCCCCGACCGAGAAGTCCGTGTGCTCGGCGGGGTTCTCGGGGGCGGCGGGCGTCGGCGCGCTCATGTGGGCGCGGGAGCCCAGCGTGGCCTGGCGGGTCACCCGCGTGCCCTCCCGCAGGACCACGACCTCGACGGTGTCGCCAGGCCGGTGGTCGCGGAGCACGAAGGTGAGGTCGTACAGGTTCTGGATCTCGGCGCCCGCGAGGCCCACGATCACGTCCTGGGCGCGCAGCCCGGCGCGGTCGGCGGGGCCTCCGGCCCGCACGTCGGCGAGCTTCACGCCCCCGGTCTCGGCCTGCATCGTGGAGAAGTCGGGCACCGTGCCCAGCCAGGCGCCGTAGCCCCGGGAGTCGCCGACCATCCGGGGCCCGCTCGTCGACTTCACGTAGGT
>CAYMSU010000098.1:0-15405 GCA_964393165.1 uncultured Enterobacteriaceae bacterium
GATCGGGTGGCCAAGTACAACCAGCTGCTGCGGATCGAGGAGCAGCTCGAGGGCTCCGCGCAGTACGCGGGCGCGAGCCGCCTCGCGGCGCGGTCGTCGTGACGGTCGCCGGGCGATGAGCGGGCCGGTCACGGGGCCCCGGCCGGCGGAGCGGCGCGACGTAGACGCGTGTATCGAGCTCCTCGACCAGCTCAACGCCAACGGCGAGGCTGCGGACCCGCGCTTCCGGCTGCGCGACCACCGTCGAGCACTCCTCCGCGCCTACGTGCTCGACGCCTGGTTCGGCCAGTTCCTGCCCTTCCCGGCGTGCTGGCTCGCCGAGCGGGAGGGCGTGCCCGTGGGGCTCGTGTCGGGCAAGCCGCTGCCCACCCACCCCGTGCTCGACCATCCGCCGAGCGCACGGATCGAGAACCTCTGGGTGCACGTCGACCACCGCCGCCAGGGCATCGCACGGGACCTCGTGCAGACCTTCCAGGAGGCCGCCCGCCGCGCAGGCTACCCGCGCATCGAGGTCTATACCCTGGCCCGAGACCACCGCGCGCTCGCCTTCTGGCGCGCGGTGGGGTTCGAAGACCTCATGGTGTCGCTGACCCACGCCGGCGACTCGTAGGCTCGGTCGCGTATACATGCACCACAGTCCCGTTCGGCGGACTGCGGGCTCCAACTTGCATCTTCAAACGGCGTGAATCTGCGGCAGTCGGACTCTCGCGTATACTGGGAGCATACACTTTACACGGTCGCAGACTGGCCGGCCTCCGTCCGAGATTGGCACCTCTTTCCATGTGCTGCCCAGCACCTACAGAGAGGAGTCGACACATGATTCGTACTGCACTGACCACTTCCCTCGTCCTTTGGATCGCTGCGTGCAGCGGTAGCGACGACGACGCCGAGAAGACCGGGGTGACCGGAGAGACCGGCGCCGACACGGGTGCGCCCGCCGGGAACTCCATCGTCGACATCGCGTCGGCGGACGACCGCTTCGACACGCTCGTGAGCGCCGTGGTCGACGCGGGCCTCGCCGACACCCTGACGAACGGCGGCCCGTTCACCGTGTTCGCTCCGACCGACGACGCCTTCGAGGGCGTGGACCTGAGCGGCCTGAGCACCGAGCAGCTGGCCGAGATCTTGACCTACCACGTGGTCGAGGGCGAGGTGGACTCGGGCTCGGTGCCCGCCCTGGCCGACAGCGTGGCCGGCTTCACCCTGTTCTTCGACACGTCGAGCGGCGTGGTCGTCAACGACGCGACCGTCACCCAGGCCGACATCAAGGCCGACAACGGCATCATCCACGTGATCGACACGGTCCTGATCCCGCCGGACATCCTCGGGGCGGCCGGCTTCGCGGGCCTCACCGACCTCGCAACCACGATTGGCAGCGCGGACCCGTCGATCACGACCCTGCTCGAGAGCGACGGGCCCTTCACGGTCTTCGCTCCGACGAACGCGGCGTTCGCCAGTGCCGACCTCACGGGCCTCGACGTGAACGAGGTCCTGACCTACCACGTGTTCGCGGACGGTGAGGTCCTCTCCGACGCGATCCCCGCGACGGCCCCGAGCGCGCTGGTCAACGACTTCGACTTCAACGTCTCGTGGGTGTTCGACACCACCTCGGGCGTCAGCATCAACGGCGCCTCGGTCGCCATCGCCGACGTGAAGACGACCAACGGGGTCGTGCACGTGATCGACGGCGTCCTCACGCCGCCCGACATCGTCGACCTGGCCGGCTTCGCGGGCCTGACCGACCTGGCCACCAACCTGACCGACGCGGGCCTCGTGCCCACCCTCCAGGGTGCAGGGCCGTTCACCGTCTTCGCTCCGACGAACGGCGCGTTCACCGACGCATCGGCGCTGATCGACACGCTGACCGCGAACCAGGTGGAGAACGTGCTGCTCTACCACGTGGCCGATACGAGCACCTTCACCGACCCTGTAGAGTCCGGGGACCTGACGCAGGATCAGACCATTCTGACGCTTCAGGGCGAGGACATCACCGTCGACCTCACGAACGGGCCGCAGGTCAACGGCACCGACATCTCCCTTCCCGACGTGCACGGCACCAACGGCGTGGTGCACGTGGTCGAGGGCGTGCTCGTGCCGCCCAGCAAGTCCAACTAAAGCGAGCGCAACTGCGATGGGACGACCGCCCGACGACGTACCCAATGTCTTCAGCTACCTGGACGCGCGCAGGTTCCTCGGGGACTACTACGCGTTCAAGAAGCAGACGTCGTCGGGCTTCTCCTATCGAGCGTTCTCCCGCAAGGCGCAAATCAAGTCCCCCAACTATCTCAAGCTGGTCATCGACGGAGAGCGCAACCTCACCCCGAAGATGGCCCACCGCTTCGGCCTCGCCTGCGGACTCGCGGGTGACCGGCTGAGCTATTTCCTGGATCTCGTCGCATTCACCCAGGCGCGGAGCACGGACGAGAAGGCGGCACGCTACGACCGCCTCATCCGGTTCCGGGAGCATCGGGAGATCCACCGGATCGACATTCCGTACGGCCTGTACTACACGCGGTGGTACGTGCCGGCGATCCGGGAGCTCGCGTTCCGCACCGACTTCTCCGCGGACCCGGACTGGATCGCGCCTCGACTGCTCCCCCCGATCACGCGAGCGGAGGCCCAGGAGGCGCTCGACCTGCTACTCGAGCTCGAGCTGCTCACGGCTGACGAGACGGGCAAGCTCCGCCCGACCGACGCTCTGGTCACCACGGGCCCCGAGGTCAAGGGCCTGCACTACCGCCAGTACCATCAAGTGATGATGAGCCGGGCGGCGGTCGCCCTCGACGACCTGCCGAAGGAGAAGCGTGACATCTCGTCGGTCACGCTGTGCCTGGGAGAGGGCGGGCTTGCGCGGATGAAGGAGCGGCTCCAGGCGTTCCGGCGCGAGCTACTGCAGATGTCGGCGAGCGAAGCCGAGCCACGCCAGGTCGTTCAGGTGAACCTGCAGATGTTCCCGCTCACGCAGGGCGACGACTGAGCGCACACCGCGCTAAGGTGGTCGACGGCACACAGGAGGAGAGTCCATGAACCGGGGTGTGTGGTCGCTCGCATGGCTACTGGTCGCGTGCGGCGCAGAGACGGGCAATCCCGAAGGCACGGTGGAGCTCCTGTACAACGCCCGCACCACCGACCGGGACGTGTCTCTGCAGGAAGAGAACGCCGTACGGGTCGACAACCTCTGGCTCCGCCTCGGCGACGTTCGCGGGTTCACGGTGTGCGACACTCCCCAGCAGCCCCAGCTCGTGTTCCGCGGCCTGGGTCTGACCGACCATGCCGGTCCGGACGTCGTCGACCAGTCCCTGCCGCAGGTCGAGCTCGAGGAGTACTGCCGGCTCGAGGTCACGGTCGCACCGGGAGCGAGCGCTCCTGCGGGCGCCGGAGCCGCCAGGGGCGCATCCGTCGCTATCACCGGCTCGCTGCTCTCCGACAGTCGGGACTTTTCCGTCACCATTCCCGACGAGATCACCTTCGAGCTTCCCCTCGATGGCGCACGGCCCCCGAGCGCCGACGAGGGAGAGGGCGCCTGGCTGCTCCTGTTCGACGTCGGGGAGTGGCTCGAGCGCGACGAGCTGCTCGCCACCACGGGCGACCCGATCGAGGTGTCGCTGGCCCGCAACGCCGACGTGCTGAGCGCGATCACGCAGCGACTCGCGGACGGGATTCAGCTGTACCTCGACGAGGACGCGGACGGGGTCGCGGACCCGGGTGAGGCGCGGATCGACGTGCTGGCGCAGGACACCGAGTAGTTCAGCGAGCAGTTCAGGGAGTCGCTCAGCGCGTGTGGGCGTGCTTCTCCCCAACGCGGCGGAGCAGCTCGGCCAGCTCGTCCTCCGAGCACAGCGACGCGTAGTGTCGAAGCAGGCCGGGCATGGTTCGCGCCCGCGTGGGCAGGTCGAACGACGGTCCGTGGGCTCCGACCGCCTCCTCGACCACCGCGTCCACGAACTCCCGCCGCACCGGGAAGTAGGCCCGCTGCTCCGCCCGGAGGAACGCCTCCTGGAGCGGCTGAGCCGCGCGCTGCGACCGCGAGGGGGGCGGCACGAGCCGGGCCTCGATGGCCTCGAGCAGCGCCGCCGCGCCCATGTCGGCCGCATCGGCCAGCAGGGCCTCGAAGTGGGCCCGCGTGATCTGGCCGCGGGACCTTCGCAGGCGCTCGAGGAGCGCCTCGGTCTCCGCGCGCACGTCAGTGCCCCAGCTTCCGAGGGGCCTGGTGGACGGGCAGGCCGAGCCGCTCGACGACCTCCTGAGCCAGGCTGACGAGCGCGGGCCCCGCCCGACCCAGGCGGCGAGCCAGCCGCCGACCGCCGTCCTGGCGCTGGAGCAGCCGACGGTCCATCACCGTGTTGAGGTTGACGAGCCCCCCGGACTGGGGAACCCGCGATCGCAGGGTGTTGTTGCCGAGGAACGCGAGGTCGGCAGAGACGTTGCCCGCCGGGTCCTCGGTGAACTTCTCGACGTAGCGGTACTCCCCCACGACGCCCTGACGCAGGAAGTTGAACAGGGGATGGATCTTCTCGTCGATGTCGCAGTCGAACACGTCTCGCGCAGCCCGACGCATGGACGTCAGGCCGCGACGCGCGCTCTCGTTGGGCTGCACGGGCGCGACCACCATGTCTGCGTAGTTCAGGGCGCAGTGACTGAGCAGGGACGCCGACGGACCACAGTCGATCAGGATCAGGTCGTAGACGCGCTTGAGCTGCCCCAGGGAGCGCTTGAAGTGGTCGCGGAACACCTCCTGCAGGCCAGGGCTGCCGCTCGAGAACTTCATCAGCCGGTAGTCGGAGGGCACGAGCGACAACCGTCCCTCTCCGAGCCCAGGCTCCATCGCCCCCGCGACCCGCGTGGGGAGCTCCGCGAAGGCCTCGGCGGGAATCGGCTGCTCGACCCGGGTGACGTGCTGAAAGTCCTTGTCGGGCGGGATCGTCTCGATCATCCGGACCGGCTCGAACAGCGACAGCACTGTGCGGGAGGTCTGGGCAGATTCCTCCATCGCCTCTCGCGACAGGAACAGATCGCCCAGGTTCTCTTGCGCGTCGAGGTCGAGCAGGAGCGCGTCGCGACGCTGGTCCAGCGCAAGGAAGTACCCACACAGGGCGCAGAGCGTGGTCTTGCCGACCCCTCCCTTGAAGTTGACGAAGGAGACGACCTTTGCCGCGTTGGGCTCGATCCAGCGCAGGGACTCGACGATCCGCGCGCGGGTGGCCTCCCCGACGTTGTCCTGGAAGCGGACGATGTGCCGCCGCTTGCGCAGCTCGACGGCCCATGGAGGCGCGGACAGCTCGCGGAGCTCGAGCGAACGGGTGAGCGGCACCACCTCGCGGCGTAAGCTGGCCGCGTACTCGACCTCGTAGCGGACCCAGTCGCTCTTGAGGGAGCTCCCCGTCAGCAGCGCGATCACCCCGATCGAGCGCTCGATCTCCGCCTCCACGCGCTCCGCGAACGGCTCGTGGGCCTCGACCAACCCGTCGTGCCAGAAGGTGTGGCCGCTCTCCTCGATCGCGTCGCAGATCCCCTGGAGGTGCACCCGATCCGCACGGTCGATGGAGACGAAGACCTGACCCATGGGCTCCCTCGCGTGGGCGCAAGCTCCATAGCGCAAGCCGCCGGTACTCGCCTCAGCGCGACGGGGCGCGTCGCCACACCTCGCCCTCCGACTCGATCTCGTCGGGCACGAGCAGGAGCACGCGGTCGGTGAAGAAGTAGCCGGACCGCTTGCCGATCTGAATCTCGGTACCGGGAGGGACCTGCTCTGCAGTGACTGGCAGCAGTCGCCCCGACACCACCATGGACTCGTAACTCACGAGCGCCTCGGGAGGCCTCGAGGTGCGCACCAGGACGCGGATCGCTCGATCCTCGGTCTCGTGGGGTGGAAAAAGCGGAAAGAGATAGTGCACCTGCTCCGCGCGGAGCAGGTTGCCCGGCGTACGCTGACGCACCACGACCTCGTAGTGGGCCTGCCCTTCGACGGTCACGCACGGCTCCTCGAGCTCGAGGTCGGCGACCTCCCGCCTGATGTGGGACCCGCACGGAGGAGCCTCGCCCGTGGGCCAGGCCATCGCCACGATGGCACCAATCACGATACCGAGCGGGGGTAACGCGTACGGCCACCACCGTTGCAACCGGCCTCCAGGGAACCTGCTGGGCTCGGGTTAACCTGGGCCATGGAGCGTGCATGCAGTCAACGGATCCCCTTGCCTGGTTCGAGCAGTTCGGAATCCACGAGGGTGTGATCGAGGAGGTGCTGGCGGAGGCCACCGCGCGAGGAGCCGACGACGCCGATCTGTTCTTCGAGCACACCACGAGCACCGGCGTCGCGCTCGCCGACCGCATCGTCGACCGGGCCACCACCACCGTGGACCTCGGCGTGGGGGTGCGGGTCGTGGTGGGCAACCAGGTCGGCTACGCCTACACCGAGGACCTGTCGCGCGCGAGCATGCTGGCCGCGGCGCGCACGGCGCGATCGATCGCGCACAACCAGGGCGCCAGGCCGGTGGCCGCGGTGACCGCCTCCCATCCCGACTACTACCCGGTCGACCGGGCGTGGTCCGACGTGGACCTCTCGGCGCGGCTGCCGATGATTCGGGCGTGGGAAGCGGCCGCGTTCAGCGCAGACGACCGGATCGAGAAGGTCCAGGTGATGCTGGGCGATACCGACCGGCACGTGCTCATCGCGCGCGCGGACGGCCTCCGCACCGCCGACTACCGCCCCATGACCCGCGCCTTCGTCTCGGTCACCGCCACCGACGGCACTGTCCGCGAGACCGGCGGCTACAACGTCGCCAGCCGGGGTGACCTCGCCTACTACGACGAGGGGCGGCAGTCCCGGTTGGTCTCGAAGGCCGTCGAGCGAGCAGTCCGGGCGCTCGAGGCCGGCAGCCCCCCCGCCGGCGAGATGCCGGTGGTCCTCGCGGCGGGCAGCTCCGGGATTCTGCTGCACGAGGCGATCGGGCACGGCATGGAGGCGGACTTCAACCGCAAGAACATCAGCATCTACGCGGGTCGCATGAACCAGGCGATCGCGCCCGAGGAGGTCACGATCGTCGACGATGCCACGCTGCCCCACGCCCGGGGCAGCCTCAACGTCGACGACGAGGGCTCACCCACCGAGCGCACGGTGCTCGTCGAGAACGGGCGGCTGCGAACCTACCTGCACGACCGGATCAGCGCGCGTCACTACCAGGCGGCGGCGACCGGCTCGGGCCGCCGCGAGTCGTTCCGGCACCCGATCCTCCCGCGAATGCGCTCGACCTACATGGAGCCCGGCCCTCACGCCCCCGAGGACATCATCGCCGGCGTCAAGCACGGCTTGTACTGCGAGGTCTTCGCCAACGGCGCGGTCCAGATCGGCGCCGGCGACTTCTCCTTCTACGTGCGCCACGGGCGGATGATCGAGGATGGCAAGCTCACCCGCCCCGTGAAGGACGTGAACCTGATCGGCAACGGCCCGGAGGTCCTCGAGGCCATCGAGAAGGTCGGCAACGACCTCGAGATCGACGAAGGGGGCTGGACCTGCGGCAAGGACGGCCAGGGCGTCCCGGTCAGCCAGGGCATGCCCACGGTGCTCGTCGGCAAGCTCTCGGTCGGGGGAGGTCGGGGATGATCCAGCATCCGGAGCTCATGGACCTCGCCGAGCGGGTGGTGGCGTCTGCGCAGGCCCGCGGCGCCGACGAGGTCTCGGTCCAGCTGTCGCGGGGCACCCACGACACGATTCAGCGCCGGGACCGGGAGATCGAGCAAGCCACGGAGGCCACCACGCAGGGCCTCGTGCTCTCGGTCACGAAGGATCAGCGGTTCACGTCCAACGCGACCAACGACCTGCGGCCCGAGGCCCTGGAGCGCTTCATCGAGCGCTGCGTGCAGCTCACCTCGTTCCTCGAGCCCGATCCGTACCGCCGACAGCCCGACCCCGAGCTGTGCGGCCGCGGCGCGACCGAGGAGCACCTCGACCAGGACGACCCCGCCTGGGGGCGGCGCACACCGCCACAGCGTGCCGACCTGGCCCAGGCCCTGGAGGAGGCGATCCTCGCCAAGGCCCCGGAGCAGCTCGTGTCTGCCTCGGCGTTCGTGGCCGACGGACGCTCCGAGGAGGTCGTGGTGATGACCAACGGCTTCGCAGACAGCACGGCTGGCGCCTGGTTCTCGCTCGGCGGTGACATCACCCTCGCCGAGG
This sequence comes from uncultured Enterobacteriaceae bacterium, assembly GCA_964393165.1. Lineage (GTDB taxonomy): Bacteria > Myxococcota_A > UBA796 > UBA796 > DRPG01. The sequence goes on from CAYMSU010000098.1 coordinate 8,171, forward strand.
GCGACAAGCGACCGGAGGCCTACTCGGGGTTCGCGGCGCGGCATCTCGCCGACCTGCCCACGGTCGACACGATCGCCGACGACGTCGCGGAGCGCGCGCGCCAGCGCCTCGGGAGCCGAGCGGCGCCCTCGGGGAGCTACCCGATGCTGCTCGAGAACCGCGTGGCGGGCCAGCTCCTCGGCATCCTCGCGGGCCCGCTCACCGGCGGTGCCCTGCACCACGGCCGCTCGTTCCTTGCGGGCAAGCTGGGCGAGCCCATCGCGAGCGCTGCCCTGTCGATCGACGACGACCCGACCCTGCCGCGCGGCCTGGGCTCTCGTCCGTGGGTCGGCGACTGCCTGATCGCCAAGCCGCGCACGATGGTCTCAGACGGAGTGCTCCGGGACTACAACATCGGCGTGTACTACGGGCGCAAGCTCGATCTGCCGCCCACCGGCACGAAGACCAACTGGATCGTCCGCCCGGGCACCCGCTCCCTGACCGAGATGGCCGCCGATCTCGACAAGGCTGTGCTCGTCACCGGCTTCCTGGGCGGCAACAGCAACCCCTCCACCGGCGACTTCAGCTTCGGCATCCGCGGCTTGCTGCTCGAGCGGGGAGAGGTGGTCCAGTCGCTCTCGGAGATGAACGTCGGCGGGAACGTGTTGAGGCTGCTGGCCCAGCTCGCCGAGGTCGGCAGCGACGTGTGGGGCTGGTCGTCGATCCGCAGCCCCACCCTGCGGTTCGACGACGTGCAGTTCTCCGGCAAGTAGTAGCTCTCCACCGAGCCGCTTAGCTCCCGCGGATCTCCACGTCCCCGGCGCCCAGGCAGATCTCGATCCGGTAGGAGGCTCCTGCCTCGTGCCAGATATCGGTGCCGATCACCCCCACGCCGACCCCGACGTCGAGCTCATACGGCCCTGGTGCCACATCGAGCCGGATGCTCCCCGCCCCCACGCAGGCGTAGATGTCCGCCGGTGCGTAGAGCTCGACGTCGAGGGAGCCGCGCTCCACCGACAGGTCCAGGGAGGTCCCGTCCGGGACCTCCACCTCGATGCTCCCGCCGCCCAGCGGACCGCCATTGGCGTCGAGGACTACCCACCCCTCGTCGTCGCGAACGTCGGGCGCGGCGTTGTCGCCCAGGCCGCCCCCCTCCCAGTGCACGGTCAGCTCATCGCCGGGCACCGACTCGACCTCGAGGTCGCCGCTCGACAGCCGGACCTGAAGCGCGTGCGGTTCCTCGAAGGTCCACGTGCGCTCCCCGCCCCCGACCTCTACGATACACCCCGTCGCCGCCAGCAGCGGCCCACCGAAACGCCACATCTGTTCCCTCCACGTCGGCTTCGACACCATCCGCGGGCGGGGGCGTCACCGCCTCGCGAGCCAGTGGTCGTGCCGCGGGAGGGACCAGCCCAGCCGTTGTGCCTGGGAGCGGAACCAGCCGTTGCGATACGGCCACTCCTTGACCGACGCCCGGTACTCGGGGATGGTCTCAGAGTAGGCCACCAGCCCCTTCAGCAGGGCCTGCGGGGGAGTGGTCACGCCCCACGCGGCGGCTCCCACGGCAGCGAGCTCCTCCACCAGCTCCGCGAGGTCGGTCCGGTGCTCGCGGACGATCTCGCCCACCGTGGCTTCGTGTGCTTCGCAGAGCGGCCCCAGGCAGGCCAGCCAGAGGAGCTTCTCGAACTCCACCTCGGTGAAGGCCTCTCGGGAGATCGCGCGTGCGTCCAGGTCGAGCGTGCCGAACCAGCGCGCGACGGCTTCCGCGTGAGGGCCCGCGAGCCAGCTGGTCGAGCCGGGCTCCACGGGGGCTCCCCGTGCACGAACGAGGAAGTACAGCAGCCCGCGGGTGGCCTCGGGGATGCCGAGCTCCGCCAGCAGCTCCCGGAGGGCCCCGTTCTGAAGGGCGACGAGGTCTGCACGGCGCGCTGGCGCGACGCGGCCGACCACCTCGCGGAGGTCGTCGTTGCGCACAGCCAGCAGGATGGGCCGCCCGGGCTCGCCTTCCAGAAGCGGCGACGGCGCCCGGTCCACCAGGCCCACGGCCGCGCCCCGGGCCTCCGCTCGGGCACGCAGCGCGAGCCCCACGCGGCCCGCCCCCACCACGGTCATCGAAGAATGCTCGCTCATGGCACGGCGTTAACCTGCGAGGGGAGGTCTGCTCTGCCCCTGGATCCCGACGTCGCGGCCGCGCTGCGCGCCGCAGGGCTCGACGTCCGCGAGGACGAGCCGCTCCTCAAGAAGACCTGGTGGCGCGTGGGCGGCCCGGCCGACGGCTACGTCGAGGTGGCCTCGGAGCAGGCGCTCGCGACCGCGCTCACCCAGTGCGCAGCCACCGCGTGCCCCGTGTTCGTGCTCGGCAACGCAAGCAACCTGCTGATCAGCGACCGCGGGATCCGCGGCCTCGTGCTCCGGCTCGTCGGCGATCTCGCGCGGGCTCGAGCCGCGGGGCCCGACCGGCTCGTGCTCGGCGGAGGGCTCAAGCTCGTGGGGTTCGTGCGCCAGGCGATGCGCGAGGGGTGGACAGGCCTCGAGATGCTGGCCGGGATCCCGGGCACCGTGGGGGGCGCGGTGGTGATGAACGCGGGGACACGCCTCGGAGAGGTCGCCGACCGGCTCGAGGAGGTGGGTCTGGTGCTCCCCTCGGGGGAGGCGCACCGAGCGGCGGCCGCCGACCTGGGGCTCGGCTACCGACGCTCGGCGCTCCCCCGCGGGGCCGTAGTGAGCAGCGCCACATTCTCGCTCACGGGTGAGGATCCTGCTCGAAGCCGGGCCCTGGTCGAGGAGCACCTGGGCTATCGGGAGCGCACCCAGCCGACCGACGTGCCCACGTGCGGCTCGACGTTCCGCAACCCAAAGGGCGACCACGCGGGCCGGCTCATCGAGGCCACGGGACTGAAGGGCCACACGGTCGGCGCTGCCCAGGTGAGCCCGAAGCACGCGAACTTCCTCGTCAACCTCGGGGGCGCGACCGCCGAGGACATCCGGGCGCTGATCGAGACCGTCCGCGCCCGGGTGCACGACACCCACGGCGTCTGGCTGCAGCCCGAGGTGCACCTCGCAGGTGACTGGGACCTCGACTGGGCCGACGCCGCGGGGTAGCGCTACTCCCGCTTCTCGAGGTAGATCTTCGTCATCTCGGGATTCGCCGCCACCTCGAACAGCAGCTCGCGGTAGTCCTCCGACGAAAGCTCGTGGGTGGCGAAGACCTCGTCGGGATTCGTACCGGCCGCGAGCTGGTTCGCGATGGTGGCTGCCTTCTCGGCGGTCGCCGCGTCGGCCCCAGCCGGCGCTTCCTCCGCCATCGCATCGGCGTCGGTCGCCTCCTGGGTGGCCTCGTCGGCGGCCGGATCGGCGGAGTCCCCGCAGGCGAGGACCGAGAGCAGAAGCTGAATCGCGATCACTTGTCGCCTCCCTTTGCCTTGTGCTTGCGCTTGCCCTTGCCGATCTTTGCCCTGCCGGCGTCCAGCGCGGGCCGCCCCGCGCCGAGCTGCGGCCGATCCTCGCCCGCCGTGGCCTTGGCCGGGGTGCCGTCGCCGACGGTGGCGCCGGTCGGGGGCTTGTCGTGACCGAGCTTCTTGCCCGCGCCGATGCCCCGCTCCTCGTGGGCCTGGCGGATCGCCGCCGCCAGGTCCGGCCCCCGCTCGCCCTCGGCCAGCTGCTGCTGCACGAGGGCGCCGAAGCCCTCGACCGGACCGTGGGCGGTCACTGCCTCCGTCGAGGCCTGCAGCAGGTCCCCGGCCTCGTTCGGGCTAAGCCCACTGTCTCGGGCGGACCCGAGCGCGCTGGCTACCTCCTCCGCCGGCACGCCGAGGGCGCGAACCCCCTCGGCCTGGCGGGGCAGCTCGATCGCCGCCGACCAGTCGACGGCGGCGGCTGCCTCCTCCGCGGCAGGTGCCTCGGCCCCGCCCGCCATCTCGTCCTGCGCGAGCGCGCCGGTGGTGAGGGCGGCGACGACCCCCCAGATTTCGATCATCATGACCTCCGGGCGGATTCAACCGCCGAACTGGCGACGAGCGCAAGCGCGACCTTCGGCGGGGGCGTGCCGAGCGGGTCAGCCGTCCGACGGCTCGCCGCTGCGGGGCGGGGCATTGATGACGGCGTCGTGAAAGCGGTCTCCCATGGACCGCATGAGCCGCATGGCGAGCTCCGGGCTGGTCTCGAGCTGCCGCCAGAACTGACTCTTGTGCAGCACCATCACGTCGGTGGGGGCGGCTGCGACCACGGTGGTCGACCGGGGCCGCTCCGTGAGCAGCGCGAGCTCTCCGAACACCGCCCCCCGCTCGAAGCGCGCCACCTCGGGACCGTCGGGTCCAGTGCCGTGGGCGATCGCCACCGCCACCCCGTCGACGACGAGGTAGGCATCGTCCCCGGGCTCGCCCTCGACGACAATCGCCTCCCCCGTCTCGAAGAAGGCACGCTCGAAGCTGTCCATCCACAGCCCGACGTCCTGCCGCTCCACGAAGGCGAGGTAGTCTGGGCTCATCCGGGACAGATCCATCGCCATCGGCACGGACGGTAGCCCGGACGGCCCCTCGAAGGGCTCACCGACCGGCGCGAACCCCACCCGGGTGAGGAGTGCCTGCGCGGCCGGGTTCACTGGCCCACAGAGGTGCGACAGACGCTTCGCCCGGGCCCAGTACACGCTCATGCGGAGCATGCCGACCAGCAACCGGGTGTTGTAGCGCGTGGACCGCAGCAGGCACATCATGCTGCACGAAGCGAGCTGGGCACCGCTCGGAAGGACCGCCCGGAAGTCGAAGAAGGCATCGGCGGGCATGCCGGCCTCGCTGTCCTTGGTGATTCGGATTCCGCCGCTCACGCCGCCGTCGACGACCGCGACGAGGTTCACGGTCGAGGGCAGGGCGTCGTAGAGATCGACGATGACGCCCCCCTGCTCCGGGAGGAAGCCATCCTCGCGCACGAACACCTGATGCCGGACCCGCAGCAGGTCCCGGATCTCGCCCGGGGTCGTGGCTGGCTTCACGCGGAGGCCCATCGTTTCAGCCTACAACAAGTGCTCAGGTGCCCGCGAACTCGCGGAGCTTCGCGACCATCGAGTAGAAGCCGTTGCGGCGGTTCATCGAGAGATGCTGGCCGAGACCGATCCGCTCGAAGACGCCCTCGACGTCGACCGCCTCGGCCTCTGCCGGTGTGCGACCGTCGTAGAGCACCTGCAGGATCGCGATGAGGCCGCGCACAATGGCGGCATCGCTGTCTCCGACCCAGCGCAGCCGGCCCTCCGGGTCGCCGCGCCGCTGGAACCAGACCTGGCTCGTGCAGCCCCGGACCTTGTTGGTCTCGGTCTTGGCCGCTGCGTCCATCGGCGCGAGATCTCGGCCGAGGTCGATCAGGTAGCCGTAGCGGTCCTCCCAGCCGTCGAAGAGCTCGAAGTTCTCCACGAGCTCCTCAGGATCTGCCGGCAATGCCATCAGCCCCCCTCGTGACCCGACGACGGCGCGGGAACCCAGGGTGTGCGCATGGTGACGAACTCCTCTGCCGCCGATGGGTGAACGCCGATCGTCGCGTCGAGCTGCGCCTTGGTGGCTCCGCACTGCAGGGCGACGGCGAACCCTTGCGTGATCTCCGCGGCGTCGGGGCCTACCATGTGCAGGCCCAGCACCCGGTCGGTATCGTCGTCGACCACGAGCTTCATGAAGGTGCGCTCCGCACCACCCGTCATCGTGTGGCGAAGCGGGCGGAACAGCGACTTGTACAAGCGGACCGACACGCCGTGGTGCCGCGCTTCCTCCTCGGTCCAGCCGACGGTGCCCACACTCGGGTGGGTGAACACCGCCGTCGGCGTGAAGCGATAGTCGACCTCGCGGTCCTCGTGGAGGAAGAGGTTCCTCGCCACGAGCGTGCCCTCCGCCAAGGCCACGGGCGTGAGCTGCAGCCGGTCGATGACGTCCCCGACCGCGTAGATCGACGGGACCGTGGACTGGTAGCGGTCGTTCACCACCACCGCCCCCCGCTCCGATAGCTGAACGCCGTGCTCCTCGAGCCCGAGACCCGCGGTGTTCGGCTGGCGGCCGGTCGCCATGAGGACCGCGTCGGCGTCGATGACGGAGCCCTCGAGGCCCTCGAACCGCAGCGAGCCGTCGTCGAGCTGGTCGACCCGCCGGGGGGAGCAGGACAGCTGCAAGTGGATCCCCCGCTTGCGCAGCTCGTTGCCGAGCTCGTGCCGGACGTCGCCATCGAAGCCCCGCAGCAGCGCGTCGGCGCGCGTGACGAGGTGGACTTCGCGCCCGAGCCCCCGCAGGATCGAGGCGAACTCGCAGCCGATGTACCCTCCACCGACGATGACGATGCGGTCGGGAAGCTCGTCCAGATGGAACATCTCGTCGCTCGTCCAGGTGAGCGAGACGCCGGGCATCTCCTCCTCGGTGGGTCGCGAGGGCTGCCCGCCCGTGGCGATCAGCAGATTCTGGCCGGACAACTCGCGGCCCTCGACGCGAACCCCGTGGGCCCCGCACACCACACCCCGGCCCCGGACGATCTCCACGCCGGTGTCGTCCAGCAGGCGCTCGTAGACGCCGTTGAGGCGGCGAATCTCCTTGTCCTTGTTGTCGCGCAGGGTCGCCCAGTCGAAGGACACCTCACCCACGCGCCAGCCGTAGGACGCCATGTCGTGGAGGTCGTCGCCGAAGTGGGCCCCGTAGGCGAACAGCTTCTTCGGAACGCACCCCACGTTGACGCACGTACCGCCGAGGTCCTTTTCCTCCACGACGGCCACCCGCGCACCGAACGACGCGGCCATCCGCGCCGCGCGCACGCCTCCCGAGCCGCCCCCGAGGACGATCAGGTCAAAGTCGAAGCTGGCCACCTCACCTCCGGCCCACGGGGGTAACGTTCCCGACGCTGCTATGGTTGCGCCCTGCCCTGGAGGGACTGTGGACGCCCCCCTGTCGATCGAGCCGCCCCTCGAGCCCGTGGTGTTGGGTGACGAGCGTACGGGCCAGGTCCCGTTCCTGCTGATCAACCGCGGTCTCGAGTCACGCCAGGTGAGCCTCGAGCCTACCGACCCCGAGTGGGTCCACCTCGAGCAGTCGGTCGTCGAGGTCGGGTCCCGAGCGGCGGTGCCCGTCGTCATGCACTATGCCCTGCCCGAAGACGTGGCGCCGGGGGAGTACGCGGTCGCCGTCCGCTGGCGAGCGCGTCCGGACGACCCGTGGTCGACCAGTGCGTCGGCCACCCTGAAGGTGCTGGGTCTCGCGCTGCGTCAGCGGAACTTCGTCGTCGTCGAGCGTCTGACG
>CAYMSU010000099.1:0-15311 GCA_964393165.1 uncultured Enterobacteriaceae bacterium
CACCGGAGTGAACCGCTGCGTCTGGAGCACCCGCAGCAGGCGCGCCTGCAGCTCCAGCGGCAGCTCGGCCACCTCGTCGAGGAACAGCGTGCCGCCGTCGGCCTGCGACAGCAGCCCCTTGCGGTCGGCCACTGCGCCGGTGAACGCCCCCCGGACGTGGCCGAAGAGCTCGCTCGCGAGCAGCTCGCTCGTGAACGTGGCGCAGTTCACGGCGCGAAATGGCCCCCGCTGCCGCGGCCCCTCGGCATGGATCGCCGACGCCACCAGCTCCTTGCCGGTGCCGCTCTCGCCCCGCACGAGGACCGTGGTCTCACTCTGGGCCGCCCGACGGACGAGCTCGAACAGCTCCATCATCTGCGCGGACACGGTGACCATGCCGTGAAACGACGTGAGCTGCAGATCGGGTCGGGTAATGCGGGACACCGCGCACTTCCGGGGCGAGCGACGTCGCAACGTATCGAGACCCCCGTCTCGGAGGCGACCCGACCTGAACCAGCCGCCCGGGATGCGTCCCGGCACGTGCGTTGCATTTGCCACAGGAAGCCACAGGAGCGCGCCATGCTGGAGTCCATTCGCCGCCGGATCCCCCTGCTCGATCAGCTGCGGCACTACGACCGGCCCATGCTGCAGGGGGACGTGGTGGCCGGGCTCACCACCGCGGTCATGCTGATCCCCCAGGCCACCGCCTACGCGATGCTCGCCGGGCTCGAGCCGATCGTGGGCCTGTACGCCTCGGTCGTGCCTCTGCTCGTGTACTCCCTGCTCGGCACGAGCCGGCAGCTCGCCGTGGGTCCCGTCGCCATGGTCTCCCTGCTCGTCGCGAGCGCGGTCGGGCCGCTGGCCGGCGGCGACCCGGTCGCCTACGCGGGCCTCGCGGCCCTGCTCGCGCTGCTCGTGGGGCTCCTGCAGTGGGGGATGGGGCTCGTCGGCCTCGGGTTCCTCGTGCGGTTCCTCAGCCACCCGGTGGTGGCCGGCTTCACCTCGGCCGCCGCGCTGATCATCGGCCTGTCGCAGCTCAAGCACGTCCTCGGCATCGAGCTCGCGCGCAGTGCCTACGTGCACGAGATCCTCGGCCAGGCGCTCACCCGCCTGGACGAGGTCAACCTCGCCGCCCTCGGGGTGTCCGCGGCGAGCATCGCCGTGCTGGTGCTCCTCAAGCGGTACGCGCCGGGGGTGCCCCGGTTCCTCGTGGTCGTCGTGGCGGGGGCGCTCGCGGTCGCCGGCCTCGGGCTCGACGTCGCGACCGTGGGGGAGGTGCCCCGCGGCCTGCCGGGCTTCGCCGTGCCGCCGGGGTCGCTCGGCGCCATCGGGGATCTGATGCCCATGGCCGTCACCATTGCGCTCGTGGGCTTCATGGAGAGCATCTCGGTGGCCAAGAACTTCGCCCGCCAGCACCAGTACACGGTAGACGCCGACCAGGAGCTGGTCGCCCTCGGGCTGGCGAACGTGGCGGGGGCCTTCTTCGGCGCCTACCCGACGACCGGCGGGTTCTCGAGGACCGCGGTGAATGCCCAGGCGGGGGCGCGCACGGGAGTGGCGGGCCTCGTCACGGTCGGCGCGGTGGTGCTCACCCTGCTGTTTCTCACCCCGCTGTTCACGTCGGTGCCCACCGCGGTGCTCGCCGCGATCATCATGACGGCGGTGTTCGGCCTCGTCGACGTGGCCACCGTGCGCCACCTGTGGGCCGTCGACCGCAGCGACCTCGCGCTCATGGGGATCACCTTCGTCGCCACGCTGACCGTGGGCATCGAGCCTGGCATCCTCGCCGGGGTGGGGGCGAGCCTCCTGAGCTTCGTGTGGCGCACGAGCCGCCCACACGTGGCGGTCCTGGGGCGCCTGCCCGGCACCGAGGTCTACCGCAACGTGGCCCGCTACCCCGAGGCGGTACGGGCCGCGGGAGTGCTCGCGCTGCGGGTGGACGCGCCGCTGTTCTTCGCCAATACTGCGTTCCTCAAGCAGGTCTTCGACCGGCACGTTGCCGAGGAGGAGTCGCTGGGCCATCTCGTGCTCGACGCCAAGGCGATCGGCAGCGTGGACTCCCAGGCGCTCGATGCCCTGGTGGAGATCGTGGACGGCCTGCAGCGGCAGGGCATCACGGTGTGGCTCTCGGGCGTGCGCGGGCCGGTGCGCGACGCGCTGCGGGCGTGCGGCCTGTGGGCGCAGGTCGGCGAGGAGCACATCGTAGAGCGCGTGCACGACGCGGTCGAGCGCCTCGCGCCGGCGAGGGTCGCCTGATGCTCGTCTTCCCGATCGGCTTCGCGGCACTCGCCGGCGTCGCGTCGGCCGCGGAGATCCCGCTCGCCGACGGCGAGGCCCTCGAGGTCGGGCTGACCGCCCAGATCCGGGCCACCCTGCAGTCCGACGCGTCCCCCGCGGGCGCGCTCACGCTGCACCGGCTCCGCCCCGTCCTGGGCGCACGACTGGCCGACGGCGCGCTCGTGATGCGCACGCAGCTCAACCTCACCCCCGGCGTCGCAGAGCTGCTCGATGTGTGGGCCCAGGTCGGCAAGGGGCCGGTGACCGTGCGCGCAGGCCAGCTCAAGACGCCGTTCACGCTGTACCGGGCCCGCTCGTTCTCCTCGATGGTGCTCACCGACTGGGCGATCTCCCCCCGCGCGTTCGGCAACGAGCGGCAGCTCGGGCTGCAGGTGCGGGGCCGCGCCGACGGGCTGTCGGCCACCGCGGGGATGTTCGCCGGGCGCAACCAGCGCGCGGCCCATCGGGTGCGACTCGCCCAGCTCTACGAGCGCACCGGGCCGAATCCCTCCGCGCTGGTGGATCCCGGACCGGTCACCACCCGGGTCGCTCCCGAGGTCTTCGTCCGCGTGGCGCGCCTCGGCGACGGCCTGGACCCCACCGTCGGTCGCGACCGCACGGGCGACGCGCCGCTCCGCGCGGGCATCGGCGGGTCGCTGGCGGTGAACCCGCGACCGGAGCCGGGGGTGGACTTCGGGGCGCGGGCCGCCCTCGAGGGGCTGCTCCAGGGCCGGGGGATCGGGGTCGTGACCGCGGCCTACACCTCGCTCGCCCCGGTGGGCGAGGGCGGCTGGGCGCCGGCCCTGTCCGGGGGCCTCGTCGAGGTCGACGTCCGCGTGGTGTCCGGGCTGCACGTGGCGGCCCGCGGGGCGGCCACCGCCGTGCACCCGCCGGTGCAGGAGGAGGCGCCCGCCGCATTCGCCTGGGAGACCGAGGTCGGGGCTGGGCTGAGCGTGTTCGGGCCCGGGTCTCTGCTCGTGCAGGGGGAGGTGTCTCACGTCGGGCGGCGAGGGCCGGCGCCCTCCTCCGCCGCGATCGCCCGGCTTCAGCTCCAGGTCGCCCTCTGAGCGAGCCCTCGGGCAGATTCCAGGTGAGTTGGCATCCCGTGTGCATGGTCAGAGGGCACGGGAGGTCCGAATGCAGATCCAAGCGTTCTTCGACAAGGCCACGTGGACCCTGTCGTACGTGGTCTACGACAGCGACACACGCGACGCCGTCATCCTCGACCCGGTGCTGGACTTCGATCCCCAGTGGGTCGACACCACCGAGGAGTCCATCTCCGAGATCCTGGCGTTCGTCCGCGAGCACGACCTGCGGGTGCACTACGTGCTCGACACGCACGCCCACGCCGATCACCTGTCCGGCTTCCAGAAGCTCAAGGAGGCGCTCGGGGCCAAGATCGGGATCGGCAGCCACATCACCACCGTCCAGGAGGCGTTCAAGGGCCTGTTCCACTGGTCCGACGACGTCCCGACGGACGGCTCGCAGTGGGACGTGCTGCTCAAGGACGGGGTGCCGCTGCGGGCAGGCTCGCTCACCATCGAGCCGATGCACACCCCGGGGCACACCCCGGCGTGCATGACCTACAAGATCGGTGACGCCATCTTCACGGGCGACACGCTGTTCATGCCCGACTTCGGAACGGGCCGCTGTGACTTCCCCGGGGGGAGCGCGGAGCAGCTGTACGACAGCATCCAGCGGCTCTACCGGCTGCCCCCGGAGACTCGGGTGTTCGTGGGGCACGACTACCAGCCGGGAGGTCGGGAGCTGCGCTGGGAGACGACGATCGGGGAGTGCCGCACCAAGAACATCCAGCTGAAGGCGGACACCCCGCGCGAGCAGTTCGTGGCCTGGCGCAAGGAGCGCGACGCCACGCTTGCGCCCCCGCGCCTGATCTTCCAGAGCATCCAGGTCAACGCGAACGCAGGCCAGCTCCCCCCAGCCGAGGACAACGGGCTGCGCTACCTTCGCATGCCGATGAACGTGTTCCCGCGCCCGTCGACCTGATCACCTGGCGCCTGCGTCCGGGCTCGCTCCGGCCGGGGGCTCGCCGGCCAGCAGGGCCCTCACCCGCGTGAGGTCTCCCCGCACGGTGGCCCCCCGGCTGGTGAGCAGGCCCTCGGCCTCGGCGAGCAGCCGGCGCGCGGAGGCGGGATCGCCCGCCCGGTGGTCGAGCTCCGCGCGCGCGAGCAGGATCAGGCCCCCGTGGAGGGGATCCGACAGCCCTTCGAACCGGCGCTCGGCCTCCTGCACCCACGTGCGCGCCTCGGCGAGCGCCCCCGCCGCGAGCGCCCAGAAGGCGAGGAAGGCGTGGCCGAGGGCCGCGATCCGCCGCTCTCCCAGGCGATCCGCGATCGCCGTCCCGGCGGAGAGGTCCTCGCGGGCCGCGGGCAGGCGGCCGAGCTGCAGGCGCACCCGCCCCCGCCCGATCCGGGCGATCGCCTCGGAGCGGGCGTTGTGGGTGCGCACGTGTAGCGCCAGGGCCTGGTGGTAGGTCGTCTCGGCCTCGTCGAGCAGCCCCTCGGCCAGCTGCCAGGCCGCCAGGTTGCCGAGCACCGAGCCCTGGAGCCGCGCATCCCCGACCTCGCGCGCGAGCGCGTCGGCGCGCCCGAGCGCCGGCGCGGCGGCTGCCAGGTCGCCGTGACGCAGCTCCAGGGCGGCCAGGTTCGCGGTCACCCGGGCCTCCTCGCGGGGGTTGGGCCACGCCTCGAACAACGCCAGGGCCGCTGCGTAGTGTCGCCGCGCGTCGACTGGGCGGCCGTCGCAGTCCGCGAGCATGCCCAGGTTGTTGAGGGCGATCGGCTCGTGCCTGGGGACGTGGGTGCGGAGCAGCGCCTGCGCCTCGATCAGGGTGCAGCGGGCCTGCTCCATCTCCCCGAGCTCCTGGTGGACCACGCCCAGGCCCACGAGCGTCATCGCCGCCTGGTCGGGCCGGCCGAGGCGATGGTAGTCTGCCACGACCTGCCCGAGGGCGTCCCGCGCCTCGGCGGCGTGCCCTTGGCGGAACCGCGCGCTCGCGAGGACCGACTGGCACCCCAGGTGCAGGATCTCGTCGCCGGCGGTGGCCGCGAGGTGGGCGGCGCGGTGGAAGCGCTCGGTCGCCTCGGCGAGGTGCCCCCGACGGACCAGCGCCTTGCCCCAGAGCTTGTGGACCCAGGCCCCCTGCTCGGGGGTGAGGGGGAGCCCCGCGAGGTCCTCGGCGAGGCGCTCCACCAGGCCCTCGGGGAGAGGCTGCAGCCCCTTTCCCAGCCCCCGGAAGGTCGCGACGGCCACGTCGAGATCGTGCCGCGCGAGCGCCCGGGCGCAGGCCACCTCGAGGTCGGGCACGTCGTCGAGCGTGGACGCCGGGGACTGCTCTGCGTACCACTGACCGTGGCGGGCCTCGGCGTGGTGGCGGGCCGACGCTGCCAGGTGCATCGCCGCGCGCTGCCGGAGCGGGCGGAGGAGCACGAACCGGGGGCCCGCACCGGTGGCGGTCGCGGTCGCGGTCGCGGTCGTGTGGCGGTGGAGCCAGGAGGCGCGCACGAGGGCGGCGAGGGCGGTGGCGCCGCCCGGGCCGAGGACGTGCTCGGCGGCGGCGGTCTCGAAGGCCCCCTCGAACACCGTCAGGCGGGCGGCGGTGTCGCGCTCCTCGGCCGCGAGCCCCGCCCACGCGGCCTCGATCTCTGCGGCGAGGTCTGCGAGCCACGCCTGTGGGCGCTCGCGCAGTCGGTCGGCGAGGGCGCCGGCGGAGAACACGTCGAGGCGGCGGGCGGCGCGGGCCAGGGGCCCCGGGAGCCCCCCCAGTGCGGCCGCGAGCTCGGCCAGGCCGCCGTCGTGGCGCAGGGAATGGCCCGCGTGCGCCGCCTCTTGGCGCAGCAGGGTGATCGACTCCGTGGGGTCGAGCGGGCCCAGGCGGACCACGCGCGCGTCCGGGCCATCGGCGGAGCGCTGACCCACGAGCAGGAACCGGGTGGTGGGCGCGTCCTCGGCCCACCCCGCGATGTGCGCGGCGATGGGTGGGCCGAGGGCGTCGACCGGGTCGAGCACGAGGCAGGTGGGGGCGGCAGCGAGGGCGCCCGCCACTGCCTCGGGGGGTGCCGTGGGGGCCAGCCCGAGGCCTGCGGCGACCGCCGAGGGCACCTGCTCGGGCCCGGAGACGGCGGACAGATCGCCCCACGCGCCGGCGAGCGGCAGCCCACGGAGCACCTCGGCGGCGAGCGCGCTCTTGCCGACCCCCGGGGGTCCGGTGAGCGCGACCACGCCGGGCTGTGCCAGCGCCTCGCGGAGCTCGGCGAGGGGCTGCGCGCGGCCCACCAGGCGACTCGCGGGCGGTGGCGGGCGCGCGCCGCGCGGGGGGCCCGGGTCGAGCAGGTAGCCCCCGGGGACCGTGCGCAGGTGCACGGGCTTGTCGCGGTCGGGCTCGAGCTTCTGCCGCAGGCTGCTCATGGCCTTGTCGACTGCGCGGGAGCGGGCCGCGGCGCTGTAGCCGAACGCCTGCTGCAGGATCTGCTCCCGCGAGACGGCCCGGCCGGCGTGGTCGTGGAGGTGCCGGAGGAGCTCCAGCTCTCGGGGCGCGAGCCGCGCACCCGCGTCGCCCCCCGAGACCTCCCCGGAGTCCAGGTCGATGATGTAGCGATGGAGTCGGAGCAGCACTCGCCCTCCGCACGCTGCCTGTTCCGACTTGTGTTCTAGCCTCGCTCCGGATCACCGGGCACAACCCCGGACAGGCGCGGACAAGCGTGAGAACACAGGCAGCAGGTACATCCTCGGGACGCGAAGACGCGTGCTGGAGGGAATGATGCTGACCGTCCTGACCCTGACCCTCATGCAGGAGGCCTCGGCCCAGACCCGAGATTGTCTGTCGAGCTGGTGCCGAACCGCGGAGGAGCCGTCCGGCCGGCGGGCGTTTCGCAGCGACATCGCCTGGGCGCCCGGTGCGGGCGTGGGCATCCAGGTGTGGGAGCGCAACGGGACCGTCTACTACGTGGCGTTCGACATGGGAGGCCCCCTCACCGGCGAGAAGCAGCTGGTCACCGACGCGGGGCGCCCGCGGGTGGCCGCCCGGGACGACAAGTTCTACGTCGTGTACGAGAGCTACGGCTTCCGTCCCTGGAAGCAGACGATCGAGGGCGTGGAGCTCGATGCGTCGACCGTGGCCTGCGAGCCGGCGTGCGCGCTGGCGCCGACGCCGACGGTGATCAGCGGGCCGGGCACCAAGGAGGCGCGCCCGGCGGTCGAGCCCCTCGACCCGGAGGGCGGCTGGGCCGTAGCGTGGCTCACGACCGAGCCCTGGCTCTCCAACGGGGGGGCCACGAATCCCCCGGGTGACGCACGAATCCGGCTGCTCCTGCCCCGTGAGGCGCCGGGGTACGACTTCGAGCCTGCGGCTCGTCCGGCGCGGCATCTCTCGTCGCGCGCGCCCATGTTCGGGAGCCTGCACAGCTCGCACCTCTTCGGAGGGCACAGCGAGCCGCACACGGCCAACCCCTACGTGCAGTACGTGACCCACCCGCGACCGCTGGTGGCGGAGGCCATCGGGAACGTCAGCACGCTGATGTTCGGCCAGCAGGACGACCTCGACATCGACCTCGTGGGACCTACGCCGGCCACCGAGCAGGAGGCCGGCATGCCGATGGAGCCGGTGGTCGCCAAGGCCCTTGCCAGCCAGACCAGCGCCCAGCTGCTGATGGTCTGGGACGAGCCGCGGCTCGGGGTCCCCCGGCGCACGGGCAACGATCGGGTGGTGATGGGCCAGTGCATCGAGGTGAGGGCCCTGTGGACGACAGATCCCGCGGGCCCGCTCGCGGTGCCCGTCGGTGGGCCGTTCGTCATCTCTTCGGTCGCGGAAGCGGACAATCACAGGCCCGACGCGGTCTATGCCGAGCAGACCGGCAAGTACCTGGTGGCCTGGACGGAGGCGATTCGGGTGCCAGATCCCAAGCCGATCTGGGACGGGATGCAGCTGCCCGCCGCCGACGGCCGGTATCCCGAGAGTCCGGTGACGCCTCCGTCGGCGAACACTGCAGTGCGGGCGCGCTGGATCGACTGCTACAGCGGTGGCGGCGAAGAGGCGCCGGATCTGTCGGAGAGTGAGGTGTTCTACCTGGAGAACCCGGACGACTCCCACGGGTATCTCCCCCGGGTGACCACGGACGGGCTCGATGGCTACGTCACGTTCGAGTCGGACGGGGCGTCGCGGGGGGTGTGGCTGCAGCGCGTGTTCGAGTGGGGCCTGGACGGGGACCCCCAGCGGGTCGACGATCCGGAGGCGGCGGCGGGCTCGGGCGGCACCGGGGAATCCGGCGAGGACTGAGGGCTGCTGGCCGACCGCGACGGGGGGCGCCTCGTCGGGCGGCTCGCTCTCGCGCCGACGACCCGTCTGCCGTCGACCCGGGGCCACCCGCACCAGATCCCCCTGTGCACCGCTACCGAATCCGGGTGCCAAGGCGCTCCGACAACCCCGCAGCCCGGCGACGGCTCATCGGGACCTCCGCGCCCCCGCGCATCCGGACGACGTACGCACTGCCCTGGGGCACCACTTCTGCCACACGGTCCACGTGCACCACGTGAGATCGATGCACGCGCAGGAATCGGTCCGGTAGTCGATCCTCCCAGTGCTTCAGCGGCATGCTCGACATCAACTGCGTCCCGTCCTGCAGGTGCAGCTCGCAGTAGTCGCCCGCCGCTGCCAGGTGGGTCAGCTCTTGCACTCGGAAGAACCGCATCGCGCCTCGGTGGGGCAGGCACACGAGCTCGTCGAGCACCAGGGGCCCCGTGTCCGCTTCCTCGGGCGGCGCCCGACGCTGCGTTCGCACGCGGTGGAGCGCCGCGGCCAGGCGCTCTGGGGCCACCGGCTTGAGCAGATAGTCGAGCGCATGGAGCTCGAACGCCCGCACGGCATACTCGTCGTAGGCCGTCACGAAGACCACGTGGGCGTTCACCTCGGTGCGGTCGAACAGCGTGGTTCCGTCGCCCCCCGGCATCTGCACGTCCAGGAAGATCACGTCGGGCTCGTGCTCCTTCAGCGCGACGACCGCCGCGTCCACGCTGGTCACCCCCGCCACGACTTCGACGTCGTCGTGGGCCGCGAGGAGCTCCTCCAGCACCACGCGCGCGAGGCGCTCATCATCCACGATCAAGGCCCGCAGCGTCATCCGCGCTCCCGTGGCAAGCGGACGACCGCGTGGACCTCGGCCCCCACCTCGGCGAGCGAGACCGTGGCTGCTGGATGGGCCAGCTGCACGCGCTCCCGGAGGTTTCGAAGCCCGACGCCCGTGCCCGCGCCGGCCTCGACCAGGCGCCCGTTGTTCGCCACGGTGAACCGCAACTCCCCGCCCTCCCGCGCTGCCGAGATCCGCACGCGAAGGGGGACGTCCCCCATGCCGTGCTTGATTGCGTTCTCGACGAGCGGCTGCAGCAGCATCGGCGGCACCGACTCCTGCCACAGCGCGTCAGGGATCTCGACCACCACCGCGAGGCGCTCCTCGAAGCGCACCTGCTCGATGGCGAGGTACTGCTGCGCGACGTGGACCTCTACCTCCACTGTGGACGCGCCGTGGCTCGTCAGGGCGTAGCGGAGCAGCTCCGCCAGCTGTCGGACCATCGACTGCGCCTTGCCCGGATCCTCGCGAATCACGCCGATCACCGAGTTCAAGGCATTGAACCGGAAGTGCGGGTTGAGCTCGTAGCGCAACATCGCCAGCCGGGACTCCGCCGCGAGGGCCTCGGCCCGCAGCGCCCGCTCTCGCTCTCGAGCGAATCGGCCGAGTGCGTCGACCACAACCCCAGCGCCGCCCCGAGCAGGATGGCCCCGATCGCCAGGCCCAGGAGACGCCTCGGCGCCAGGACGTCAGCGCCACGCTGCTGGCCCCACCCCCACCACGCGACCAGCAGGCTCGACGCCGCCGCACCCACCAGCGCCCACAGCGCCATGCGCACCGCCACGTCGAGGCCGGTCGCCCCTAGCTGATCCATCCAGAAGGCGGCCCGCCCGCTGTTGACCAGGAAGGACAGACGAACCAGCCGGCGAGCTGAAGTGCGACGAAGCGGGCCCCGGAGGTCGGCATCACGTCCCACTAATCCGCCGGCGGGGTGCCTCGCCTGGCACGGTCAGCTGGTGGGCGTCGCGTGGAGCTGCCAGCCGACCGCTCACCGACGGGGGAGACCACTCGTCGAGCCCCTGCGACCGCCCACCGACCAGCCACCTTCCACAGGTCTCAGCTGCCATACGAGATGGACACACGAAAGGAGAACAGGATGACAAGTCGTTCGATGATGATTCTCGCGGCGCTGTGGCTTGGCCAGGGGGGCGTCGCACTGGCGAACCCCGGGCCGCTCGAGAGCGCGCCCCAGAGCCGCATGGTGTGCCGTGTGGCCCAGGCCTTGGCCGCGCTCGAGCTCGACGCGAGCCAGCAGGCCATGCTCGACGAGGCCTCGCCGAGCTGTGAGGGCCGAGGACAGCGCAGGCAGCACGGTCGTCGGGGGCGCTCCGACGGGGAGGCGCGGTCGCACCGGCACGGTGGGGGCGACGAGGGGGGACGGACCGCTCGACACGAGGCTCGCGCGCAGCGCGCGGCCACCCTGCCTAGCAGCCTGTGGGGCGCATTCCCCGCAGGCTGCTTCTCAGCCCGTGCCCCTGCCCCATGGGCATTCGCCACCGTACGAGGCCCAGCGAACCCCACATGAGCGGGCTGAGCACCCGGCGCAGGGAAGCCCACGTCGCCCCCTCCCCGCGACCGTCTTCGCCCGCGGTCGTCGAGAGCGAGCTGCTGCACGGCGTCCCCTCACGGCCGGGCGGCTACGGATCGACGTCCTTGATCGCCTCCAGCGGGCTCTTGCCGCCATACGCGACCGCCATGAGCCCCGGGTAGTACCGGTCCATCATCGTGACCCCGGCCCCGATGAGGTTCTTGACCATGATCGGCACGAGCTTGCTGCCCTCGACGTCGACCGAGACCTTGTAGCGGACCTCCCCATCGGAGAGGTCGAGCTCGAAGTTGCCGATCACGAGGCCGTAGTTGACCCGCGTGAGGAACTCCATGACCGCCGTGCGCTTGTCCTCGGGCACCAGGTTCGGACCGACGACGTAGAGCAGGAGCTGGTCCTGCTCCTCGCGGGCCTGGAAGTACAGCCGGAAGGTGACCCCATTGCCCTGCACGCCGCAGCGGATCAGTGGATCCTCGGGGTGCTTGTCGTAGTTCCAGTCGTCGGACTTCAGCCACTGCTCGACGGTCGACAGGATCGCGCCCATGTCCAGCCCTCCCGTGCGCCCCTGGTAAGCCCACGGGAGGGCGGCGGCACCCACGGCCGGACGCGCGATCAGCCGGCGGTCTGGCCGAGCAGCCCGAGGTAGCTGTCGTAGCGGGCCCTGGCGACCAGGCCGTCGTCGACGGCGGCCTGCACGGCGCAGCCGGCCTCGTGGGCGTGGGTGCACGTCGAGTACGCGCACCCGTCGGCGAACGCGGCGAGATCGACGAACGCGGCCCGCAGCTGCCGGACGGTGAGCCCGAGCAAGCCGAGCTGCCGGATCCCGGGGGTGTCGATGAGCTCGGTGCACCCGGGCAGCCGGTGCAGGGTGGAGGTGGACGTGGTGTGCCGTCCGCGGCCGTGGCCGGCGAGGCCGCCGGCCTGGGCGGCGGCCCCGAGGGCAGCGGCGAGGCTCGACTTGCCGACCCCGGAGTGACCGACGAAGGCGCAGCGCTGACCCTCGAGCCGGGCTCGCAGGGCCTCGACTCCCTCGCCGGTCTCCGCCGAGACCCAGACGACGTCGAGGGACAGGGGCGCCGCGCCGTACGGCGCGAGCTGAGCGGCGAGGGCGTCCCGCCGGGCGGGCGAGGCCTCGTCGACCTTGTTGACGACGATCAGCCCGCGCGGGCCCCCCCGGTACAGGGCGACGAGGTACCGGTCGATGAGCCGTGGGCGCAGGGGCGGATCCGTGGCCGACGACACGATGCCCACGGTGTCGACGTTGGCGACGATGATCTGCTCCCTGTGGCGGTGGTGGGTGTCTTGCCGGCACAGCACGGTACGGCGGCCGGCCACGCGGAGGATGGTGGGGTGCCCGCTGCCGTCGTCCGCGACGACGACGTCGTCCCCGACGGCGAGCAGGCTCCGGTCGACGCGCTCGGCGGAGCGGCGGAGCGGCGGACACGCTGCACAGCAGCGAGTCACCGCTGGACGTGAGCACCTCGGCGAGCCCCCAGGCGGCTACGCCGAGCACGGTGCCGCCGATGGTGGGCGCGCCCTGGGCAGGCTCGGGGGCGTCGGGGGACGAGCGGTGGGTCTTCTTCTTCTTGGAGGTCTTCGGCTTGCGGGCACGGCGCTGCAAGCGCGACGGCAGCGCGTCGAGCGCCTCGTCGTCGTCGTCGTACATGATGTCGGGTCCTGGGCAGACGGAGGTCTTCGGCTGCGCGGGTCATCCGCGCGCCGCGGTCACGTCGGCATCCGCTCCAGGGGCGCGCTCGAGGGACGAAGCCCTCGCGGGGGCTTCAGGCTCGCCGGGGAGCGGACGCGAGGGAGGCAAGGCGAGTTCGCATTGCACACCTCGGCCCAGCAGTGGGGGAATCCCTTAAGCCGGCGAGACGCGAGGGACCAGGAGGCCCGCCGGGCCTGCCCAGGGCGCGGCGTCCCCCGCGTCCCCGCCGTGAGGCTATGGCCCGCACGGGGAGGCGTCGTGCGGAAGTGGCTCGGACTCGGGGTGGCAGCGGTGGTCGTGGGGGCGATCGGCTTCGTCGCGTGGGCGCTGCCCCACCGGCGGCTGGCGCCCACCGGGCCCCATCGCGTGGACACGCGGCGGTGGGTGACCGTCGATCCCGACCGACCGGATCCGCTCGCGGACCGCGGCGGACCCCGCCGGATCCCCGTCCAGGCCTGGTTTCCGGCCGACGCGCCCCGGGGGCCCGTGGTCGTGTTCGTGCACGGGGTGCTCGGGCGCCGCCACGCCTACCGGACCTGGATCCGCGAGCTCGCGAGCTGGGGCTACACCGTCGTCGCCGCCGATCATCCCCCGGTGGCGCTGCTTCCCGCCTTCCCCGACCTGTCGGGGGCGCCGCGGTCGTCGGCGTGGCGCCGACTGATGCGCACCGCGCGGCGGCCGGCCACGTTCACCCGCCACGAGGTCTTCCAGCAGGCCCACGACGTCGTCGAGGCCGACGTGAGGCACCTCCTCGCGGAGATCCCGGGGCACCTCGGCGTCGCGACCGACCGCGTGCTGCTCGCGGGGCACAGCTTCGGCGGCGGTCTCGCCGCGTCGATGAGCGGGCGGATCCCGGGCTGCGTGGGCGTGGTGAGCTTGGACGGGCCGCCGTTCGGGGAGCCCGACGTGGTCCTGCAGGTACCGCTGCTGGTGCTCACCGCGGGGCGCACCCGCCGGTCGCGGGCGCTCGACGCGGAGTGGGGCCGGCTCGACGCGATGCTCTCCGCCGCGGAGGGCCCGCTGTACCACTACGACCTGCCCACGGCCGGGCACCTCGAGCTGTCGGACTTCGGGCTGCGGGTGCGGCCCTCACTGCTCGCCCGGGTGTTCGGACCGGCGCAGTTCGGGCCCGGCTCCCTCGACGACAAGCTGCGCGCGGTCGCGGACGTCTCGCGGCGGTTCGCGGATCGGTACCTGCGGGGCGATCCCACGGTCGACGTGGACGAGGCGGCCCAGCAGTGGTTCGTGATGCGGCGCGGCGGGCAGTCGGCGGCGCCTCGCGCGGGCGCAGGCGCAGGCGCGGGAGGGTAGGGCGCGCCATGGTCCCTCTCCTCGTCGACGTGCTGCTGCCGCTGGGGCTCGTGCTCGGGGCCACGGTCGCCGTGGGCGCGGCCACGAACCTGGACCCGCGGCCGCTGTCCGTCGCCACGTTCTGGCTGTTCGCCCCCTGCCTCGTGCTCGACGCCCTGGTCTCCGGGGGGGTCGACCTGATGGCGCTGCCCGCCGTCCTCGCGGTCCCCGCGATCGTCGGCCTGGTCGGCTGGGGGCTCGGAGAGCTCGTGCTGCGCGTGCTCCGGATCGAGGCCAGGGCCCGCGATGCGCTCCTCCTCGCCGCCGTGCTCACCAACGCCGGCAACCTCGGGTTGCCCATCGTCACGTTCCGGTGGGGCGCGATCGGGGCCGCCACCGGGGCCGTCGTGCTCGTGGGCACCAGCCTGGTCAGCGCCACCATCGGGGTCTGGATCGCGGCGCGGGGCGGCGCGGGGGGCCCGTCGGTGCACCGCCTGCTCCGGGTGCCGGTCGTGTGGGCGGCCGTGCTCGGCCTGGGGCTGCGCCTGCTCGACGTGAGCCTGCCGATGCCGGTAGGGCGGGCGGTCACGCTGCTCGGCGGCGCCGCGATTCCGTGCATGCTCGTGGTCCTCGGCCTGCAGCTGCGCGCGATCCGGGGCGTCCGCCCCGACGACGTGCCGCTTCGCGGGCTGGTGGCGGTGGCGCTGCTGAAGCTGGGGGCGGTGCCGCTGCTCGCGCTCGGGGTGGGCGCCGCGGCAGGGCTCGGCGGAGATCCGCTGCGCATCCTGGTCGCGCAGCACGCGATGCCGACGGCGGTGTTCAGCATCGTGCTCGCCACCGAGTACGATCGGGCCCCCCGGGCGGCGGCCTTCCTCGTGGTGGCCACGACGGTGGTGGCGGCGCTCACTGCGCCGCTGTGGTTGCTGGCGCTCGGTCGGTAGCCCGGCCCGCAACGTCGCCTGGGCGGTGAGGACCCCAAGGCAGTCCTCCGGGTCCGTCCGCAGCTCGATCTGGGCGATGCGGGCCCCGTCAACCTCGTCGAGCAGCTGCCGGAGCTCGCGCGGGGAGCGGTAGGTCAGCCACCAGTCCTGGAAGACCTCCATCGCCGCGATGTTCGGGTTCGACGGCAGGAAGTTGTCGAGGATGAGCTCGCCGCCAGGGGCCAGCCGCGCGACCAGGTTCTCGGTGAGCCGGCGCGCGAGCTCGTCGTCGAGGTGGTCGTACAGCCCGACGGCGTAGACGACGTCTTAGACCTCGTCGGGGGCGGGCGCGCGGAGCAGCGACCGGACCGGCGCCTGGACGAGCCCGGCCGGATCGACGGCGCCGGTGGCCTCGACGTGCGCGAGCGTCTGGGGGTCGCGGTCCAGCG
>CAYMSU010000100.1:0-15299 GCA_964393165.1 uncultured Enterobacteriaceae bacterium
GGTAGGTCACGCCCGCCTCGGCGCACGCCGCCGCGTTGTCGGCCATCCCCTCCACCACGAAGCGGTGGATCCGCTCGCAGGCCCAGGGGTAGCCCACGCGCAGGGCCTCCAGCACGAGCAGGGGCTTGCCGAGGTCGCGGGCGACCTCGAGCGCCCGGTCGAGGGCGTGGCTCGACCGGGTCCTGCGGGCCGCGATCATCCAGTACAGGACGTAGCTCCCATCGGGGTTCGGGGGGGCGTCGCAGGCGATGTGGACTCGGGCGTCGGCAGTCATGCAGCCGCCGTATCGATCGGGCCGGAGGCCGAGGTATGCTGGGTCGCTCCGGGGGAGACGAGATGACGGTTGCCGTGTTCGCAGGGTTGGCGCTGGGGCTCGTGGCGTGCGACCCCGGGTCGGGGTCCACCGACGACCAGCCCGCCGACCAGGGGACGAGCGGCAGCGACCTCGGCGGCGAGGCCGAGGCCGTGACCTGGCACTCGGCGATCGCGCCCCTGCTCGCCGACCGCTGCGGGGCGTGCCACCGCGACGGCGGGATCGCCCCGTTCAGCGTGGAGACCTACGCGCAGGCAGCGCCCTGGGCGCCCGCCATGCTGGCCGAGGTCGAGGCGGGCCGCATGCCCCCGTTCTACGCCGCCGACACCGAGGACTGCGCGATGGACGTAGGCTTCATGGACGACGTGCGGCTCGACGAGGCCGAGCGGTCCATGCTGGCCACCTGGGTCGACGCCGGGGCCCCCGAGGGCGATCCGGAGGGGGCGGAGCCGGTCGTGCCGCGCCAGGTCGACCGGC
Organism: uncultured Enterobacteriaceae bacterium; assembly: GCA_964393165.1. GTDB lineage: Bacteria > Myxococcota_A > UBA796 > UBA796 > DRPG01. The sequence goes on from CAYMSU010000100.1 coordinate 791, forward strand.
TCGAGGGCGCCAACGCCTTGCTCACGCTGCCCGAGCCCTTCGCGGTGTCGGGCACCGAAGACGTCTACCAGTGCTTCCGGATCCCGCTCGAGCACGTCGAGGACATCTGGATCACGGGCCTCGAGGTCGTCCCCGACAACGAGCTGGTCGTGCATCACGTGCTCGTGTGGCACGATCCCGAGGATCAGTCCGCGGATCGCGTGGGCGCCGACGGCAGCTACCGGTGCTCGGGGGTGCCCGACGTGTGGCCGTCGGAGCTGGTGGCGGCGTGGACGCCGGGGGGCTCTCCGATGCAGACCCCGCCAAACACGGGCACGCTGGTGCATCCGGGGGCCTCGCTCGTGGTCAACGTGCACTACCACCCCACGGGCACCACCACCGAGATCGATCAGAGCTCGGTCGCGCTGCGGTGGACGACGGAGCAGCCCGAGCAGCACGCCACGTGGTTCCTGGTCGACGTGCCGTTCGGGGCGAGAACCCTCGATCCGCCGTTCCTGATCCCGGCGGGGGCGGCGCGCCACGAAGAGACGGTGCAGCTCACGGTGCCCGAGTTCGTGCCGTTCGACCTTCCGGTGTTCGCGATCACGCCGCACATGCACTACCTCGGCACGGAGATGCTGGTCACCCGGGAGTCGGCGGACGACAGCGAGGAGAGCTGCCTGATCCACACGCCGGGGTTCCGCTTCGACTTCCAGGCCTCCTACGTGTACGACCCGAGCACCGGCGAGCTGCCGGTGATCCGCCCAGGAGATCGGGTGTCCGTGCGCTGCACCTACGACAACAGCGAGCAGAACCCGTACCTGGACCTGCAGCTGGACGCCGCGGGCTGGGAGTCCCCGGGGAACGTGGCCTGGGGCGAGGAGACGGGCGACGAGATGTGCATGGCGATGGTGGGCCTGATCATCCCGCCGATCGACTGGCTCGTCCTGGCAGAGGCGCTGTTCTGACGTTCCGAAGGCCCGTCCCCTGAAGACCCGACCTGAATGACCCGAGCGGCACTGCACCTGGCGCGGGGCCGCGCCTTCGGCGACAGGCCCCGAGCGCGGAGCGCCCGGCCTCCTTCGGGCGGCCTGCGGCCCCGCCCGCCACGAGCCGAGACGTCAGCCCGCTGCCACGCGGATCCGCTCCCAGGCCGCGTGCACGTGCGCCGCCTCCGTGAGGCGCGCGCCGATCGCCATCCGCAGCGCCAGCACCTGGTCTTCCCCCACGCGGGTGTGCGTGAGGTGGAGCGCCCCCGAGTCGTTCAGCGTGTCCAGCATCGCCTGGGTGGCGGCGTCGCCCGCGCGGTGCCGGAACACCACCAGCGACAGCGACCGCGGCACCACCAGGACGAGCTCCGGGTGAGCCTCCACCCTCGCCGCCAGCTCCTCCGCCAGCGCCACGTGCCCCCGGATGTGCGCGCGGAGCCCCTCCATCCCGTACGTGCGCAGCACGAACCACAGCTTGAGCGCCCGGAACCGCCGGCCCAGCGGCACCTGCCAGTCCCGGTAGTCGATCACCGCGCCCGACTCCGTGGCCCGGTTGCGCAGGTACTCCGGCAGGATCGACAGGGCGCGCAGCAGATCCCCGCGGTCGGCCACCCAGAACGCGTCGCAGTCGAAGTTCGTGAGCAGCCACTTGTGCGGGTTGAAGCAGTAGCTGTCGGCCCGCTCGAGCCCCGCGTGCAGGTGCCGGTGCTCCTCACACACCGCGGCCGCCCCCGCCCACGCCCCGTCGACGTGCAGCCACGCGCCGTGAGCTCCCGCGACGTCCGCGATCGCGGGCACCGGATCGATGGCGCCCGTCGACGTCGTGCCGACCGTGGCGCAGACCATCACCGGCCGCGCGCCCGCGGCTACGTCGGACGCCATCGCGGCAGCCAGCGCGTCCGCGCGCATCGCCTGCACCGCGTCGACGCCGACGAGCCGAAGCTGCTCGTCCGCCAGGCCCGCGATCCGCGCCCCCTTCGCGAGCGACGAGTGCGCCTGGGTGGAGGCGTACACCCGCATGTCCGCGAGCGCAATCCCCGCCCGCGCCGCCCGCTCGCGCGCCGCGAGAAGCGCACACAGCGTGGCCGACGACGCCGTGTCCTGGATCACGCCGCCACCGGGCCCGTCGGACAGGAAGCGCGCGGGCAGCCCGAGCGCGTGCACCAGCCAGTCCATCATGTGCGTCTCGAGCTCGGTGCACGCGGGGCTCGTGGCCCACAGCATGCCCTGCACCCCGAGGCCCGCGCTGATCAGCTCCCCCAGGATCGCCGGCGGAGAGGCGTTGGCCGGGAAGTAGGCGAAGAAGTGAGGCGACTGCCAGTGGGTGATCCCCGGGAGGATCAGGGGGTCCAGGTCTGCGAGGATTGCGTCGAACGGCTCGCCGGCCTCCGGCGGCCGGGCGGGGAGCGCCGCGCGCAGCGCCCCGGGCTCGGCCCCCGACAGCACGGGCTGCGCGTGCTCGAGCGACTCGAGGTACCGCGCGACCCACTCGACGGCGGCGTGGCCCGCGGCGCGGAACTCGTCGGGGCTCACGGCAGGCCCCCGAAGCCGCTCCACAGCCACCCCTCGAACGGCCCGGCGAGGTCGTCGAGCAGCACCCGCGCCGGACCGAGATCGACGAACACCTGATCCCCGCGCCGCCCGCTGACCTCGGCGGGCGCGAGCCCGGTGGGCCACTGCGCCTCGACCACGCGCCCGGCGCCCGGGCCTCGGACGCTGCCGCTGTCCGTCAGCAGCAGGCGCCCGTCGGCGGTGAGCTCCACCCCGCGAAGAAACACGAACGGGGCCACGTCGTCGCGCGGCTCGAGATCGGCCACGTAGACCGGGCGCACCGTGGGGTCGTCGGTGACCGCGAGCCCGACCGTGCCCTGGCCCCCACCCGCACCCCCGGTGTGGGCCCACAGCAGCCACCACCGGTCCTCGACCACGCGGAAGATGGGCGCGTGGGGGATGTCGAGGCCGCCGTCGGGGGGGAACGTCCAGACCAGCGACGGCGCGCCGACCTCGCTGATGTCCCACAGCGTGATCCCCCCGGCGGCCGCCCCGGGCGGCCCGACCCCGCTCCGGTGGGTGAGCATCAGGAACGTGCGGCCCCCGTGGACGACGAGGTCGGCGCCGTTGGGCAGCGAGCCGAAGCCCTCGGTCTCGCGGCCGAGCGTGCGCACCGGATCCGCGGAGGCCCCTGTGCCGTCGATCCAGGTCACCCGGCTGCCGTGGGTCTCCACGACCATCAAGGTGCCGTCTGCGGGATCCCGGATCACGTCGTGCGGGAACCCGAAGCGACCCACCCGGAAGTCGAGCTCCGCGCCCGCAGTGAGCCGCGCGATGGCCCCGTCGGGGAGGCCCCCGCCCTCGCCCCCGCCGGTGGTGAACGACACGAGCAGGCCGTCCCCATCGGCGCTCGCGCCCTCCCCCCCGCAGGCCCGGCAGTCGCCGACGAGCTCGGTCCACGTGCGCTGAAACGGGACCGTGCCATCGAGGGCGGCGAGCGTGAGCCCGCGCTGATCGGGGACCACGAGCACCCCCTGGCCGGGGTCCGTGGGCCCCGGGCGGGGCTCGCCGGTGTCGGCGCTCGGCACCGGCGGCGGGCGCGAGTCCCCGCCGCGATCGGCGGGCGCCGGCGGCTCGCCCGCACACGACAGCGCGAGGATCGCCCATCCCGCTCCGAGCCCAGGCCTGCCGACCTTCATGCGCGCTCCCGATCCCCCGCAGCCGGGCTGCGTAACCCTGCCGCGGGCACGATGCCGAACAGGGCGTGCACCCCGGCGCCCTCGACGCCGACCGTGGCCCGCCAGCGCTCGGTGCGCAGGTCGATCGCGACCACCCGGGTGGGGTGGCGAGCGAGCCGCTGGGCGCCCCGGATCGCGCCGCGCACCCACGCGAGGTGGCGGCGAAACCGGGTGGTCCGCAGGCGGGTGAAGCCCACCCACGCCGTGTCGCCCACGATCGCGAGCCCCCGGCACCACCCCAGGGGCTCGGCCTCGGGCACGATCCCCGGGAGCCGGATCACCCGGTCCACCACGCCGCGGGCGGGCGCCACGCGGAGCAGCCTCCCGTCCACGGCGGTGAACCACACTCCGTCGGGTTGCACCACGCCGTCGTGCACGACCACGTCGGCGAGCCGCCAGCGCGCGGATCCGTCGAGCGCCACCGCGTCGCCGAGGACCCCCCGGGTCACAAACGGGGTGCCGTCGACCTCGAAGACGTGGTTCGGGTGGGCGGCGTGCGGTGCGAGGTCGCGGCCCCGGAGGTCGCCGACGGGCCGCGGCCCCGCGTGCACCGGCACGAACGTCTCGCCCACGAGCACGCCGTCGGCCCCCGTCGACGCCACCACCCGCGCGCCGCCGAGCGGGCGCGCGTGGTGCACGTCGTTCATGCGCGGATCGGTGTGCCGCGCGCAGACCACGCCGTCGCGCACCACCACGACCTCCGCCGGGTGGCACGCCCACAGGTCCGAGCCGCTGGCCGCGAGCCCCTTGAAGCAGCTGCCGGGGCCCCACGCCGAGACGTCCTCGAGCACCGGGCGCGCGGCGCCGGCCTCCAGGTCGAGCCAGGCGAGCACCCCGGCCCCGTACAGCGCGGTGTGGTGGCGGTCGAGCGCGCCCGCAGCGCGGACCTGCCGCCCTCCGGCCAGCCACAGCCCGCTCATCGGCGGGCCCGCAGGAACGCGCCGCCGACCCACACCGCCTGCACGCTGTACGACACGAGCGTGGCGACGGCCGCCCCGACGGCACCCAGGCGGGGGATCAGCAGCAGGTTCAGCCCCACGTTCACCACCACGCCCACCGCCTGCGACGCGACGTTGACCCCCTGGCGATCGATGGCCTGGAAGTAGCGCCCGGCGAGCATCGGCACGCAGTGGGCGACCATCGCGGGCAGGAGCACGCCCGCGGGAGCCACCGACGCTGCGTAGGGCGCGCCGAACAGCCACGGCACCGCCCACGGCACGAGCAGGCCCACGAGCAGCGCGAGCCCGGCGGTGGTCAGCAGCCCCTGGCGGGTCGCTCGGGCGGTCGCGGCCCACCCCGCGGACGGCGGCGCGGCGGCGACCTGGGGGTACAGCGCCGCGGACATGGCCAGCGGGAGCACCCGCAGCCGGGTGACCACCCCCACTGCGACGGCGTAGGCGGCTACCTGCGCGGCGTCCTGCCCGACGGCAGCGAGCAGGAACACGTCCACCCGCTCGTGCAGCTGCCCCGCCATCGTGTGCAGCCAGGTCCGGGTGCCGAACCGCACCTGGGCACGTGCCTCGTCGAGCCCGGGCCCCGCCGGCCACCCGGTGGCGCGCAGCACCGCGACCGCCGCCGCGACGGTGGCCAGCCCCTGGGCGACCACGACGGCGCCCACCGCGAGGACGGGCCGCGCGGGGGCCGCGACCGCGACGAGCGCGCCCAGGAGGAGGGCGCGCCCCACCCCGGGGGCGGCCGTCGCGAGGGCGGAGGCGTCGAAGCGGTCGGTCGCCCGGGCCACCCCCGCGAGCACGAGCCCGTACAGCTGGGGCACGATCGCGGCGAGCAGCGCGGCGTAGGCTGCAGGCGGCAGGCCCACGAGCAGCCGGTCCCGGACGGGGGCGGCGGCCAGCGCGAGCAGGCCGACGGCCGCGGTCCCGCTGACCGTGACGAGGCCCAGCGAGGTGCCGAGCACCCGCCCGACGGGCTGCCGCGAGGCCGTGATCCGGTGGATGAGCGCGGCGACGACCCCCGGCTGGGCAGCGAAGCCGAGCACGGCGAGCAGCGCCAGCGCCGCCTGCACCTGCCCGTGGGAGGCGGGCGGCAGCCAGCGCGCCAACAGGACGGCCGTGGCGAGCGCCGCGAGGGTGCCAATGCCCTGCGCGAGCACCCCCCAGGCCGTGTTGCGCACGAACGGCGGCGCTGGCGCGGGCCGCGGGGAGCTGGCGGTCATGCCGCCCGCGACACGTCCGCGTAAATCGACAGCAGGTGGGCTGCCACGCGGTCGGGGTGACAAGCCCGGACCTGCTCGGGGCCGTGCGCGCCCATTCGTGGATCCGCGACGACCTCGTCGATCGCCCACGCGAGGGCGGCCGCCGTCGCCGAGGGCAGGAGGACCCCCGCGGCGCCCACCAGGGCAGGCACCGCGCCCGTGCGGGCGGCCACCACGGGCAGTCCCGCGGCGAGCGCCTCGACCACCGCGAGCGGGGCGCTCTCCTCGGGCGACGGGTGCACGAGCACGGTGGCCTCGGCGAGGCACGCCGCCTTCGCCGCGCCCTGCACCCAGCCGAGGAACCGAACCCGGGAGCGGATCCCGAGGTCGTCGGCGAGCCGCTGCAGGCGGGGGCGGTCCGGCCCGTCGCCGGCGATCTGCAGCGACCACCCGGGGTGGCGGGCAGACAGCCCGGGGCACGCGCGCAGCAGCGTGTCGACGCCCTTGCCGGGGACCAGCCGACCGAGGAACAGCAGCCGCACCCCCTGGTGCGGCGCGCGGAGCGGGAGCTCGGCCGGATCGTAGGGGTTGCAGACCACTTGCACCGGCGCGCGCCGGATCTGCTCGAGCCGCGGCTGCAGCCCCGGGTCGACGGTGAGCACGGCGTGAGCCGGCCCGAGGACCCTGCGGATCCGCCGCGCCACGAGGGTGCGATCCCAGCCGTGGACCTGCAGCACGACCGGACAGCCCATGGCGCGCGCGGCCGCCGCGAGCGCCGCATCGCGCACCATCGCGCGGCGCCGCAGGGAGGTGTGGACGTGCACGACGGGGGTGTCCCCGGCCCACCGGAGCATCCCCGCGAGCCCCCGGACCGCGGCCCGCAGGCCGACTTGCTCTCCTGGAACACGACCCACGGTGGCCGTTCGCGTGGGGAGGAGCCGGGCGAGGGCTTCGCCGAGGCGGTCCACGGTCGTGGCCACGCCGCCGACGCCAGTGGGCTTCAGGAGCAGGAGGGGGCGACCGATGGGGGACGGCGACGACCCCGTTTGCCAAGGCTGCTGGATGCCCACGGTCTCCTCCCTGCTCGTCCGATACCGCCGCCCGGTGGTGCTTCTCGCTCACCTGGCGTTCTGGACGGTGGCCTACGTCGGCGCGTTCCTGCTGCGGTTCGACTTCGCCATACCGTCATACTGGCTTCAGCCCGTCTACGCCCTCTGGCTGCTGCCCCTGCTCGCGCTCCGCACGCTCACCTACGGGCGACTCGGGCTGTTCCAGGGGATCTGGAAGTACGTCGGCCAGCGCGACCTCGAGAACCTGATCCTCGCGACCGCCACGTCGACCGTGCTCTACGGCGCCCTCGTCCTCTTCTCGGGCACCCACTTCCCGCGGTCGGTCCTCGTCGTGGAGCCGCTGCTGTCGCTGGCCATGGCCGCGGGGCTCCGCTTCGTGGTGCGCACGCTCGCCCAGACCGCGCGGCACATCGAGGCCGACAAGCGGCGCCGGCTGGTGCTGGTGGGCGCCGGCGACACGGGCGAGTCCCTGCTCCGACAGATCGCGCGGAGCATGCCGGCCGTCGAGCCAGTCGGCATCCTCGACGACGACACGCGCAAGCACGGCATGTCGATCCACGGCGTGCCGGTGCTGGGCTCGACCGACGACGCCCCCCGGTGGCTGCGTCAGCTCAACGCCTCCGAGGTGGTCATCGCGGCCCCGTCGGCCACCGGCAAGCAGATGCGCCGGATCCTCGACCTCGTCCAGGTCGACGGCGTGACCGTGCGCACCGTGCCCAGCATGGGCCAGCTGATGGACGGCCGGGTCAGCGTGTCGCAGATCCGGCAGGTCGCGATCGAGGATCTCCTCGGCCGCGATCCGGTCGAGCTCGACACCGACCGCATCTCGGACATGGTCCGGGGGGAGGTCGTGCTGGTGACCGGGGCGGGCGGGTCCATCGGCAGCGAGCTCTGCCGACAGGTCGCGCGCTTCCGCCCGCGGCGCCTGATCCTCCTCGAGCAGGCCGAGAACGCGCTCTACCACGTGCACCAGGAGCTCGAGAAGACCTTCCCGAAGGTCGAGCTGCTGCCCCGGATCTGCAACGTGACCGACCGCACGCGGCTCGACCTCGTGTTCGGAGAGACCCGCCCCTCGGTGGTGCTCCACGCCGCCGCGCACAAGCACGTGCCGATGATGGAGTGGAACCCCGGCGAGGCGATCAAGAACAACGTCGGCGGCACCCTGGCGCTGTCCGACGCGGCCCACGACCACGAGGTGGACCGGTTCGTGATGATCTCGACGGACAAGGCGGTGAACCCCACCTCGGTGATGGGCTGCACCAAGCGGATCGCCGAGCTGTACGTCCAGAGCCAGGCCGAGCGCAGCCGCACCACGTTCGTCACCGTGCGGTTCGGCAACGTCCTCGGGTCCAACGGGTCGGTGATCCCGCTGTTCCAGAAGCAGATCGAGCGCGGCGGGCCGGTGACGGTCACCCACCCCGACATGCAGCGCTACTTCATGACCATCCCCGAGGCCTCGCAGCTCGTGCTGCAGGCCGGCGCGATGGGCGCGAGCGGCGAGATCTACGTGCTCGACATGGGCGAGCCGGTGCGGATCACCCAGCTCGCCGAGGATCTGATCCGGCTGTCCGGCCTGCAGCCCGGAAAGGACATCGAGGTCGTCTACACCGGGCTGCGGCCGGGCGAGAAGCTGTTCGAGGAGCTCTCGATCGACGACGAGAACGCCCGCAAGACCCAGCACCCGAAGATCTACATCGGCAAGAGCCGGCCACGGACGTTCGGCGCGATGCGCGCGTCGATCGAGCGGCTGCTCGCGCTCGCCCACCACGCAGAAGCGGAGACCCTCCGCGAGAACCTGCAGCGCGTGGTGCCCCGCTACCAGTACGTCACGCCCGACCTCGCGCCCCAGGCCGCACCACCTTCGCACCCGGAGCCCGTCGTGGCCCCACGGAAGGTCGTGCCCCTGCGGCACGCGTGAGCGGGCAGCCCGCAAGAGAGGAGACCCCTTGTTGATCGCAACCCTGTTGGCAAGCACCGCGCTGGCGGCCCCCAGCGAGTACCGCCTCGGCCCCGGCGACGTGGTCGAGGTCATCGTGCACGGCGAGGCGCTCGGTCGCGGCGCCTTCGTGGTGACCGCGGGCGGGCAGATCAGCCTGCCGTGCGCGGGCATGGTGAGCGTGGCCGGCATGAGCACCCACGAGGCCGAGGTCGAGACCTCCGACGCCCTGAAGCCCGGGTGCTACGTCGAGCCCCAGGTGACCGTGCGGGTCACGGAGTACCGGTCCCAGCCCATCGAGGTGCTCGGAGCCGTCGGCAAGCCCGGCGTGTACTACCTCGACGGGCACACCACCCTGCGTACGGTGATCACGCGGGCCGGCGGCGTGAAGGCCGACCGCAGCGCGGGGCGGATCGTCGTGACGCGGCGAGGCGAGCAGGCGGCCTCGGTCGGGCTCGACCAGCTCGAGGACCAGATCGGCGACTACGCGCTGGCCTCTGGCGACGTGATCACGGTCGCCGAGGGGCGGATCGTGTACGTGACCGGGGAGGTCGAGGACCCCGGCGAGGTCGTGTTCGCCCAGGGCCTGACGGTCAGCGAGGCGTTCATCAAGGCCGGCGGCAGCACCGGGGTCGCGCGGCTGGCCGGCGCCTACGTGCTGCGCGGCACCGACCGGGTGCCCGTGAACCTGCGCCGGATCCTCAAGGGCAAGGACGCGGACCTCGTGCTCGAGCCCGGCGACCGGCTCGTCATTCCCGAGTCCCCGCTGTAAGCGCTACACTCGGGGGACCGTTCGGCGCGCGCCCATCGGCCCCGGAGATCCCTTGAAGCGCTACCTCCTGACCGCCGGCCTCGCCGTCCTCGTGATCGGTGCCGCCGCGGTGGCCCCGACCCTCCGGCCCTCGCCGCCCCCCGCACCGGCCGCCCCCCGCGTCGTGCCGGGGGTCTCGCCGGCCGCCGAGGATCGCGCGGTCGCCGAGCTCGTCTTCGTCCTCGACACCACGGGGTCCATGGGGGGCTTGCTCGAGGGCGCGAAGGACACGATCTGGTCCGTGGTCGACGACTTCGCGAGCCAGACCCCGCGGCCCGAGGTGCGGGTGGGCATCGTGGCCTACCGCGACCGCGGCGACGAGTACGTCACCCGCAGCACGCCCCTGACCGCGGATCTCGACCAGGTCTACGGGGTGCTCCGCGGGCTGCAGGCCCACGGCGGCGGCGACACGCCGGAGTCGGTGCTGAGGGGGCTCTCCGAGGCGGTGGCAGGCCAGCCGTGGACGCCCGGCGACCGAGTGTTCCGCTCGATCTTCGTGGTCGGAGACGCGCCCGACCAGGGCTACGCCGACGAGCCGGGCCGCGCGGAGGTCGTGGCGCGCGCCCGTCAGCGCGACATCTACGTGCACGCGATCCAGTGCGGCGGCCTGGCGGGCACCCAGCCGCAGTTCGAGGCGATCGCGAGCGCGGGCGGCGGGGTGTACCGGGCGGTCGCGCAGGACGGCGCGGTCGAGCGGCTGGTCTCCCCGGTCGACGACCGGCTGGCGGAGCTCCAGCGCGAGCTCGCGCGCACCGGCCTGCCGTGGGGCTCCGACGCAGACCGGGCGGAGCTGCGGGGCAAGCTCGGCGAGCTCGAGGCCCTCGGCGCGGGGGAGGCGTCGAGCGCGGCCGCTCGGCTCTCGGCGCTGTCCAAGGGCGACAAGCGGGTGGTCACCGCGGCCCGCGAGGCTCGGGGGGACTTCCTCGACGACCTGGAGGCAGGCCGGGTGGCGCTCGACGGGGTGGCATCCGACGCGCTGCCCGAGCCGCTGGCCGCGCTGCCGCCGGCCCAGCGCCGGGCCGACGTCGCGCGGCGGATGGCGCAGCGCGAGGCAATCCAGACGGAGATCGACGACCTCGTGAGGGAGCGGGCGGCGTGGCTCGAGGCCCGGCGGCGCGCCGCGGCCGACGAGGCGCGCTACGACCGCGAGATCGTGGGCGCGAGCCTCGACAAGATGCGGTCGCTGGGGCTCATCCGGTAGATGATGTGCTCGCGCCCCCCTCGCCCCCCGCTCGATGGGGTGGTGGCCCTCCTGTGGCACGTCCGGCGGGAGTCCCCGCCGCCCCTCGAGTGGGTGCTGCCCTCGGGGCAGCCGCAGCTGCTCGTGCAGCTCACGCGCGGCGCCATGGAGTGGACCGACGCCGCCGGGCGTCCCCACCCGACCGCCGAAGGGGCGGTGGGCGGCCCCTTCGTCGCCCCGGTGGGGGTGCGCGGCCGCGACCAGCAGGCGGTCGCCGGCGTCCTCTTCCATCCCGGGGGCCTCGCCGCGCTCGTCGATCCGGTGCCGGTGAGCGCGCTGGCCGGCACCTACGCGGATCTCGGCGACGTCCTCGGCGAAGGCGCCGCCGCCTGGATCGCGGCGATCCGGGCCGCTCCCACGCCCGCGGGCGTGCTCGCCGCACTCGAGCGCGGCCTGCTCGGCCTCGTCCGCCGGCGCTCGCGGCGCGCCCCCCTCGAGCGAGCCTGCGCCCAGCTCGCCGCCGGCGCGCGGGTGCGCGACGTGGCAGATGCCCTGGGGGCCTCCCAGCGTAGGTTCTCCGCCACGTTCCGCGCCGAGGTGGGGCTCGCGCCCAAGGCCTACGCGCGCGTTCGCCGCTTCCAGCGCGCTCTGCAGGGCCTCCGCACGCTCGGCGCCGGCGACCTCGCCGGGCTCGCCCTGCGCAGCGGGTACTACGACCAGGCCCACCTCAACCACGAGTTCCGGGCCCTCGCGGGGCTCGCATGCGGGACGGTCGCGTGCGCGATCCGTTCGGCCACGAGTGGCTGGTCAGCAAGACGCTCGAGTCGCTCACGGAGGAGGAGCTGACGGCCCGCGTGGGACAGATGTAGCGATTAAGGCCGATTCACTTGCTCCGCCGGCCACCTCTCGCGTACCATGGAGGTTCGGACGGAGGAAGGAACATGGGTTGGTTCGGGGTGATGAGCTTGTCGCTCGCCCTGGCCGTCCAGCCAGAGCAGCCAGGGCCGCAAGCCGAGATCGCGCTGCGCGAGTTCACCGCGCAGCAGGTGCGCCGCTGGGCGGCGGGGCTCGAGGAGGTCGAGGTTCGCGTCGTCACGAAGGGCAGCCAAGTGCAGATCGCGGCGCGGGGCCCGACCTGGCGCGTCCGGCCGGTCCTCGCGGAGGCCGAGCGCCGCAGCGAGCAAGCCGCCGAGCAGTGGCTTCGGGCCCGCCACCTGGTGCGCCAGCCGGACGGCTCGGTGCGCTTCGACCACGCCCTGCTGGCCGCGGCGTCCGCGCCCGAGGTGTCGCCGCTCGCCGAGGAGCTGTGGCGCGCGACGGGGAGTCGCCGCGCGTTCGTCCAGGAGGCGCTGCGCTTCGTCCAGCGGATCCCCTACGCGCGCACCGCGGAGGTCTCGCCCGGCGAGCTGCTGCGCGCCGATCGCGCGGACTGCGACGGCAAGGCCGTGCTGTTCCTCGCGCTCGTGCGCGCCCGGCTACCCGACGTGCCGCTGACCGTGGTGTACGTGCCGGGCCACGCGCTGGTCGGGATTGGCGCGAGCGGCCTGGCGAAGCCCGGCGACCGAGGATTCTCCCACGAGGGCACGACCTACCTGTGGGCCGAGCCCGCGGGGCCCGCCGAGTACCCGCTCGGGCGGGCCCCGCTCGAGCGGCAGCGGGCCCCCCGGCGCGAGATCCGGACGGTACCGCAGGCCCCCGCGCTCGCGGGGGCCTGACGGGCTTCAGGGCATGAGCACGGCGTCGATCACGTGGACCACGCCGTTGATCGCCTCGATGTCGGTCGCGATGACCGTCGCGGTCTTGTCGAGGGTGACCTCGCCCTTCTTGACCTTGACCTTGAGCTGCTCGCCGGCCAGCGTGTCGACCTTGCCCTTCTCCACGTCCGCCGCCATCACCTTGGCGGGCAGCACGTGGTACTTCAGGATGTTCGCGAGCTTGTCCTTGCTCTCGGGCTTCTGGAGCTCCGCCAGCGTGTCCTCGCCGAGCGCCGCGAACGCCTCGTTGGTGGGGGCGAACACGGTCAGCGCTCCGTCGGCGGAGAGCGCGTCGACGAGGCCCGCCGCCTTCACGAGCTCCACGAGCGTGCTGAAGCGCTCGTCGCCCGAGGCGACGGTCACGATGTGGTTGGGCGGGGGCGGCGGGGCCGCCTCCTTCTTCGGCGCGGGCATGATCACCGCGTCGATGAGGTGGACCACGCCGTTGTCGGCCTTGATGTCGGTCTTGACGACCTTGGCGCCGTCGACCATCACGGCGTCGCCCTCGACCGTGATCTCGAGGGTGTCGCCCTGCACGGTCTCGACCTCGCCGGGCTTCACGTCGGCGGCCATGACCTTGCCGGCGACCACGTGGTAGGTCAGCACGGAGGTCAGCGTGTCCTTCATCTCGGGCTTCAGAAGCTCCTCGAGCTTGCCGTCCTCGAGCGCGTCGAAGGCCTCGTTGACCGGCGCGAACACGGTGAACGGGCCCTCGCCGCTCAGCGTGTCGACGAGCTCGGCAGCCTGCACCGCCTTCACGAGGGTGGACAGGTTCTCCGCGCCGGACGCGGTCTCGACGATGTTGCCGGCGAATGCCGGCGAAGCGGCGCACAGAGCGAGCGCGGGGATCACGAACCGCTGCATGAGGTCCTCCTGGACGAGTGGTGTGAGGTCCCCGCCGGCTTAAGTTTTCTCGCGCGAGGGATCTGCTTCAATCGCGCATCGGCTCGCACACCGGCACGTCACAGCACGCAGAATCCGCGTTCTTCGGCCGCTCAGCGGCCCACGAATCCCTCGAAGTGGCACTCCTGGCAGGCGAGATCCTTCAGCCGGCCCGTGCTCTCGCTGATCCCCTCGTGACACGCGAGGCAGTTCTCCCGCGTCGCCTCGAAGCGATGGGCACGGTTGCTCTCCGATCCGTGACAGTCCATGCAGGTGATTGGCCCCTCCTCGGCGGCGTGACCGTGGCCCCCCCCCGACGGGGGCGTGGCCGCCGTCGTGAGCGGGGTCGCCGTCATGCGCCGGGGTGTCGCCGTGTGCCGGCTCCCCCCGCCCGGGCCCTGGCGTGCGCTGCTCCGCCTGGCGGTGCAGATCGTGCAGCGGGCTGCCGTTCACCTTCACCACACTGTCGAGCAGCGCCGGCGTCATCGGCCCGGTGAGCTCGCCCTCGTGTCCCTCGAGGTGGCACGCGCTGCAGATCACGGACTCCACGTGCGGCACGTGCTCGAGCTCCTCGCCCGTCGACAGCGGCGTGAGCACGAGGTTCCGCGGGTAGTGGCGGATCGGCACCCGGTGGCAGTCGCGGCGACGAGCCCGACCACCAGCGCCCCGACCACCGCCGCTGCCGCCGACGGGGTGCCCCTGCTCCCCGACCCCCGCGTGGCAGGTCTCGCAGGTCGCCGCCGCCTCGTGCGGCGGGTGACAGGCCACACACGCCTTGCGCACCCCGTGATGCGCGCTCTCGCGGGACGGGCCCACCTCCTGCGGCGCGTGGCAGTCCACGCACAGCGCGGCCCCCGGCGGGTGCCGCAGCAGTGCCGGCGGCACGCCGTCGACCAGCGAGTGGCAGGTCACGCAGGCGGGCTCGGCGGCCCCCTCGCGCGCGGCGACCGGGTGGTGCGGCCCCGCCACCACGTCGTCGTGACACGCGAGGCGTAGGCGACGCGCTGCTGCACTTTGACGGTGAGCG
>CAYMSU010000101.1:0-15279 GCA_964393165.1 uncultured Enterobacteriaceae bacterium
GGCGCGCGCGAGGCGTCGGTGCGCCTGGGCTTCGAGGCCGGCGACGGGGCCGAGCACCTCGCGGCGACCTACCGCGCGGCGCTGCGGCGCGCGTTCCGGCCCGAGTTCCTCAACCGGATCGACCAGGTGGTCGTGTTCGGCCGGCTCTCGGCCCCCGACATCGAGCGGATCGCGCGGCTGCAGATCGCGCGGCTGCTCCGCCGGGAGGGGCTGCTCCGTCGCACGCTGATCGTGCAGCTGGATCCGAGCGTGCTGCCCTGGGTGAGCACGCTCGGGTTCGACCCCGAGCTGGGGGCCCGGGCGCTGAAGCGGGCGCTCGAGCGGCACCTGCTCGGCCCGCTGGCCGAGGCGGTGGTTCCCCTGGCGGTGGACCAGCCCACGGTGGTGGCGGTGTCCGTGCGGGAGGGGTCGCTCGCGATCCAGACCACGCCGCTCGCGCCGCGGGCGGCCGAGGCCGCGTCCCCGCTGGCGCCCCTGACCGAGGCCGGGGACCCGCGGGCGGCCGCGGCGTGGCTGCTGCCGAGGGTCGACGACGCGCTGGACACCCTCGAGCGCACGGGCGGGGGCGTGGCGGTGGCGTCTCCCGAGGGCGTCGCCGAGGCGCCGGCCGCGATGGTCCTGCGCAGCCGGCTGCGCGCCCTCCGCGCGCGGCTGCTGGACGCCGCCGACGAGGACGACGAGCTCGACTACGACGTGGGGGGCACGGGGGCGGCCCGGTCCCTGCGGCCGTTCAACCCCCGCATGCGGCGCCAGGGGCGCCGCTCGCGCTGGCCGTGCCCGCCCACCCAGCAGGAGAAGCTCCTCCACGAGCACGTCCGCGAGGTCGTGCAGGAGCTGATGACGACGCCGGCGGTGGCCTCCGATGTGCTGTCGCTCGGGGAGCTGACCCTGTCGGAGGCCTGGTTCCAGCTGCGCGCGGCCGCGCTCGTGGGCGGGCCTCCCTACGCCGATGTGCTCGTGCGCAACCTGAGCTCGGGGGTACCGGACGCGTGGTCGCTCTACGCGCCGCTGCTGGCCGGCTGGCAGGCGGTCACCGATCGCCTCGGGGGCTCGGTCGAGCGGCGGGGCCCCGCCGACGACGACGCGCTCGACCGTCACCTCGTGGTGCACGGGGTGGGGATGGCCGCGCTGTGGGCCCAGGAGGCCGGAGTCCACCTGTTCTACCCGCAGGGCGAGCCGCCGCGGGCCCTCCTGGTGCGGGTGGAGCCGCGGGAGGGCCCCGTGCCGCCCACGCTCGAGGGTCTCGGGGCACGCCTCGCGTTCGGCGAGGGCGCGCCGCCGCAGGCCGTGCGCCTGTACTGTCCCCCCGATCCGGTGGGGGCGGGTGCGGGGGTGGGGCCGCCCGGCTCGATCACCGACCTCGTCTCGGGCAGCGTGGTGCCCTGGGGCCAGCTCGACGCGTGGCTGCAAGACTGGATGGTCCGGGGGCTCTGATGGCGCACGATCTTCGCTACGCCGTGGTCTGCTGGCCGCTCGGGGCCGACCGGACGCTCGGGATCCTCCTCGGGTCGCCGCTGCAGGTCGTCCGCGCCGACGTGCGCAAGGTGACCGCCACGTTCGCGTCCGAGCTCCGTCGCGAAGACGCGATCGTGCCGCTCGCGCTGCGGCGGCCGGTGCTGCGGGAGCTCCCCGTGGAGGTGCGGCCGGCCTACCGCACGCCGAAGGGGGACTTCCCGCTGCCCGACCCGCTGGTGGTGCCCCTCGAGCTCGTCGACGCGGAGCTCGAGTCCGGGGGGCGGGTGGGCTTCCTGCCGCGGCTCGAGCGGCAGTTCTTCTACGACGACGGTCGCCAGCTCGAGACCCTGGCGCGACACTTCGCGATGGAGGAGCTCCGGGGTCGCGCCCCCGAGGCGCTGGTGCCGCTGCTGCTCGCGGGGCCTGCGCAGCTGCAGACGATCGACGCGCGGGCGCCGAAGCCCCGCCGGGTCCGCACCCCGCCGCCGCCGCCGACCCCCCGGCTCGATCAGATCGCCGAGCGCCTGCCTGCGCGCGGGCGGGCGGGCGGAGGCCTCGCGGCGACCGCGTGGGAGCGGGCGGCGGAGGTCGACGCGGTGTGTGCGCGGCTCCTCGCGCCCCGCGGGAGCGTGCTCGTCGTGGGCCCGCCGGGCATCGGCAAGAGCCAGATCCTGACGGACGCGGTGCGCAAGGCGACCCGTCGCCAGGACGCGCCGCCGCTGTGGCGCACCCAGGCGGCGCGCCTGGTCGCGGGAGCCCGCTACCTCGGCGACTGGCAGCAGCTGGTCGATCAGCTCGCGCAGGAGCTGGAGATGACCAGCGGGATCTTGTGGGTCGAGGACTTCACCACGCTGCTCCGCCTCGGCGGGAGCGGGCCCGAGAACTCGGTCGCGGCCTTCCTCGCGCCTCTGCTCGAGCGCGGGGAGCTCCGGCTCGTGAGCGAGGCCACCCCGCGGGGCCGCGATGTGGCCTACGCCCTGCTGCCGGGCTTCGTCGAGCGCTTCCAGCAGGTCGAGCTCGCGCCGCTGTCCGCGAGCCAGGTGCGGGCGGTGATCACCCGGCTGTCGTCGCAGGCCGAGCGCGAGCTGTCGGTCCGCCTCGAGCCCCGGGCGCAGGAGATGGCGTACCGGCTGCTCGACCGGCACGTGCGCTACGAGCGGTTCCCCGGCAAGGCGGTCGCGCTCGTCGCGGACTGCGTGCACGACGCCCAGCAGGCCGGGCGGGGGGCGGTAGGGCCCGACGACGTGCTCGAGCGCTTCATCCGGCGCACGGGGATGCCTCGGGACCTGCTCGACGATCGGGTGCCGTTGGTGCCCGAGGACCTCCGCGCGGCGCTCGGCCAGCAGGTCGTGGGCCAGCCCGAGGCGGTCGAGGAGGTCAGCAGGGTGGTCCAGACCTTCAAGGCGGGGCTGTCGGATCCCGACCGGCCGCTGGCCACGCTGCTATTCGCGGGGCCCACCGGCGTGGGCAAGACCGCGCTCGCCAAGGCGCTGGCCGGCTACTTCTTCGGGGCCGGCCCGGAGGACGCGCCGCTCGTGCGGGTGGACATGAGCGAGCTGCAGGTGGAGGGGCAGATCCGCCGGCTGATCGGGGACGGCGGGGCGGAGCCGGGCCAGCTCGTGCAGAAGCTTCGGGAGCGGCCGTTCGGGGTGGTGCTGCTCGACGAGATCGAGAAGGCGCACCCCGCGTTCTTCGACATCCTGCTGACGGTGCTCGACGAGGGGATCCTGGTGGACGCGCTCGGGCGCGAGACGAGCTTCCGGGGCACGGTCGTGATCCTGACGACGAACCTCGGGACGGGCGGCGGGGGCTCGCTGGGGTTCTCGGCCGCGGAGGCGGGGTCCCGCCGGGGCCGGGCGCACGACACGAGCGCGGTGCGGCGGTTCTTTCGCCCCGAGTTCTTCAACCGCCTGGATCGCGTGGTCCACTTCCAGCCGCTGGACGGGCCCACGATCGACGCGATCACGCGGATCGAGCTGCGCGCGGTGCAGGCGCGGGAGGGGCTGCAGGCGCGACATCTGGCGCTGTCGTTCACCGACGGGCTGGTGGCCTGGCTCGTGGAGCGGGGCTTCGATCCCGACTACGGGGCGCGGGCGCTGCAGCGCGTGGTCGAGCAGACGGTGGTGGCCGCGATCGGCCGCTACCTCCTGCGGCACCCGGACGTGGCCCACGCCACGCTCACGGTCGACGTCTCGGGCGACGAGATCACTGTCGCGACCTAGGCCTAGGGGGGGCCGGCCGAAGGCTCCGCTCACGCTCCGGCGCGGGCCACCAGGCGCTCCGACGCCCCGAGCTGGATCAACGCCTGCACCAGATCGCCGTGGAGCGGGGCCCGCGCCTGGCCCGCGACCTCGACGTGGACGAACGGGCGGACCAGGCCTGCCTTGTCGGCGAAGAACGCCCGGGTGCGCGGATCGCGCCCCGCCACCGGGTGGCCGCTCCGCGCCAGCGCCGCCAGGGCAGGCACCAGGGGGCCCTGGACCTCCACCCGGATCAGGCTGTGCGACGCCACCGTGCCGATCAGCTTGAAGCGGCCCCGGGGGAGCGGCCCCGACGCCGGCGTCTTGCCGATCACGAGCACCAGCGCGCGCTGGGGGCGGCCGCGGGCGCCCGAGGTCGGGTGCGTCCACGGGCCGCCCGCCTCTCCTCCCGGCACCGGCCAGGCGCGCAGCGCGGGCCCACGCTCGAGCCGCACCACGGTCTCGACCTCCGCCGTCTGGGGGAACAGGTCGGCGGGCACGATCTCCGCCACCCGCAGGCCGTGGGCCGCGAGCACGTCGAGATCCCGGGCGAGCGTCTCGGGGCCGCAGGACACGTAGACCAGCCGCGAGGTGGCCTTGGCCAGGGCAGCCAGGGTGGCCGGATCGCTGCCCCGGCGGGCGGGGTTGATCACGGCCGCGTCGAACGGATCGGACAGCGGCAGAGACTCGACCTTGGCGGTCACCACCTCGACGTTCGGCGGGGCCATCGCCCGGGCGGCCGCCGCCGCCTGGGGCACCTCCTCGACCGCGACCACTCGGTCGCGGCCCTCGGCGAGCATGAGCGCGTAGGCGCCCACCCCCGCGTAGAGGTCGAGGACCCGCCGGGCGTCGCCGACCATGGCGCGCACCTGGTCGTGCAGCCACGCCGCCCGGCGGGGATCGACCTGGAAGAAGGCGCCGGGCAGGATCTGGTAGCGGGTGTCGCCGACGGCTTCCTCGAGGGCGTCGGTGCCCACGAGGACCTTCGGCCGGGTGCCGAGCACCCGCTTGCGCTGCGGATCCGCGCGGCTGACCGCGACCGAGACGAGGCCGTCGACCTGCTGGAGGAGCTGGCGGGCGCCGCGCCGGCCGCCGTGCAGATCTCCGCCCTCGCAGGCGAGCACGAGCTGGAGCTCCCCGGTGGCGGCCGAGCGGCGCAGATCGATGGAGTGCACGCCGCGGCGGCCCCTGAGCCAGGACGTGATCGCGGCGAGCGCCTCGCGCAGGCCCGGCTCGAGCACGGGGCAGTCGGGGGTGTCGAGCACCCGCCCGGAGGCGCGGTCGTACAGCCCGACCGCCACGTGCTGGCGCCCGACGTGCAGGGGGAGCTTGAGCCGGTGGCGGTAGGCTTCCTCGTAGGGACTGGGCGCGACCGGCGGCACCTCGCCGAGGGCGAGGTGGGGGTAGCGGTCGAGGGCCGCCTGTAGCCGCGCGCGCTTGTGCGCGAGCTGCTCCGGGTACGGGTGGTCGAGGAGCGGGCAGCCCGGGCAGGTGGGGTGGTGGCGGCATTGCATGGAGGCCCCGCGTAATCGGGCGGTGGGCCTCGCGCCCAGCGGGCCCCGGATCGCTCGCGTCCGAGGGTTGGACGTATAGTGCGGCCCCACCCACCCCCGGGGGAGATCATGGGACCCATCGCTGCGATCGCGCTGCTCGTCACCTCCTCGGCCGCGGCGGCGAGCGACGAGGCCGAGGGGCCGCCGGTGGCGTGCCCCGAGCTCGTCGAGGAGATCCGCGACGTGCTGCACCGGTCCGACGTCGTCCAGGACGGCACCGCGACCGTGCGGCTGGCTCGGGCGGTGGTCCCCTCGGCGGGGCAGCGGGATCTGCTGCAGGACGCGCGCAACGCCTGCCGCGAGGTCGTCGAGGCGGATCGGCGAACCTGGCGCCTGCCGGCAGTGGCGTGCATCGCGGAGGCGAGCGCGCGGCTGGCCGAGCTCGGCGTGAACCCCCGCGACAACCACGCCCAGGCCTACTGCGGCTACGACCTGGCGGCGGCCCTGGCCCAGCGGGCGTCGATCGAGGACGACGGGATGCGGGCGTCGATCGAGGAGGGCCGGGCGGTGGCGCTGCTCGTGCTGGCGGGGCTCGATGCGCGGAAGCGCCAGCGGCTCACGGAAGACGGGATCGAGGCCTACGAGATGGCCATCCAGATCCTGCCGACCGCGGCGCGGCAGTTCACCTTGGGCCGGGTGTACCTGGATCGGGCCGAGGTCGACAAGGCCGACAAGCGGATCACGGCGGGCGCGAAGCTGCAGCCGAAGGGCCTGCAGACGGCGCTGGCGCTCATCGATCTGGCGGACCTGAAGCGGGCCAACCAGCGGCCGCTCGACGACGTGCTGAAGGATCTGGAGCGTGCCCGCAAGGCCGCGCCCACGTCGGTGGCCACGAACGGTGCGATCGGCGTCGTGCTCTACGATCTGGGCAAGTACGACAAGGCGCGCGAGGCCTTCGAGGCGGTGATCTCGGACGACATGATCGACGACGAGGGGCAGTCCCCGCACAACTACCGGGCCGAGGCCTACTACCACCTGGCGCTGCTCGACGCGCGCACGGCGGAGACCACGAAGGAGTGGCAGGCGGTGGTGACCAACGCCGAGCACGCGGTGCAGGCGGGCGCGGCGGAGTACGAGCACCGGCGGCTGGTGTGCCTGTCGCACATCGCTCGCGGGGGGCCGAGCGTGCGCGACGGGGGAGGCGCGGCGTGGTGCGAGAGCCTGATCACGCCGGAGGGCCAGCTGCTGCGGGGGATGTTCTACCTGCGGCAGGCGCAGTACGTGCCGCGGTTCCGGCTGCGGAACCCGCCGGGGGCCACAGAAGAGCGCTACCGGGCGCTGCTCGCCCGGGCGGGGGGCGCGTTCGAGCGGGGGCTTGCGGCCCTGGAGGCCCGCAAGCGGTCGCAGATGGTGGAGCTGGCGGGGCTGAAGGGCCAGACGGATCTGATGGACACGCTGATGTTCGGCCAGGAGCTGGTGGACTACGCGAGCTCGCTGTGCCGGGCGGTCCTGCTGGACAACGGCCAGGGCCGGGAGCGGGCGCTGTTCGAGCGCTACCGCACGGTGGGCTGCGACGAGGGTCGCTAGGAGTGGCCGCGTAGATCACGACCACGACCACGTCAGCAGCCTATAGGCCAGACTACGCGCCGTCGCGCTGGTCGGGCTGATCGCGTGCGTCGAGCAGCGTGGCCAGCGTCTGCTCGAGCACCTGGGGATCCACCGGCTTCATGAGGAACGCGTCGAACCCCGCCAGCTCACTGGCCTCGCGATCCTCCGGGCGGCCGGAGCCCGTCAGGGCCACCACCCGGACCTCCCGTGCCGCCGGATCCGCCTTCAGCGTGCGGGCCACGTCGAACCCCGACATCCCCGGGAGGCCAAGGTCGCACAGCACCACGTGGGGCGCGTGCGCCCGCACCGCCGCCAGCGCGTCCGGGCCCGCGTGGGCCACCGCGACGTCGTGGCCCGCCACCTCGAGCGTGAGCTTCAGCATCTCGGCCACGTCGCGGTTGTCTTCGACCACGACGATCTTCAGCGGACGGCGCACCGTGACCCTCCCGAGGCCTCAGTCGCCCGACGCCTTCGGGTCGGAGCCGAACTCGTTCGGGCCCGCCGTGCCGTCCTGCAGGAAGAAGTACAGCAGGATGAACGGCCCGATGCACGGCAAGAACACCAGCAGGAACCACCACCCGCTGCGCTCGGTGTCGTGGAGCCGCCGCACGCTCACCGCGATGCCGGGCAGCAGCACCGCGAGGCCGTAGAGCGACGAGAGCAGCCCCGAGCCCGTCTCCGCGTTGAACGTGCCGACCATGTAGTCGATCGCCGTCAGCGCAAACGAGATCAGGATGTTGAAGAGGACGAAGTACCAGTACTCGTTACGCCGCGCGCGGCCCGTGAAGACCGCGTAGTTCCGAAGGGCTTTCAGGTAGTAGTTCATGGCCGCTCCACGGTGCCACGAACCGTAGCACGTCCTCAGTCGTCGGCGATCAGCAGCGCGTCCAGATCTCCGAACGGATCGTCGGGGCCCTGGCCGTCGCGGCCCGACCGCCCCTTCGGCGCGCTCGGCTCCCGCTCGGCGCCCTCCTCGGGCCGGCGCTTCGACCGACGCCGGCGGCGCTTCTTGGGCGCGGGGGAGTCCTCGGCGCGACCCGGCGCCGACGCCCCCGGGGGCGGCGCGATCGGCTTCGGCGGCGGCGCCGGGCGAGACGGCTTGGGCGCGCGCGCCCGCACGGGAGGGAGCCCCAGCGCGGCCCGCCGCTTGGTCTCCTCCCGCGCCGCGGCTGCGATCTCGTCGACGATCGAGCTCACGTTCGCCTCGCCCTTCGGGCGCTGCACCCGCCCGGTGAGCCGGGTGTCCGGGGTGAGCTCCGCGCGCTCGTACAGCTCCCACAGCTCCACGCCGTAGGGCTTGCGCCGCAGGTTCGGCACCCACCGGGCGAAGAACGAGGTCAGGTTGTCGACGTCGCGGATCAGGATCCGGCGCGCGTTGCGGTTCGCGGCCGCGTCGATCGCCTGGGGGAAGTCGATGATCACGGGACCGTCGGGCGCCAGCAGCACGTTGAAGTCGGACAGGTCGCCGTGCACGAGGCCCGCGCACAACATCTTGGTGACCTCCCGCAGCAGCTGGAAGTACAACCGCTTGGCCTCGGCCTCCTCGAGGTCGACGTCGACCAGCCGCGGCGCGGGCTCCCCGTCGGCTCCCTGGATGAGCTCCATCACCAGCACGCCCTCGACGAAGTCGTAGGGCTCGGGCACCCGCACCCCCGCCGAACGCAGGCGGTGGATCGCATCGACCTCCGCCGCGCGCCACGCGGCCTCGATCTCGGCCTTGCCGTAGGACGACCGCCGCGACTTGGCCCGCTCGCGCCGGGAGTTCCGGCCCCGCCGGCCCTCGGTGTAGTCCGCACGGTGCTTGAAGCTCCGGGTGGACGCATCCTTGTAGACCTTCGCCACCCGCTGCTCGCCACGCACGCCCACGAGGAAGACCTGGGCCTCCTTGCCGGCCTGGAGAGGGCGGTACACGTCGTCGATCACGCCCATGTCGAGCAGCGGCTCTAGTTCGGCAGGGACCCGCATCCTGGCATCGCCTCTGGTCAGCGCATCCCTACTGGTAACGCCTGCAGCGAGGGCCGCTCGCCCGTCGACGCGTGTGCTATGCTGGCCATGCTCCGGCCCGGGGGACGCACCTCATGGCGAGCCAAGCGGCAAGCGAGGGCACTGCACCTGTCTGGCTCGCCGGGCCCGACGGGTACGCGCTGGCGATCGTCGACGGCACGCTCCGTTGCCGCAACGCCAAGGGAAAGGAGCTCAAGTCGATTCCCCGCAAGGTGGCGAGCTCCCCGCAGGCGCAGGAGCTGCGGGGCCTGCTCGCCTGGCTCGACGAGCACGCGCGCGCCTGCCGGCGCACCGTGGAGCAGTGGATGCTCCGCTCCCTGCCGGTGCCCGCGGGCGCGGTGGGCGGGGTGTTCGACGATCCGGCGTGGCAGGCCCCCCTCGCCAATGCCGTGATCACCCCGCTGACCCCCGACGGGGCCCGCGATCAGGACGGCGCGGGCCTCCTCCGCGCCGCCGAGCCGGAGCGCGGGCTCGGCGTGGTCACCCTCGACGGGGAGACCCGGTGGCTGCAGCCCGAGCACGTCGCGCTCCCGCACCCCATGCTGCTCGACGAGCGCGAGGACTTCCGCGAGCTCGTGACCGAGCTCGGCGTGCAGCAGGGGATCTCGCAGCTGTTCCGCGACACCTACGACAAGCCGGAGGCGGTCGATGCCGCGGCGACCTCGCTGACCGACTACGCCGAGGGGCGGTTCGAGCAGCTCAACCACGCGCTCGGTCGCTGTCGCACGCTCGGCTACGCGGTGCGCGGCGGGTTCGCCCGCTGCCCGGTCGTCGAGGAGGGTCGGCTCACCGAGGCCCGGTACTGGGTCGGGGCGGATGCCCCCGAGGTCGAGGCCCTCACCGGGGAGCTGCTGTGGGTCGACCGCACGGAGCGCGCGCTAGCGCTCGGCGAGGTCGGGCCGGTCGCGTGGTCGGAGGGGGTGAGGATGGCCGCGGCCATCTACGGGGGGCGCGTCGTCGATGCGTGATCCGGACCTCACGCGCCGCCTGCTCGAGGCGGGAGCCCTGCTCGCCGGCGACCTGCCGGGCACCGACGACCCGGACCGACCGGTCGACCGGGTCAGCGTGCGCGGCTACCGCCACCCGGCCCTCGGCGACCGCGTGGTCCGCCGCCTGTCCGCCGACGCGCTGGCGTCCGGCGAGGACCTCGAGATGGAGTTCCTCGGGTTCGGCGCCCCCGAGATCCGCGAGGGCGTCGGCGTCCAGCGGCGCCGCGCCCTCGGGTTCCCCGGGTGGGCGCTGATCCACGACCCGGCTCGCGCGGGCTACGCCCTCGAGGTCGTGAAGTCGTTCGAGCGGCAGGCCCGCATGGCGCGCACCAAGCCCGGCGCCGCCAAGGATGGCTTCGACGCGATCGCCGAGCAGCTGGCGCGCTCCGTGCCCCACTTCCTGCCCTCGTTTCACGAGGAGGTCGGCCGCACGTTCCTGGCCCATGGCAACGCGGCCTATGCCGCGCAGGCGTTCAACCGGGCCCGCGAGGCCGAGCGGGTGCATGCCCTCGACGTCGACGAGGAGCTGCGCAAGCAGAGCTTCCTCGAGTTCGCGCTGGCCGGTGCGGTGAGCACCAAGGCGATGAGCGAGTACGCGCGGGAGCTCGGCCGGGCCGGGGCGCCCGCCGAGGCCTGGGCCCACTTCCGCGACCTGGTGATCCAGCGCACCCTCGGCGGGCTCGCGCCCTGGGCGGGGATGGCGCGGGAGCTCCGCAGCCTCGCGAAGGCCGCCGGGCTCTCCCGATCCGACGCCGATCGCGAGGTCCTCGCCGCGATCGGGGAGGCCCCGTCGCTCGCCCGCGCTGCGGCCGACTTCTGGAAGGCCTACCGGGCCGCGTTCGTGGCGCGGTGCGCGGAGGCGCCGGCGACCCGCGGTGTGCTCCTGGACCTGCACCCCGAGCTGCCGGTGGAGGCGTGGCTCGCGTTCCTCGACGCGTGTGGGGTGCTCGACGCCCTGGCCGCCGGGGAGGTCCAGCCGCGGGCAGGGCTCGCCGCCTGGTTCGACCGGACCTACCGCGATCTGTCGCGTGGCTGGCGCGGCGCCGAGCCCGTGCCCGACCGGTACTTCACCCTGCTCGAGGCGTGTGCGCCCGCGCTGCGGGCCGAGGGCGCTCCGCTCACGCTGCCCGGGCGGTTCTGGTCGAGCTCGCTGGATCTCGACCTCTGCGAGCACGCACTGGCGCTGGGTCTCGAGGTCGCGCCCGCGCAGGGCCGGCTCGATCTCGTGCAGTGGGCCCAGGCCGAGCCCGGGCGTCACCGCCTGCGGGATCCGGTGCGGGTCGCCGCTCACCCCGTGCTCGGGGGGGTGCTGGCCCGTGCGCTCGACGAAGCCATGGGGAGCGCTCCGTTCGAGGCAGCGTCCCGCGATCTCGAGGGGTTCCGGGAGCTCCGCGGGCGCTGGCTCGAGGGGGTGCTGCGCAGGCTCCACGGGGGCCTCTACGACGCGGAGCAGGCCCTCGAGACGCTCGAGCAGCAGACCGATCCCGCCACGTTCCTGCCCTACCCCGAGCTGTACGCCCACCTCCGCCAGCTCGACCTCGCGGATCCCCTGGCGCGGACCCTGCGCGGGGGCATCCCCGACGAGCTCGGGTGGCCCGCCCTCGACGCGGTGGTGGAGGAGCTCGATCCCGACGGGAGCGGCCAGCTGACCTGGTTCGGCACGTTCCCCTACGCGATCGTGTCCGACGGGCTGCAGGCGGTGGTCGTGGGGCCCGCGGGGCGCGAGCTCACCCACACGCTGCGGCTGCCGAAGGGCGGCGAGCTCCGCCTGCTGCAGTACGTTGGCGACGAGCTCCTGGTGGTCTACCGCGCGGGCCCGCGCGAGGGGGCCTCGTTCTACTACTCGGGGTCTCCGGGCGCGTCGCGTCCCATCGAGGGCGCCTACTACGGGATCTTCGGGGACTCCGGGTGGGTCGCCCGGCTGCCCGACGGCAGCGTCACGTTCGGCTCGCCGGCCACCCGGCCGGGCGGCGACGGGCCTGTGCCCTCGGGGTTCATGCTCTGCGACGGGGAGACGTACTGGACGCTCGACTGGCGCGACGGCCAGCGGGCGCTGGTCGAGGTGGAGCCCACCACCTGGACCACCGGGCGCAGGTCGCTGCCGCGGTTCCTCGAGGACTTCGTGGCCGACGACCGCACCCTGGACCTGGACGGCTGCCGGCTGATGCCCGTGCCCGAAGCCGTCGCCGAGGGCTCCCCCCTCGGGACTGCGGGCGGCCTCGCGGGGTTCCGCCGCCGGGGCCCCGCGCCCGTCGAGGCGGAGGGCATCGACGGGCGGCGCTACGAGGGGCCGCTTCCGCCGGGCACGGGGGTGGAGGCGCTGGTGTCGTTTCCCGGCCACGACGTGCCGCGGTTGCTGCTCTGCCACCACTTGCAGGGGCGCACGCCGGCGCCCTCCCTCGTGCTCGCGGATCCGGAGGGCCCGTGGCAGCTCGCCCACCTGGGCCCGGAGCCGGCGGGCTACGTCGCGGGGGCCTCGCTCCCGCTGCCGGTGCGGTTCTGGCACTACCTGCGGCCGCGCGACGAGGCCGCCTCGAGGGCCCTGCGGCAGCGGACGGCCGATGACGTCGTGGGCTGGCTCGCGGCGGATGCCGAGATCGACCTGCCGGTGGCCGCGCCCCGGCTGCGGCGCGGCCTGCACGGCATCGTCGGGCACGCCCGAGGGCTGGCCGCGCGCCTGCAGCGGCTGGTCGCCGACCGGCACCCGTCCGCGGCGGAGGCGGCCCCCCGGGTGCACATCCCGGTCGACGTCATGCAGGCGGCGGTAGGGGAGCTGCTCCCCACCCGATGGGGCCACGGCGACGACGCGTGCCTGCCGCTGCGGCGCGCGCGCCGCTTCTTCGAGGGCGGGGAGCCCGAGGCGATCCCCGAGTCGGCGATCGGATGGCCCGCCCTGCTCGGCCGGGAACGGGCCGTGGCCTACCGGGCAGTGGCGGCGGGGACCCCGCCCGAGCATCGGGAGGCCCTGCGTGAGCTGCTCTGGGCGTGGCTGCCGTTCTGTGCCTGGCGCGGCCGCCTGCGGGTGCTCACGCGCCCCGTGGTGGAGGGGGCGTGGCCGTTCACCGGCCGGTCGTACCTGGACGGCCCGGCGGCGCTGACCTACCGCGAGCACCGCTACGTGGCGCAGCTCTCGGGCGCCTACTGGGGGGCCGGCGAGGTCATGCTGCTCGAGCTGGCCCCCGAGGGGGCGTCGTTCGAGGACGGGCCCCCGCCGGCGGAGGGCGAGGTCCGGTCGGTGCACGATCCGTCGGGCCCCCGCGAGGGGGCGCTCGAGCGGTTCCTGCGGGCGGCCGAGGAGCGCGGTCCGCCCCCGTTCGACCCCGGGTTCGTGGCCCACGTGCACGCGGAGACGGGGATGACGGTGGCCGAGGCCAGCCTGCTGTGGGCGGGCCTGCCCGGGCTTCACGACTGGGCCCACAACTTCCTCGACAAGGAGCTGCGCACCACGCTCGGCCTGAAGGTGGCCGAGGCCGCCGCCGCCCGCGACGCCCTCAAGGCGCTGTCCGAGGCGGACCGGCGCGCGCTGCTCGCCGCGATGGTCCCCGACGACCCCGCGCTGCTGTGGGCGCCCTTCGAGGGCCAGCCCGATCACCCCGCTGCGCGCGTCGCCGAGGCCTACGGGGCGCGCGTGGGGGCCCGGGTGGCGGTGCCCGCGGAGCTGATCACGGAGTGCGAGCGCGCGCTCAAGGGGCCCGGCGATCCCACCCGGTGGCTCACGGCGATCGCGGATCCGGCGTCTGCGGCGGTCCTGCAGCGAGACGCGACCTGGCGGCTCGTCTACGACTGGCCGCTGCTCCAGGGCGACGACGACACCGCGTTCGATCCGAAGCAGGTCGGCGCCGCGCTCGCCTACGTGGCCTACCTGTACGAGCAGCGCCCGCTCGGTGATCCGTTCCGCGCCGCACTGCCGCGGGTCGTCGAGCTGCTGCGCGCGCGGGCGGCGAGCCCCGACCTGCTGGTGCCGCTCGACCAGCACTACCTCGAGGAGGAGGAGGCAGAGCAGCGCCTCGCCGCCTTCGAGGGGTCCCCGGTCGACGCGCCCGACGGCCTTCAGGCGCGCGAGGACCGGGGGCTCGTGGCCGTGCGCGCGGGCTACCGGCTCGGCTTCTTCGCGCGGCCGTCGGCGATCGAGGCCGACGACCCGCGGGTGGCAGCCGTCGGGGACTTCGAGGGGGCGCTCACCGCGATCGGCCTGCTGCGCAGCCCCACGGTCGACGACCTGATCGCCCACATCGCGCGCCACGCGACCCCCGAGGGGGCCTTCGAGGCCAACCCCGCGATCAGCGTGCCCGCGCTCGTCGCGGAGGTCGCGGAGGTGTGCGGCGTGGGCGACGATGCGGCGGTCCTGTACCTGCAGACGCTGGCTCTGCCGCACCCGAGCACGAAGGCGGTGCGCCGGCTCAACGGCTGGACCGCCAAGCGCTACACGGCGGCGGCGCAGGAGCTCGTGGAGGCGGGTCGGCTGCTCGCGGCCAAGCGGGCGCGGGCGGGCCGCGGCCACTTCCTGCCTGGCGGGTGGGAGGCCTACGCCGCGCCGAACCCTCCGATGGAGTCCTGGAAGGTGCCGCTGTACGGGGGCGCGCCCTTCCCGCTGGGCCGCGCGCTGGTGCTCGAGCCGCTCCCCGCGCTGTTCGCCCGCGCGTGGGCGCGGGTCCAGCAGGGCGATCCACCGCGCTACGAGGACGTCGATGGCTGAGCCCGAGATCCAGGCCCCTCCGCCCGAGGATCGGTTCGCCGCCGAGCTCGCGCACCTCGCCGCCTACGACGACGGGCCCCGGCCGCCCGGCTGGCGGCTCACCCCGCGGGCCGTCGTCACCTTCGTGGTGGGCTCGGGCGGCGACAAGCTCCGCCTTCCCCGCGGGGCTGCCGTGCCGAAGGGGGTCCCCCGCGCCCTCGTGATCGCCGAGAAGTTCGTCGGCGAGCGCGCCCTCGTCGAGCGCTGCGTGGTCACCCTCGCGGGCGAGCGCGGGCTGCTGCTGGTGGGCGAGCCCGGGACCGCCAAGTCCATGCTCTCCGAGCTCCTCGCGGCGGCGATCAGCGGCACCAGCGCCCTCGTCGTCCAGGGCACCGCGGGCACCCAGGAGGAGCACCTCCGCTACGGCTGGAACTACGCGAAGCTCCTCGCGAGCGGGCCGGTGCCCGAGGCGCTCGTTCCCTCGCCGATCCTGAGCGCGATGCGGAACGGCTGGATCGCCCGGGTGGAGGAGGTCACCCGGTGCCTTCCCGAGGTCCAGGACGCCCTGATCTCGATCCTGTCGGACCGCCGGATCGCGGTGCCGGAGCTCGGCGAGACCGCGAGGGAGCCCGCGCGGACCGGATTCAACGTGATCGCCACGGCCAACCTGCGCGACCAGGGGGTCTCGGAGATGTCGGCGGCGCTGAAGCGCCGGCTGAACTTCGAGGTCGTGCCCCCGATCGCGGACCTCGCGGGGGAGGTCGCGCTCGTGCGGCGGCAGGTTGCCCCACTGATCTTCCGGGTTGGGCAATGGA
>CAYMSU010000102.1:0-15278 GCA_964393165.1 uncultured Enterobacteriaceae bacterium
GGTCGCCTCCGGCAGGCCCGGGCCGCCCGCGCGGATCGCGCGCCCGAGGAGCGCTCGGGCTCCTTCGGGATCGCCCGTCAGCCACCGCATCCACGCCCCCCGGTGGTACGACCGCAGGTCGGGTCGCGCGTCGAGGGCCTGCTGGAAGGCCACGAGCGCCCCCTCGTAGTCGCCGAGCTCGAGCAGCGCGTCGCCTTGGAGCACGCGCAGCGTGCTGTCGCCCGGGAACCGGCGCGCGGCGGTCTCGGCGGCGACTGCGGCCTTGGCGAACCGCTGCTCGTCGAACCAGGCACGGATCTGGACGTGGTGCGCCCGGATCTCGCCGGGATCGAGGGCCAGCGCGGCGGCTGCAGCATCGGCCGCGTAGCGCCGGTAGACCGCCCGCCCCGTCCCGCGCTTGCGGGCGAGCAGGGCCAGCGCGTAGTCGGCCCACCGCTCGGCGTGAAGCGAGGGCAGGGGGTGGTCGGGGAGGGCCTCCAGGGCCTGGCGCGCCGTTGCGAGCGACGCCTCGTCGGCGGTGGGGGCATACGCCCACGCGAGCGCCCCGGCGGGCGACTCGTCCGCGCGCTCGGCCCCCTGCGGGGAGCGGCACCCGAGGACGGCGAGCAGGGCGAGCGCGGCCATGGGGACGCTCATTGCCGCGCGACGGGCGCCGGCGTCGGGAAGCGGGCCCCCCAGCGCTCCCCCTCCCGAGGCGCGCGCACCGCGACGATCTCGACGTCGGCGAGGCCGACCTGGGGAAAGTGGTCGGGACGGAACGTGAGCTCGGCGAGCGTCCCGTCGACCGTCACGACGCAGGGATCGTCGGGACAGGCCGCGGCGAGTCCCTCGCTCTGGTCGCGGGTCAGGTCCAGCCCCGGCAGCCAGCCGTGGCGCGCGGGCGCGTCGAGCGCGGCGCCATCGAACGGCAGCGCGTGGCAGCGCGGCGCGTTCGGTCCCTCGGTTGGGCAGAGCGCGGCGAGGTAGCCGAGCGTCCACCGCACGCGGCGACCCCGCCACGCCTCCTCCACGCCGCGGTAGGCTCGCGGGAGGCGCGTCTGCTCCGCCTTCACCATGTCGGTGAGGAGCGCGTGCGGACTGCTCGGCACGGCGGGCGGGGGAGCGGGCTCGGGCGTGGCGCACCCGAGCGCCAGACCGGCGACGACGACGAGCACTACAGGTTGCCCGACAGCGGACGGGGCAGGTACGGGAAGTCGTCGAGCGGGGGCGGCAGGTCGCTGCTGTCCACCCCATCCCCGAGCGGCACGTTGAACGGGATCGCCGTCGCGTCGCAAGCGGCCGAGGCCATCACGTCGAGCGCATCGTCGAGCAGCGTGCGGCCATTGGGCAGGCCGCTGTCGGCCGCCGTCTGGCCCTCGCGGATGTCGAGGCGGAGCAGATCCGCTGGGGTGGTGCCGGCCGGGCTGATCAGCGCCAGCAGGTCCTTGCGCGGGGCGTCCACGCAGCTGACCCCGAACAGCGCCTCGAACAGGTTGGGGAGCTCCGGATCCAGCACGAAGCCGCCGATGGTCGCGACGTCCTGGCTGGGCACCG
The DNA here is from genome assembly GCA_964393165.1 of uncultured Enterobacteriaceae bacterium. Classification (GTDB taxonomy): domain Bacteria; phylum Myxococcota_A; class UBA796; order UBA796; genus DRPG01. The sequence goes on from CAYMSU010000102.1 coordinate 1,534, forward strand.
ACCGCATGAACTGATCCTTGGTGCCCACGCCGACCACGACCTCGCTGATCAGCGGCAGACCCAGGCGGGAGACCTGCACGTAGCGACCGAAGTCGAACGTGGAGAACGAGGAGCTGGCGCCGCCGCGGATGGTGACCCGACGCCGGCCCGCGGTGCAGTGGATGCCGACGAGATCCGAGGGCCCGGCCTCGTCGCTCGCGGGCGGGCGCTCGCCGCCGGCGCCCACCCGGTCGAGCGGGAGCTGCATGGCGAGCGTCATCACGTTGTAGTCCGACGTCGTGTTCTCGGCGTCCTCGTTGTAGGACAGCAGGTCGAAGGTCTGGTCGAGGTCGATGAAGAAGTACTCGCGCCGCGGCCCGGCGAAGAACCGGCCCTCGCCGCTGATGTCGGCGATGGTCGCGTTCGCGACGCCGTCGTAGGCCTCGTCGGTCGGAAACGTGGTCTTGCCGACGTACCAGGGGGCCTGGTCGAGGCCCCGCCCGATCACGTCGTGGTCGATGCGGGTGAGCCGCCCGGCGGCGTTGTAGCGCCAGTCGAGCCGGACGACGTCGTAGGTGGTGTCGTGCTGCTGGGGCGGCTGGTTCGCGCCCGTGATCGGGCCCACGTTGTAGAGGAACGAGTCGGGATCGTCGAACGTGGTCTGGAAGTCGAAGTAGTAGCTGATGTCGGTCTGCGCGTCGCCGTCGTTGTCGATGTGGCAGCCGTAGGAGACGTCGTCGGCGAACCGCCAGAAGTTGGGCCCGGAGCCCGGCACGAGCAGCGGCATGTAGTTGGCGAGCACGACGAGCTCCTCCTCCCCCTCGGGACCGGCGAGGAAGGCGTAGACGTCGGTGTTGTCCGCGTAGGGGTCGGCGGTGATCGCCGGCGCGTCCCGGTGGCTCGAGGCGAGGGCCGGGGTCGAGACCGTGGCGAGGACGACGAGGATCGGGGACATGAGGCGCTCCAGGGAGATCACGGCGTCGCCGCGGGCAGAGTGACGTAGACGAGGCCGCTGTGGCCGCCGGCCCAGACGGGTCGCGAGGGGTCGGCGCCGGCGCCAGCGCCGGTGGCCGTCGCCGGGGTCTTCGGAGAGGCGGCGTCGACGTCGCGGCGGGAGCCGTCGGTCACGTCGACGATCTGGATCCGCGACGATCCGTCCGGATCGCGGGTGGTGACGAGGGCGTCGGGGCCTCGGCCGGTCACGCCGATGGCCGTCATGCCGTCGTGGACCTCGATCACCTCGGGGCTCGGCGGGATCACCGCGAGGAGGCTCGCGCCCCCGTGGTCGACCCCGTTCTGCCCGGCGGACACGTCGATGATCCACAGCTGTGTGGCGTCGGGATCGCCGACCACGGACAGGTCCCCGGGCCGCACCAGGGGGGCGCCGGAGGCGAGCACGGTCGCGGCAGCCCCGTCGACGGAGAACACCGCCGGCTCACGGTCGACGGTGAAGCCGGTGGCGTAGAGCACGCCGCCAGCGGCAGCGACCACGGACTGGGGGCTCACCACGTCGTCGGTCACGAGGGTGGGGGCTCCGGGCGTCGACGACATCGAGAAGAGGGCGCCATACGGGAGCGTCGGTGCCTCTCCGGTGGGCGTGAGCTCGGCCAGCTCCTCGCCCGCACCCCCGGCGTCGGCCACGAAGATCGCGTCGTCGCCGTCGACGTCTACGCCGACTGGCTGGCCCAGCGGGAGCCCCGCGTGGAGCACGGTCACGTCGTCGGGCGTGACGCGGTGGACCGCCCCTCGCCCCTCGAAGTCCTGGCCGACGGCCACGACCGCGCCGCTCGACAGCTGGACGGCGTCGGCCACGAAGCTCAGCTGGGTGTTCAGGCTCTCGACGCCGCCGATCGCGAAGCCCGCGGGGGCCTCGGGCGACGCGCCGGTGTCGCGGCCGCCGTCGTCGTCGTCTCCGCGATCGACGGGGTCTCGGCCCGCGCCGCTGCAGGCCATCGCGGCCGCGGCAAGGGGGATGATCAAGCGCATGGGCTCGCTCCGGTTGGACATGGACCCCGACTACGGGCGCGAGCGGTGAGCGGATCACCGGTAGGTGCCGATAGTTCAACTGGCCGGAGGCTTCGGTGGCGGACGCGCGGCGGACGGGCACGGTGACGTACTGCCCGACGGTCAAGCGCAACCTCCAGTGCCGCTCGGACGAAGTGGAGATCCTGGTGGAGCCGTGACGGTGGCTCCCCTCGGCGGACCTGAGGTCTCGAGGTGGGGGGCACGCCCCTGAGCGCAGACGCCGCCCGGGAGCTTGGTTCCCGGACGGCGTGAGTTCAGGCGCGGCTTCGGACGACTACGGCTTGTAGGTGCCGATCGGGAAGGCCGTCTTCGCCTTCGCGTTCGTCTTCTCGCCGTCGAGCGCGTCGGGGCCCGAGAACGTCCACGCCTTCAGGTCGAACGCCGCACCGTCGGGGCCCGTGCCGTTCACCCGGTAGGCCCAGCCGTCGACGTGATCCCAGGGCTGACCCGTGCCATCCTGTTCGATGTCGCCGAACGTGTCGATGACCGCTCCGCCACAGAACAGCTCGAGCGCGTCGTCGCCGTTGATCGACAGGGCCCCGTCCGTGTAGTCGGGATCGAAGCCGAAGAACGCGTTGAAGTTCGCGTCCTCGGTCGCCACGTAGATGAACTCACCGGCCTTGGCCGAGTCGCCCTTCGGGAAGGTGTACTCCTGGCCATCCGTGCCGCCGCCGTTGTTGGCCGAGCCCACGCCGCAGTCGCTGAGGTCGGCGACATCGTTGCGGACGTAGATCTCCATGGCCTTGGGCGTGCCGCCGGAGAGCGGGCCGTCGACGGCGCCAGTGATGATGAGGTCCCCCAGGCGGGGGGCCACGAAGTCCTTGACCACCGACAGGTTCTGGATGCGGCGATCGTCGGCCGGCGCCGTCTCGGCGATGTTGAACGGGCTCGCCGGGGTCGGGTAGAGCTCCGCCATGTACTCGGCGATCGCGTCCTGCTCGCCACCGGTGTTGCTGAACTCGGTGTTGAGGCCCGGGTCGCACTTGGTGAGCACGTCGAAGTCGGGCTTGTCGTTGTCGTCGACATCGGGGTCGCCGAACCCGACGTTCGTGTAGATCTGCGCGCGGTCGGCGTTGTCGAGCAGCACGAACGGGTACGAGTCGCCGCCGTTGGCGAGGAAGTTCAGCGTGACCAGGGTGTAGACGTCCTTGGCCGCCGGCTGCTCCTTGCCGTCGATGTACAGCGCGGTGTCGACCTGGAAGTCGCCGTCGGTGTCGACGTAGAGGTCGGTCACGCGGGTGCCCGGGGTCTTGATGCCGATGATCACGGTCTCCTTGTCGTCACCCGTGCCGACCGTCTTGGTCTCGTTGACCTGGGCGGTGCCGGTGGGGTCCCAGCCGAAGGAGATGCCGCCGACCTGCGGGAACTGGCCCGCGAGGGTGCTGCCGCCGCTGCGCGCGACGCCGTGCTCGAGGAGCATCTTCAGCTCGGCGCCGGTGACGTCGACCACCACGAGGCCGTTGTCGAACCGCAGCGTGCCGCGGAAGTGGCCCTCGCTGACGTCGCCCTCCTGGGCGGTGGGCAGGCCCACGTTCGAGGGCGGCAGGAGCGTGGTCTTGCCGCCGACGACCACGACCTCGCCGATCTCGGCGCGGATGCCGCCGCCGTTCTTCAGCGAGAGCACGGAGCCGAGCTCGTCGCAGTTCTGCGCGTACCACTTGTTGGCGTCGGCCGTGAGGTTGCCGAGGTTGGTCTCCTCGCTGCGGACGTTGCCGCGGCGACCCTCGAGGTACACGTCGGTGTGGCCGACGACGTTGTCGTACTGGGCCTCGATGACGGTGTCCAGCGCGTCGCGCATGGCGACGACGTCGGCGTTGGCGGTGCCGCCCGAGGCGGTCACGTTGGCGTCGATCGCCGCGTAGGCGCCGCTCACGGTGTCGTCGATCGAGCTCGGGATGACCACGCCGTTCTTGTCGAAGCCCACCACCAGGCGGCCGAGGTACTTGTAGTCGCCGTCGACGTTGACGATGAGGAGCGGGTCACCGTCCGCGTTCGTCGTCTCGAAGGGGTAGGTCTCGTCGAACGACGCGTCGCCCGTGTACAGCGTGTCGTTGCTGTCGCCCATGCGGCGGTTGGAGCCGCCGGCCACGATGATGTCGACGCCCTCGAGCTCGGTGGCGAGCGCCTTCTCGTTGTCGATGTCCTGCAGGTGGGCGAGCACCACGATCTTGTCGACGCCCGAGGTGATCAGGTTGTCGATGGTGGGCTGCACCGCCGCCGCGAGGTCGGCGATCGGGGTGAGCGCGCCGTCGATGACGAGGCCGCCGACGGTCGTGATGTTGGGCAGGTCGGGGGTGGAGACGCCGACGAGGCCGATGGTCTCGCCGTCGACGTCGACCGTGGCGCTCTTCGCGACCTGGCCACCGAGGGTGTTGGCGGCCGCGCCTTCCGTGCCGACGGTGATGTCCTCGGCCTCGGCCGAGAAGTCCACGTTGGCCGCGAGGTACGGGAACTGCGTGCCGGGGAAGACGACCTCGTCGCCCTTGACCTTGTCGTTGGGGTCGAAGGTCTCGCTCGCGATCGCGTCGGCGAACTCGCCCGGGCCCTGGTCGAGGTCGTGGTTGCCGAGGGCCGTGGCGACGACGCCCAGCGCGTTCATGATGTAGTGGTCGGCGTGACCGGGCTCGTTGGAGCCGGAGATGGCGCGCACGCCACCGTTCTCGGCCGCGAACCAGCGGGGGCCGGGGATGATGTTGTCGCCCGAGGACACGAGCATCGACACGTCGCCGTAGGTGGCGTCGGTCGAGAGGCCGTCGACCAGCGCGGAGAACTCGTCCATGTTGGACAGCGCGGTCGCCTCGTTGCTGTCGACGTCGGCGAAGTGCAGCAGCTGCAGGGTGAAGTCGACGGCCGGCGGCGTGGTGCCGGTGTCGCCGGACGTGACGGGGTCGTCGTCGTCGTCGTCGGTGGGGGTGTCGTCGTCGTCGGTGGCGACGCCGGTGTCTCCGGTCTCCTCCGGCGGCTCGCCGGTGTCGCCGGTCTTCTCGGTGTCGTCCTCGCTGCCGTTGCAGGCCATGGCCAGCACGAAGACGGCGGGGACGAGGGTCCGGATGCTCCGTCCGATGATCATGAGTGCTCCTCCAGTGGGGCACCGTTTAGGCCGCTGGAGGGCGCTGTCCGGGGCCAGTCCTGTGACATTCCCGCACAGCTGGATGGCGGTCCGATGGCAGCCGCCGGAGGCGCTACGGGTCGCCGCTCACGCCCGGCAGCTGATGCGGCGACGGGGTCGGCGCGAGCCGCTCCGGCGCCTCGGGAGATCCAGCTCACCAGCAGCAGGCCCCCCACGAGCACCACCGCCACCAGCAGCAGGCTCGGCCCGAGGGTCCCGAACCGCGAGCCGCGCGACCTGTTCAGCGCGTCCCGCATCTTGCGTGGGCGCGTGATCCGTCACCCGACGGGCGATCTCGGTCTCGAGCGCGTCGTCGGTCGTGCGTGCGCGGGTCCGCCAGGGGAACTGGACGGCGGCGCGCGCGGCGTCGGCGCTGGGGTAGCGGGCAGTGAGGCGCATGGGGGCTCCCGGATGTCGGGTTCGCCCCCGGCCCAGGGTCGCCCGGCGGCGCGCTCAAGCGCCGCCGGGACCGCCCGGTGGGCTACTTCAGGCAGCCGACGAGCAGCTCGATCCGGCTCAGCTCCTGCGAGGTGCCGAAGCTGCCTTCGCGCGTGATCGTGCCGCTGAAGGTGAAGCCGTCGGCGAAGTCGCCGCTCAGGCGGGTGACGTTGAAGCCCGTGGCGGTGAACGTGTCGGGGGAGGTCGCCGCGCCGTCGACCTTCAGGTTCGTCAGGTCGATGTTGCCGGTGTCCCGATCAGCCACCACCACCTCGACCGTGTCGAAGTCGGCCGGGTCGTCGCAGATCTTGATCAGGTCGTTGGTGTTGTTGGCGGCGGCGTCGGAGAGCTCCGAGGCCACGTCGCTGAACGTGAGGTCGGTCGAGGTGGACGCGCCGGTGGCCTTCAGCGACTGGGTCAGCTCGCCTTCCCCGCCGTCTGCGTTCGGATCGTAGGTGAACTCGAACTCGTAGGTGCCGTCGGCCCACTTGAAGTTGGTCTCGACGCGGTTCGCGCCGACGCCGAGGTCACCCACGCCCAGGTAAGCCTCCCCTCCGCCCGTGTTGCCGAACGACCGGTACCGCACGCCGATGCCCTTCGCGAACTCCTTCGCGGGGGTCTCGGGGCAGAACGGGTAGAGCTTCGTCTCGTCGAGGCAGTCCTCGCCGTGGTCGCAGTCGCAGAGGTAGTGGGCCACGATCGGGTCCGCGGCCTGGACGTTGCTGCCCGACGCGCCCGCGCAGTAGTACTCCCACGCCGGCGTGATCGTGCAGCCACGGCCGAGGTTGGCGTCGCGGTTCGCAAAGGTATCCTCGCTGCCCTTCGCGTAGTCGAGCTCACCTTCTTCCTTGATGCCGTCGCCGTCGTCGTACCAGCACAGGGTGTCCTCGATCCAGTTCGTGTGCACCGGGAACTCCAGGAAGTCGCGCGAGCAGAACTCCTCGTCGCCGTCGTCGAGCGGCACGCAGGTGGCGTCGCGGTCGCCGCCCGGAGGAACCGGCAGCAGGCTCTCGATCGGATTGCTGTTCGTATCCAGGTCGAAGGCGGTCGCGCGAATGTGGTAGGTGCCGGTGTACTGCGGCGTGAACGTGGCGCAGAACTCCCAGATCCGGTGGCCGTCCTCGAAGCCGATGACGGTCTTGCTCGACTCGAGCGGCTCGTCGTAGAACGCGAGCCCGTTCAGACGCTTCCACTCGACCGTGACCGGGTCGTCGTTCGGATCGATCACCTCGGCGCAGACCTCGATGGTCTCACACTCGTAGGCGAACTTGTCCTCCTTGAACCGAACCTTGATCTCCGGGGGATTGTTCAGAAGCACCAGCACGTCGAGCGCGCCGATCGGGTCGCCCACGCACTGCGAGATCAGCGGTGGGTTCACCTCGAAGGTCTGACCGTCGAGGATCGGGCCCACCACGTCGGTGTTGGCCGTGGAGCAGTCGCTCGAGGGCGTCCACGAGGCCGCATCGGTTGCCGGCAGCGAGGTGTCGATCGCGCTCGCGGGGGCCGCCATGACCTCGTAGCAGGCCGGGTCGTCGTCGGTGCCCGCGGGCAGGCTCACGAACAAGTCGGCGCCGAGGTGCCGCGAGTCGTTGTCGAACGTCTGCGCGATGAAGCTGATGTTGCCGGGGAAGATCCCGTCGACCAGGTCGACGTTGAACTTCAGCACCTTCTGGGGGTGGGTGTCGCCCACGTCGCAGGCGACGCTCTTGACGACAAAGTGGAAGCCGACCACGTCGGTGTCGCCGAAGTAGTCGACGCTCAGCGCGGCACCGGTCTTCTCGACCTCGGCGGCCGGCTCCGACGTGCCGCAGGCGGTCAGGCCCGCAGCGAGTCCGGCGGTGAGAACAATCAGGGAACGCATGCATCTCTCCGGGATTGGCGGCCTTGGAGCACCACGGCCGCCTGCCGCGCTCGTCAAGACCGGGGTACCCCATGGTTACACCGCATCTGCATGGATGAAACACTGGTTCCGGAGGAGCCTCCGAGCCGGTGCGGGCCCGGGCTGCGAGCGCCTCTCTCGGCGCGGGGCGGACTTGCCGGCGCGCCCACCCGCGGCGCGTACAATCGGGCCCCTCCCGGGAGCTCCGATGACCCTCCTCGAGCACTGTCGAGCCTACGCCGAGGCGGGGCCCTACACGCTGGCCCGCCAAGAGGCCGGGTTCCTCGAGCTCCGGCACGAGCAGGGCCCGGCGCTGCTCGTGTGGGCCGACGAGAGCGAGCGGGCACCGGCGAGCGCGCTCACCGACGCGCAGCGGCAGCAACGAGCGGCCGACGAGGCTGCGCTCCTCGACGCGTTCTCGCGGGAGATGGCGGCCGCTGGTCCGGGCGCTCGCGGCGTGTACCTGGTGCCCCGGCGGGTCGGCCTGTCGGCGGAGTTCCCGCGGGAGGCGGCGGCCCGGCTCGGCGCGGGCGGCGGCGTGCGCGTGCCCGTCGAGTTCTTCGACACCGACTACCGGTTCGAGGGAGCCGCCGGCCAGCGGCGCTACTCCGCCGTCCGCGGGGTGCTCAACCAGGCCCGGCGGCTTCGTCGCGTGCCGCAGCCGTTCTTCAGGCGCACCGGGCTCGCCCCCGGGGATCGGGCTCCTGGCGGCGACGACCTCGTCGACCACCTGGTCGAGGCCCTCGGCCGGCCGGCCTCGGGGCCGTGCCTGCGGCTGATCGACGGGCCCGCCGGGGGCGGCAAGACGGTGGCCTTCAACGCGCTCACGGCAGGCCTGTACGAGCGCTTCATGGAGGCCAAGCGCAGGCGGCAGGCGGTGCCGCGGCCGGTGATGTTCAACCAGGGCCACCTGCGGGGCACCGGCCCCGCGGGCGACGGGCCGGCTCGCGTGCACGACCTCGTCGAGGCGGTGATCGCCCTCGAGCTCGCCCAGGCGGTGACGCCCGCGCAGTTCACCTGGTTGCTGCACCACGGCTACGCCACCTGGCTGTTCGACGGTCTCGACGAGGTCTACGGGGCCGATCCTGCCTTCTTCCACCGCGTGGGCGAGCTGCTCGACGCGGCGGACAGCCGCGCGCAGATCCTGGTGTGCACGCGGGACTCCCTGCTCGGCGCGAGTCCGGAGCTGCGCCAGTTCGTCAGCACGTGGCAGGCATCGGGCAAGCCGCTCGAGATCTACGAGCTCGCCCCCTGGAGCGAGGACGCCTGGCGGCGCGCCGCGTGGATCCGCCTCGAGCGGGAGCTGCCCGGCAAGGAGGCCTCGCCGCGGGTCGCCCGGTTCGTCGACGAGGTCCAGCGCTCGTCGATCCTGAAGGAGCTGGCCACCCTTCCGTTCTACTGTGCGGAGTTGCTGCGGATGGCTGAGGACGACGCCCTGAGCGTGCGCAGCGAGTTCGACGTGATGGCGGCGATCGTTGGGCGGATGCTCGAGCGGGAGCACGACAAGGAGCTCTTCGACTGGTCGGACTTCGGCGGGGCGGCGGCGATCCCGCTCCTGGGGGAGCTCCCGGAGGCGGACCGGCAGGCCCTGGTCGAGGGGCTGCGGCAGGCGGGGCGCGAGAACCTGGAGGAGATCCTGGAGGTGATTGCGTTCCTTCGCCAGCGCGCGAAGGACGAGCACGGCCCCTCGGTGCCCGTGCAGCTGGTGCGCGACATGCTCAGCGTGCACCATCCGGCGGGCGCGGCGTCCCCCCAGGGCGCGGAGGCGGCGCTGGCGTTGGTGCAGTTTGCGTTCTTCGGGCTGGGGGGGGAGGCGGACACGCTGGATTTCTCTCACCCGATTGTGGCAGACTACCTGGCCGCTCGCTACGCCGCGAAGAACCTCCGAGACGCGAAGTCGACGGCGGGGGTGCGGCAGTCGATCGGGCGCATGTCGGTGCCTCCGGGCTCGGCGTTCGTGCGGTTCCTGGCTCACGAGGCGAGCGAGGATCCGGTGATGCGGGAGCGCCTGGAGTCCGCGAGGGCGGATCCGGGGCTGGAGGACGGGCTGCGGGTGTTCATCGGGCTCTTGCTCGGGTCCTGAGCGGCGGCGGACAATGCAAGGCCCCGTCTTCCCGAGAGGTGAACGGTCGCGAAGCCTCCGCTGGGCTGCAGGTCCGCGAAGCGCTCGAAGTTGGTCCCGTCTGCTACGTTGCCGAAGCGGGGCAGCTCCTGGCAGGCCCGATCGGCCTCGACGTGCAGCGACCCGGAGATCACATCGTGGCGACCGCCGGCACGGGCGGCGAGCGCCCACTCCGCCTCGGTGGGCAGCCGCCATCCGGCGGATCCGGAGCTCCACGCGACGGAGCACCCGCGCTCCGTATCGGGCTCCCAGCGGTAGGCGGGCGGCAGGCCGTCGCTCTTGCTGAGGGCGTTCGCGAAGCGGGTGGCGTCGCACCAGGACACGCACACCACGGGCCGCTCGGGGCCGACGAGCGAGACCCCGTCGTAGTCCGCACACGGGGAGGTCACCCCGCCCACCTCCACGTGTCGTGCCTCGACCGGGTTCTCGCCCATGACGGAGGTCCACAGGCGCTGGGTCACCTCGTGGCGCCCGAGCGCGAAGGGCCTGGTGACCTGCACCAGCCGTCGGCCCTCGTCGTCCTCGCGCGCCCAGGTCTCGAGCGTCGAGCCCAGCCACGCCGACGCTGGCTCGACGGGGATCGCGTCGTAGCGGAAGCCTGCCGGCGGAGGTCCGGACGCTGCGCCCGCCGCGAGGACCAGGGCGACCCAGTGCACCGGGCTGCCGCGGCGCCCCCTGCGCTGCGTCGGGGGCGGCGTCGGGGACCTGGCGAGCGCCTCGAGCTCGCTCGTGAGGCGAGCTGCCGTCCGATCACGCCTCACCGGATCCGGGTCCAGCGCGGGCCGGAGGATCGCGACGATCCGCTCGGCGAGGTCGTACGCCACCGTCGGGCGCACCCACCGAGCCAGCTGCTCGCGCAGGACCTTGCGGTCAACGGGGTTCACGGGCTCGATCTCGTCGAGCCTGACCAGCTCCCGCAGCGCGCGGGGCGACGACTGCACGGCGTCCCTGCCCGCGGCCGGCTGCTGAAGGGAGCGACCGGCGGCGGTGAGGGCCCCGTAGGCCAGCTGGACCCCCTGGACCCCCTGGAGGCTCTGCTCGGTGAGCACGAAGTACACCGTCGCTGCGACTGCGTACACGTCCCACGACGGGTCGAGCTGATCGAGGGAGCGAGGCAGGATCTGGTCCACAGGGGCAAACCCCGGCGTGTGGGTGCCCGTCAGGGTGCGCGCAGCCAGTCGCTCCCGCCAGCCTGCCGCCCCGAAGTCGGACAGCTCCACGCGCGGGCTGCCTCTCTCCTCGACGACGAAGGCGTTCATCGGCTTGATGTCCCGGTGCACCACGACCGGGCCGGGCTCCCGCGCCAGCCGGGAGACCGCACGAGCGAGCGCGGCAGCTACGGCGAGCCGATCCTCGAGCCCGCGACCGCGGATCCAGTGATCGAGCCGGTGGTCTCGCCACGGCATGACCAGAAAGGGACGCCCCTCCCACTCTCCGTCGTCGACGACGGGGACCATCACATCGACAAGCTCCGGCCGGTCGACCCGCAGCCGTCGGACCACCGCGAGCTCGTCAGGGAGCCAGGCCTCGCGCGACGTCGCGAGCGGCAGCTTGAGGGCGTAGCGTGCGCCGTCGTCGCCGACCGCGGGCCAGACCTCGGACTGGCCGCCGACGCACGGCGGGGGCTCGCAGACATAGAAGCGACCAGCGTGGCTGACCAGCCGCACGTCCACCTCACAGATTCCGTACACTCGCATACCCGAGTCGGTGGGGCCTATAGGGGATTCCGCCAAGACCCGTGGAGGCTGGAATTGGCTCACTCGGAACCCCGGTCGGCGGTCCTGCCGCACGTCGTCTTCGAGATCCCAACCGGAGACTTCGTCGTGCTCTGCCCCGGGGACCTCGTCGGCCGGGTGCGGACCGCCGCGCTCAAGCTCGACGATCCTCGCTTGTCGGAAGCCCACGCGCTCTTGAGCCTGCGCGGGAAGCGCTTTCAGCTCCTCGGCTTGCGCAGCGGCCTTCGGGTCGGTGGCAGGTGGAAGCACGAGGTCGACGTCGTGGAAGGGGAGCTCGTCGGGCTCGCCGAGGGGCTGACGGTCGGGGTCGCCAGCGTGACCCTGCCCTCCCGGGTGGCCGCCTTGAGGCGGTCCGACGACACGACCCAGATCCTCGATCGTCCCGAGTGGTCGATCGGCCACGAGGGCGAGGTGAAGGCGGGGTCCCTTCGTGGAGCAGCGGCCTGGCTCTGGTCGAGCGGCCCGGGCTGGCGGGCTCAGGTCGACGGGGCCCCGCCCTCCGATCTCGCCGTGGGAGACTGGGTAGCGGTGGGGGCGCACAGGTTCCGGCTCGTCGAGCAGGGGGTCTCGCAGGCCGAGGCGCACCGGACGGTCGCCCGGGGGTGGGATCTGCCCCCGATGGTCCTCACCCTGTGGGAGGCGCGCACCGAGATCTGCGTCGCGGGGAGGCAGCCGGTCGAGCTCACGGGGAACGCCCACCGCGTCCTGCGTGCGACTGCTCGGAGAGCCGGAGATGGCCAGTCCGTCCACTGGTCGACGCTGGCCTCCATGATCTGGCGGGTCAACGCCACCGAGGGGAACTGGTTCACCAACCTGCGTCGGCTGCACCAGCGGCTCGCCGAGCTGCGCCTTCCCCCCGAGCTCGTGACCTGCTCGGGGGGCTACGTCCGGCTGATCCTCAGGGACGGCGTGGACGTCGCGGTGCTCGAGGACCGTCACCTCGACCAGGATGCGCCATGACGCCCGACCTCGATCCCGGGCGAGGGGCTCGCCGTGGAGTCCACCATTCACGGGTCGGGAACCCCTCGCTCGGGCTTGGCACGGGCGCGGCGGGCTCGCCGTGAACCACGCTCGCAGGCCGCCGGGGCGTCGGTCTCGCCGGCTCTCCCGCGTGGCCGGCCGCGTCGGCTTTACCGCCACCGAGCGTTCGCACTAGCCTCTCTCCGCCTCGCCGAGCCCAGACTCGGCCTCAATCGTGGTCTCTCCCCTGCCTGGCGCCGGACTGTGCGGCCTTCGGGTGGGGAGGGGTGCGCCTTCTTTTGCTTCACTCGGAGGACCTGAGATGATTCCAATGATCCGACCGCTGCTCGCCGGCGCGCTGCTCTTCGCCCTCCCCACGATGGCGTCGGCGCAGGAAGAGATGAAGACGCGAAACATGGGCGCGGTGTACGCGGGAATGGGGACCGTGCAGCTGGGTGGTTCCGCCATGTGGGGCCCCGAGCTCGGCCTGTCCTATCGGAGCGAGATGGGCTTCTTCGCCTTCGAGGCGGAGCCTGTCTCCGTGCTCCTCGACGACTTCGGTGAGCGCACCGGGCTTCGGGTCGGCTTTTTGTCCCCCGGGGTGCGCTTCATGTTCCTGGAGAATCGACAGGTGAGCCCGAGCGTCGGCGCCTCGATCGGCTTCAACTACACGGGACCGCGCTCCGGCGGCGTGGTGGACGCAGAACAGGTGGACGGCTACAGAAGCTGCGCGCGGGTCCTCTGACCCCCGCCGATTTGTGGAGGCCGCTTTGTCCGTCCTGCTCCGCGCTGCTGTGGTGTGCCTGCTCGCCACCGCGTGCGCCAACTCGTCCCTGTCCACCACCGCGCTCTCGCCGCCGAGCGACCTTCCGCCGGCCAAGGACGGCGTGGCTGACTCCTCGCCCGCGGTCGGCGTGCCCCCCCGGCGCGCCGCCGAGCAGGCCCCGCCCGAGGCCGATGCCGTCGCGCTGCTGCTCCTCGAGGAGCCCGTCGAGAGCGCCCACCCTTACCCCGCCAACGCCGACCGGTCCTACGTCGTCTACGCCCCCGACGACGCACGGGAGCTGCGGCTGTACTTCTCGTGGCTCGATCTCGAGGAGGGCTACGACGCGCTCTACCTCTCCGACGACGGAGGGGACGTCGTCCAGGCGCTCAGCGGGCAGGGCTACGGGTGGTCCGCCACCGTGCCCGGCCCCGTCGCGCGGCTGCAGCTCGAGAGCGACGGCTCCGTCCAGGGCTGGGGCTTCGAGATCGCCGCCGTCGAGTACCGGCTCGCGGCCCGGGCCGCTGGCGGGCGCTGGGTCCGCGTCCCCCTCGCGGCGCCGCTCGCGAGCGCACAGCCCTACGCCAACGACACCGCCGCCACGTTCACCGCGCTCGGGCCGGAGGAGGCTGAGGCCGTGCGCCTCGTGTTCGACGACTTCGCGCTCGAGTCCGGCTACGACTGGGTGCACGTCGCCAACGGAGACGGCCGGCGGGTGCAGTCCCACTCCGGCG
>CAYMSU010000103.1:0-15276 GCA_964393165.1 uncultured Enterobacteriaceae bacterium
CGGGCTCATCCGCCTCGCGCCCAGCGCCGCCTCGCGCCGCCAGGCCGGATCGAGAGCGTGGTGCGGTCGTCCGACAGCGAGACCTCACCGATGTCGGCGGGGACTCGCCGCGGCGTCTCGCCCCACTCCACGTTGGCGCGCCGCTCGACGAGGGCCTCGGGGTCGAGGATCCCCGCGCGGGTGGCGGGCGCTGGCAGTCCTACCTCGAAGGGGTCGGACTCGCGGAACTGGAGCCGGATCCGCCACCCCGGGCCGACGGGAATGTGGTGGGCCTCGGCCAACTTCGCGCGGAACGGCTCGAGTGCCTTCGTGGCGGCGAGATCCTGCTTCTCGGCCGGATCCGTACGCAGGTCGTAGAGCTCCTCGCGCCCGCTGCCCGTGTGGAGCACGTACTTGTGCCCCCGATGGACGACGCCCCAGCGGTCGTGCGCGTACTGCACGTGGCCGAGGGGGAGCGGCCGGTCTGCCCAGTCGACCTCCGCTCCCGCGAGCAGGGGCCCGAGCGACCGCCCGTCCATCGGGGGGACCTCGGCGAAGCCGAACAGGTCGAACAGGGTCGGGCCCAGGTCCGCGAGGGTGGCCGGGGTCTCGATGGTCCGGCCCTGGGGGAGGCCCCCGCGCGGGCGGAGGGCCAAGAGTGCCCGGGTGACCTCGTCGTACAGCGTGTGGTTGTGCTCGAACCCGTCGTGCTCCCAGAACTCCTCACCATGGTCGGTCAGGATCGCGACGAGCGTGCGGCCCGGCATGCGGTCGAGCGCGTCGAGCAGTCGCCCCAGCTCTGCCGAGGTGTACCGCAGCTCGCCGTCGTGCAGGGCCTCGAGGTGTGCTTTCTGCTTGTCGGTGAGCGAGCCCGCCTTCATCCGAGCCAGGACCTCGCCGCGCCGAATCCGGGGAGGCAGCCCAGGCTCGGGGCCCTCGACGAAGAGATCGCGGTACTTCGGCGGCGGGTCATAGATCATGTGCGGGTCCATCAGGTGCAGGAACAGGTACGCGTCGTGCTCCTGATGGGCGTTCAGCCAGTCGAGGGCCCGGTCGACCTGCCGTGCGGCGTCTGCGCGCCCGTCGAACAGCCACGTGTCGAAGCCCCTCGAGAAGCCGAAGTGAGGCTGCAGGTGGGGGTTGGCGACGTAGCCGGCCGTGGCGAAGCCCTCCTGCCGGAACACCTCGCCGATGTTGGTGGCGCCGACGGCCTCCAAGGGCATGCGCCCCGTGGTCGCGCTGCGGAACGAGGGACGGGTCCGCGGAGCGGGGGCCCAGGTCTGGGAGAACACCACTCCACTGCGGGCGAACGCGTCGAGCTCGGGGGTGGTCGGCCGGCGGTAGCCGTTGAAGGACAGGTGGTCGGGACGCGTGGTGTCGATGCCGACCACCACGACCCGGCGGACCTCGCCCTCGGGAGGGCCCCACACGATGGGCGCGCCGACGAACACCCAGTCGAAGTGGTCGGTGTCGAGCGGCTCCGACGCCAGCTCGAGGGTGACCGCCTTGCCGGCCCACCGGGACAGATCCGCCTCCCACCGATCGAACGCGCGCGCGCCGGAGGGGACCCGCTTGGTCCCGATCTCGGTGACCTCGTCGCCCTCGCGGACCCGCAGGCGGACGCGAGCACCGTCGGACGACGGTGCGCGAAGGGTGGCGGGCTCCATCGCGACCCATGCCTCGAAGCTGGCGGTGGCCCGCGGGAGGGTCACGTTCCAGCGAAGCTCCGTGGGCGCGACCATCAGCAGCCCGCTGCGGGTGTGATAGCCGAGCGTGAGATCGGTGCGGACGAACTTCTCGGGGGACAGGCCGCTGGCCGCCGGGTCGTGCCGGTCGAGCTGGGCGCGCACGCCGGGGTAGGTGACCTCGACCGCGCCTGTCGGGGGGATCGACGGGTAGGTCAGGACCAGGTGACGTCCTCGAATCCGCCAGGTGGGCTGCGTGGCGTGGGGCGCGGGCGTACGGGAGAACGGCACCAGCTCGCCGTGAACGCGCACCGACATGCGCTCCGGCCGGAACATCTTGTCGTCGGCGTCCAGCGGGAACGGCAGCGGAGCGCGCAGCAGGGTGAGCTTGCGCGGCTTGTTCCTCGGGTTCGGAACCTCTTCGTGCGACAGCACGAAGCTGTCGGACACTCCCTCGAAGCGTGAGGGATCGCTGTCGGGGAGGACGATCTGGTCGGGCGCACGGACGTGGAGCTGGAGGAGCGACGAGCCGCTGCTCCGGTAGTCGGGGAAGCCCGGCAGGGGGCCCTCGGTCAGCGCGTAGGGAGCCCCCGGCGGCAGCTCGGGCAGCTCGGGCAGAGCGCGAGCTGCTCCCTCTTCGGAGGCAACGCCCTCAGTGGGCTCCGAGGGCGGGTTGCAGATGCAGGAGAGCAGCCACAGGCCGAACCACCACACGTTTACGTCGGCTCCTCTTCTGCTCGCTCAGTTGCCGGCGAGCTCGCGGTCGATGACATCGGCGAACACCTCGATCGGCTGAGCGCCGGTGAGCACGATGCCGTTGATGTAGAAGCCAGGGGTTCCCGACATGCCGACCATCCGGCCCGCCTCCATGTCGTCCTGCACCGTGGCTTCGTGCTTGCCGCTCTCGAGGCACTCCGCGAAGGGCTTCTTCTTCAGGCCCACGTCCTTGGCGATCGCCTTGTAGTCGTCGTCCGTCCACGCCTTCGTGTCGGCGAAGAGCGCGTCGTGGTACTCCCAGAACTTGCCCTGCTCGTTCGCGCACTCGGCAGCCTCGGCGGCCTTGCCGGCCTGCTTGTGCATGGGCAGCGGGAAGTGCCGGTACACGATCGACACCTGCTTCCCGTACTTCTCCTTGATCTTGTCGACCGTCTCGGCGCCCACACTGCAGTACGGGCACTGGAAGTCCGAGAACTCGACGATCTGGACGGGAGCGGAGGCGTCGCCCCAGCGGGGGGAGTCCCCGGCCTCGACGTCGACGCGATAGGGGTCGAGCTTGCGCTCGACGTTCGCGCCCTCCTCGAGCTCGGCCACGAACGCCCGCATGGCCTCGGCGCCCTGCTGCTGGGCGAGGTACTGCTTGAGTCGCGGCTTCATCTCGTCGAGCGAGGCGGGCATGCGATTTCGGTTCTCGTTGTAGAAGGCCGCGATCTCGGCGTCGGTCGGCTCGGCGATCTTGTCGTCGACCTCGCGCTTGATCAGGTCGTCGGGGGAGATGCCCTCTTCATCGGCCTTCGCCTCGACCAGGCGCTGGGTGATGACGGCGTTCAGCGCGTTCGACCGGGCCTCGTGCACCGCGACCTCCGCCGCGATGATGTCGGCGGCGGCCAGCTCCATCAGGTCCGCCTGGGTGACGGGCTCTCCGTCGATCGTCGCGACGACGTCAGAAGACGTGGCGGTCTCGGCCTGCTCTGCCGCGCCAGCCACCGACCGGGTGGCGGGGGCGTCGGGCTCTGTAGCGCACGCGACCATCGCGCCCACCATCCAGGGGATCAGTTGGGTCATCGAACCTCCAGCCGCGACCCCATATCGCGTTCGTGGTCCGGCCAGGGGCCTGGCCAGGGGTTCCGGCGCGCGTACATCACGATCAGCTGGAGCGAGCGGCTGTAGCTCCGCACGCCGCCGGGAACGCGGTTCGCCCGCAGGTAGGCGTCGTTGACGGCGTGCGACAGCTCGGAGAGCGTGCCCTGGTAGTCCGTCCAGAAGGCGTAGGAGAAGTTGACGTCGCGCTGCACGCCGGGCAAGCGCTGCTGGATGATCTGCGCGAACGCCCACGGGTCGACGTCCTGCAGCGCCCGCAGGACCTGGCGCTGGGCGAACAACCAGCCCGAGTAGCGGGCGAACAGATCGTCGCTGTGCACGCAGGCCATCATCCCGAAGAAGTTGGCCTCGCTCTCCCAGGCCACGAAGCGCTGATGCGCCTTCTCGTGGGCCATGGTGAAGGGCCTCTGCCACTCGGGCGCGAGCCGATTGACGTTGGCCTCGGCGGTGAAGGGGAAGTACATCCCGCCGATTCGCAGCCGGGTGAACAGGGCCGACGAGGCGAGCGGCTTGGTGGGACCGCGCGACAACGCGAGCCGCGTCTCGCCGGGAAAGACCTCGGGTAGCCGCGTGAAGCCTACGTCGATCGCCGCGTCGGTGGCGAGCAGGGAGGTACCTGCGGCCTCGGCGGTGGTCGGCGCGAAGCCGTCGGGGAGTCCGTGCACGTCGAGGTAGAGCGCGTTGACCTGGTGTACGAGCGCGAGCCCGAGGTCCGCGAGCTCGACGGGGGAGACCTCGAGCTCGCCGGCATCGGGGGGCCGCCAGGCCTGGCGGTGGTCGAGCGGGGGTCGGCGGTAGGCCAGCCCCCAGACGAGGGAGAACAGGCAGACCACGGCGAGCACCGCCGTCCACGCCTCGACGAGGGCACGAACCGCAGCACGGAGCCGCTCGGACCCTGGACCGCGGAGGAGGCCCCGGACTCGGTGCGCGAGCCATGCGAGCGCCCCGACGAGCGCGAGCACGAAGACGGGCTCGGCGAGCGAGAACGGGAACGCGCGGGAGAGCGCGTCGGGAAGGGAGGCCAGAGGCGGGCCGAAGCCTCTCACGTAGAGACGCTCGACCCGCCAGGGGTCGCTTCCGAAGGCGGTCAGGCCGATGAACAAGGCCTGCACGCCAATGGCCGCCAGCCACAGGCCCGGAGGCTGGCGACGCAGGGCCGATGTCAGAGGTTGGAGCCGACGAAGTCCCAATTCACGAGCTGCCAGAAGTTGGACACGTAGTCGGGGCGCGCGTTTCGGTAGTCAATGTAGTAGGCGTGCTCCCACACGTCGCACGTGAGCAGCGGAGTGTGCCCATGCGCGACCGGCGTGTCTGCATCGTGCGTGCCCACGACCTGCAGCTTGCCCGAGGCGTCCTTCGCGAGCCAGGCCCAGCCGCTGCCGAAGTGCGTCGCGGCCGCCTTCGTGAACTCTTCCTTGAAAGCGTCGAAGCTCCCGAACGCACTGTCGATGGCCGAGGCCAGCGCGCCGGACGGGGTGCCGCCCCCGCCCTGACCGGGCGCGGCCATGCACTTCCAGTAGAAGCTGTGGTTGAAGTGCTGCGCAGCGTTGTTGAAGATGCCCTGGTTGCCGTCGGCGTGGGCCTTCTTGATGGTCTCCTCGAGGGAGAGGTCGGCAAAGTGGGTGCCCTCGATGCCGGCGTTCAGCTTCTTGACGTAGCCAGCGTGGTGCTTGCCGTGGTGGAACGACAGCGTCTCGGCCGAGATGTGTGGGGCGAGCGCGTCGTTCGCGTAGGGCAGGTCGGGCAGCGAGTGAGCCATGGATGTCTCCCGGTGTGTAATGGGCTTGGCCGTATCGTTTGCCCCGCAGAGGGTCAAGGCGCGCTCCGTGACGCGAATTGTACGGAGCAAGCCGATTGTTCGGCGGCGCGAGCCTCGGGGGGGCGTAGGGACTCAGCGGCCCTGGAAGAAGAACACGGTGGCCCCGACGGCGATCTCTTCTCCCCCGAGCAGCTCACGCTCGACGATCCGCTCGCCGTTCACCCAGGTGCCGCTCACGCTGTGCAGATCGGTCACGAAGTACCGGTCGCCGCGTACACTCAGGCGGCAGTGGTCCCGGCTCACCTGGCCGTCGTACGAGATTCTCACCGTGTTGTCGCGCCCACGCCCGATCGTCAGCCCGGGCGGGACGATGGGGCAGCTCCGGTCTCCCCGGAACTCGTCGTAGAGCATGAGCGAGGCCGCGGAGGGGGGCGGGGGAGCCGGCTGGGCACCGTCCTCGCCGGGAAACACCACCTCGATCGGAGGACCCTCGTTCTCGCGGTCGGCGTCCTCGGGAACCATGGTCTCGTCGAACTCGCTGGCCCACCGTCGCTCTGCAGGGATGTCGAGAGCTCTCGCGATCTCCTCGATCGCGTGGGCTTCGTTGGCGTTGATGGCTCCGAACCCGAAGAACCCTCCTGCAGCCCGCGCCACGTCCTTCGCGAGCGACACGACGTCTCCTAGATCCTCGCGCCGGATCTGGCCGATCGCAGACCGCTGGACGAGCTCGATCAGCACCCTCCGCCCTCTCGCGGCGTAGGTCGCGCTGGGCGGCCGGTCGAGCCAGCTACGCAGGACTTCCCGGCCCTCGCCCTCGAGCCGGTAGCGGGTCTCGGCGAGCCGCAGGATCAGGTCTCGCTCGGCGTCCTGGATCTGGCCGTCCGCCCACGCCACCTGCACCAACGGAAGGAGCGGGAGCGCCCGGTAGGTGGAGGGGGTCACGCCGAGGCGCTTCAGGTGCTCGCCGAGCTCGTGGTCCGTCATGCGCGTGCGCCCCCTGGCCGGGAGGGTGTACCGTGGCCCCTCACGACGTCGTGGAGGACTCGAGGATGGTGCTGGGCCCGCTGTGGATGTTCTTGGGCTGCGCTGGGGGCGGGGCCGGAGTCGATCGTACGGGAGTGGGGGACTCCCCCACAAGCGGCGACGACAAGTCCGCGCCGGCCCCCCGGCCAGACGGGGAGGAGAGCGCGGAGACCGGCGGGTCGACCGGCACCTTGCCGAGGGCCGACGTGACCGGCGTCGAGGCCTCCGGATCGGCCGGCGACTACACCTTCGCGGTCACGGTGCGCAGCGATGACCTTGGCTGTGAGCAGTTCGCGGACTGGTGGGAGGTCGTGTCGACCGATGGCTCTCAGCTGCTCTACCGCCGCATCCTGCGGCACTCCCACACGTCCGAGCAGCCCTTCACCCGATCCGGCTCGCCGGTTCCCGTAGAGGCCGACGAACAGGTGGTCGTGCGCGCTCACATGAGCTCCTCGGGGTACGGGGGCGACGCCCGGCAGGGCTCGGTCATGGACGGGTTCGGACCTGTCACGCTGCCGGAGGGCTTCGGCGACGACCTCGAGGAGCGCGCCCCGCTCCCCGACGGGTGCCTGTACTGAGGCCCGGCGGGCGTGTCGGGTTGAAGTTACGGACCCCGCGTGCTGGCTGGAGGCCACCATGGGTCGGCCCGCGGAAGAGGTCGTCTTCACTCGGGAAGCCGAGGTCATTCTGATCCCCGACGGGTTCACGCAGCTGCTCCCAGAGGGCACCCGCGGGTGGGTCACGCAGGTCCTCGGGGGGAACTTCACGGTTCAGCTCGAGACGGGGCGGCTCGTGCGAGTGGGCCGCGGCGATGCCGACGCGATCGGCAAGCAAGACGAGGTTGCCGCTGATGAGGTGTTCGACCCCGACGCCGAGGTGACCGAGGACATGGTGTGGGAGGTCCTGCGCCAGTGCTACGACCCGGAGATCCCGATCAACATCGTCGAGCTCGGCCTCATCTATGAGCTCGTGCTCGACGACCACGCCGGCGGCGGCACGCTCGTCAAGATCGCGATGACGCTGACGGCACCCGGGTGTGGGATGGGCCAGGTCCTCGCCGACGACGTCGAGATGAGGGTGCGCAGTCTCCCGGGGGTCGCCCACGTCCAGGTCGAGCTCACCTTCGACCCTCCCTGGACTCCGGAGCGCATGAGCGAAGAGGGGCGCCTCGAGCTCGGAATGTTCTACTAGCTAGCGCGTGCGGCAACTCCACCCACCCAGCCCCCTTGGCCACATCCGCGCGGTGCTGTTCTCGGGTCATCCCGAGCTGCGCTCGCAGTGCCGCCTGCAGCCCGGTAGGGAGCAGCGTGACGCGGTCCTTGTCGCCCTTGCCCTCACGCACGATGAGCTGGCTGCGCTGAAAATCGACGTCCTTCACCCGAAGTTTGCAGCATTCCATCAGGCGCAACCCCGCCCCGTAGAGCAGCGCAGCCATCACACGCGGCGCGCCCTCCAACTGGGTGATGACGGCTCGCACCTCTTCACGCGACAGCACCACGGGCAGCCGCCGGGTGCTCTTGGCTCGGACCACGTTGTCGAGCCAGGGCAACTGGACACCCAGCACTTCGCGGTAAAGGAAAAGGAGCGCGGAGAGGGCTTGGTTCTGGGTCGACGCGCTCACATCAAGGTCGCTCGCGAGGTGGCTCAAGAAGGCCGTGACGCGATCCGCGCCGAACAACAACGGGTCCTTTCGCTGATTGAACTCATGGTACCGCCGCATCCACCCCAGGTAGGCTTTCACAGTGCGCGGGCTCAGGTGTTGCAGACGCATCACCTCGATGGCGCGCTCGCCGAGCGGGCGAGCCCGATTCGCCTTTCTTGCGGCGCTTAGCTCCGGGACGGGCCGTGTCATGCTGGCGACACTGCCGCTGTTACCTGCGCTTGTCAACCACCATCCATCGAGAAACTCCGAAGCGGACAGCCAACATGAACGACCTCGCATGACTCGCCCTCATCACCATCACGTCCTCCGAGGCCCCCGTCAGCGCCCTCCCCGCGAGTGTACACCCCGCTCCAGGCACCACGCCAGCGCCTACGGCCGCCACGTCCCGACCCCGACGCGCACCTCTCCTGGCCGACCCGGAGCCCGCCATCGCAGGCTCCCACGGCTCGCCACCGCGCAGTCCCTCTACGGCGGCGCCCTCGCCGCTGCGGCCGTCAGCCCCTCCAGGATGCGCGTCGTCGCCGGCCTCCCGAGCACCACGGCCCGCAGCTGCATGCGTGAGCCGCAGTGCGGACACAGCAACGGGTCACGGCCGAACACGCGGTGCAGCAGCCACGCCCACGGCGTCCACCGGCTCGCCTCGGACCGGTTCTCCGGTCCGACCAGCCGCACCGCCGCCCGGCGACGGCGTCCCCGGGGACTCGGGCGCGGCACGAGACGGCTACGGTCTTTCGCGTTCGCCGCCAGTACCCCGTGGTGCAGAGCAGACAGGAGGTCCAATCCGTTCGCGCGGGTTCGAGGGCGCAGGCAGGAGGTAACGTGTCGGCTCCTGCCAGTACTCCGCGATGCGGAGGCGCCCCACGGGAGGCAAGTTGTCGACGCCGTTTCCGCCGCGGGCGGCCTCGTTCGCCGTGGCCGTCCTCCGCAGACAGACCGGCCCCCTCCGACGGCGACGGCCTCCGCGGCGTCACGGCACGAGCGCGCCCAGCGGCCCCGCGCGGGCGCTCTTCCCGAGCGTCGAGCGGATGTACGCCGCCGAGGCCGGGTTCAGCACCAGCGCCCTCAGTGTGAGCACGCCTCGACAGTTCGGACAGACGAAGCCGCCTTCCCCGAACACGCGCTCCAGCAGCTCCGACCACGGGCAGCGTGTGCTCCACCGCCGTCGCCTCCGGCGGTCCTGCTTCCGCAGCAGCCGATGCTCTCGCTCCTCCGTCTGCTCCGCCCGCCGCGCGGCGATGGCGCGCGGATCCACGATCCGCGCACGCCACGCGGCGTGGGGCGCGAACACCCCGTGGTAGTGGACCGTGTGGACCCTCGGGCGAACCACGAGGGCGGCGAGTTTCTCGACCAGCTCGAGCGGCGAGAACACGAAGGCGCGCGTGCCGTCGGACCACGGGCGGACGAGGTGCCACACCACGTTCCCGTCCGGCCGCTCCTCCAGCCGGCCCTTCGCGAGCGGCGGACGCAGCAGGTAGCGCCCGAGCCGCTCGAGCGCGTCCCGCCGATCCTCCGCGACGGTGGTGGACGCATGCAGCGTATACCCCTGCCAGACAGCCGCCCGCCGCGGCGGCGCCCCGTCCTCGTCGCTCGGCACGCCGACCCGCCGCACCGCCGACCCCGCCCGCGGCCCCGCCGCCACCACGCCTGACGCAGACGCCCCGATCAGCAACGCCTGTGCGTCGGCGGGGTCACCGTCGTCCTCGTCGACGCCCTCCGCGGCGAACAGCGCCTCGCACGCCTCGCCGATCTGCGCGACGAGGCGTTGCAGGTCGCCGCGGGTCGGGGAGAGGCGGTGGAAGGCAAGCCCGCCGTCGGCCGCAGGGGACCAGACCCCATCGGGCAGGATGCTATGAAAGTGGACGTTCAACGCGAGACTCGAGCCGAAGCGCTGAGTCACCGTGACGGCCCCCGTCTGGGCGCCCTCGACGCCGAGGGCCTCGTGCGCGCGCTGGCGAGCCCAGCCGAACACCGACCGCAGGGCGAGGTTCAGCGCGGCCTGCGCCAGCTCGGGCCGGTACGCCAAGGTCTTTCGCCGGCCCCACGGCACCGTCAATACCCACTGTCGATAGGGCACGACCGGCAGCAGCTCGTCGCACCACCGCGCTGCCATCTCCGCCATCCGGCGCCCGCCGCACGCCAAACAGAAAGCTCGGCCCTTGCACGAGAACGGGACCAGGCGGTGGTGGTCGCAGCCCTCGCACACGAGCCACGCGAACCCGCGATCCAGGTCGCCGCAGCCCGCATAGCGCTCGAACTCGCGCCACACGAAGCTCGGCAGGTCGCGATCGGCGTCCTGCAGCGCCTGGCGGAGCTCCCTGACGCCGCGCTCGACCACGCGGTGCAGCAGATCGCCGTGGGTGCCCCGCTCCTCGACCGTGGCCATCGGAGCGGGCAAAGCACGCGGCGTGCCAAGAGGCCGTCGCGCTGCTGGCGCGGATCACGCCCCCGACCTGACGACGGACGTCCGACACCCCTCCATGGACGGATCCCGAAGGGCGCGGCTCCCGCGCGGTGACGGACGTCTGTCGACGCCTGGCCCGTGCCGTGCCGACTGACCCTCTCGGACTCGCTGTTCGACGGCCCGCCCGCCGACGTGGTGACTCCCGGTCCACCTCGCGCTCGCCTCGACGCCATCGCGGAACGGCGTCACATCCCAGCGACCGCCGCGAGCCGGCATCTCGAGCACCCAGAGGTGCACCGTGTGGCGCCGGAAGCGCACGTGGGCGACCCGCCGCTCGCGTGGACCGGACTCGATGGTCACGAGTCGGCCGCGGCTACGAGCGCGAAGGGGCCCAGCCCTGCCGAGCTCCGGACGCGGATCGCACGAGGTCGGCTCGGCCCCGAGCGTCCTACCGGGCCTGATCTGCACTCCTTGCGGACCGCCGCGGTAGGACCCCCGAGTCCGTCCTCCACTGGGTCGGTGAGCGCGTCGGTGGGGGCGTCGTCGGCGTCGAGGTAGAGCTCCACGCCGATCACGAGCCGAACGCGCGTGAACGTGCCGCCCGTGTTCATGTCGCCAAACGCGAACGTCAGGGGCGGAAACACCGCGGGCGGCCACAGCGCCTCCGCCTCGTCGTAGGCGGCCTCGATCGCGGCGACGAGCGAGGCATCGTCGACGAGGGCGAGGGAGCGCTCCCGCCCCGCGCGGTACCAGCCCTCGTAGGCCGCGAAGGCGGCGGCGAGGGCCTCGGCGTTCTTCCAGCGGGCCTTCCGGAGCCCGTCGAGCCCGTCCGAGGCGGGCTCGAGGTATCGGGTGTCGAAATCCTCGGCGGTGGCGCCGGC
Source organism: uncultured Enterobacteriaceae bacterium (assembly GCA_964393165.1). Taxonomy (GTDB): domain Bacteria; phylum Myxococcota_A; class UBA796; order UBA796; genus DRPG01. Next base: position 11,210 of record CAYMSU010000103.1, read on the forward strand.
GTCGACCGCGTCCCAGAACCGCGCCACGTCGGCGGTCACGACTTCGGCTTCGGCCGGGCTCTCGGGCCACGCGTGCGCGCACCCGGCGACCACCGCGCTTCCCAACATGAAGCGTCTCATGACGACCTTCCCCCATGAACGGTCGCATTCGGCCTCGCCCACCCGTCTCCTACACAGGGCATGCTCGGGCCGGTAGGGTCCGGGGCGTCGCTTTCAGAATCTGTGAGGACGCGGTCACGGCCGCGAAGATGGCATCGTGCCCGTCTCTCCGCGGCCGGCGATCGTTTCGAGTGCCAGCGTACCGGTGTGGCCCGTGCCCGCGGGGCCGGTGTCGGCGGGCGGGGGCTCGGTCCATGCGCGCGAGTGGCAGCCGCAGTGCGTCCGGCAGCTCGCGCGTCGGGACTGACGGTCAGGGTCCACAGCGGACGCACGAGCTCGATGAAGTCGGGCAGCGCGCCACCGTGAAGGGTGGAGTCGGGCTGCGCCACCTGTGCCACGACGAGGCCGTGCTCCAGCACCCCGACCAGGTGTTGTAAGCCGTGGCCCCACGTGGAGTAGGCGCCGTCGTCGGAGGCGACCCGCCACATGTAGCCGTACGGCGGGTGCGCGTCCTCGGCGCAGGCGACGCGACGGCCCCCACGCCGAGCCTGGCGCCGGCGAGGAACGCGCGTTGTCTCCCGCGCGCACCCCTCGTCGAGCAGGCATTCGCAGCGACCCGGCAGCCTGTGAAACAATCCCGATGATGATCGGGAGGGTTCATGACGCACGCGACGACCCGCACGGTTGTCCTCGTGCTCACCGACCTCGTCGACAGCACCGCCCTCGTCGCCTCCTTGGGAGACGCCGGCGCGGCCGAGCTGTGGGCCCGCCACGATCGGGAGGCGCGGCGCCTCGTGGCCCGGCACGGGGGCCGCGAGATCGACAAGAGCGACGGGTTCCTGCTCCTCTTCGAGGCTGCGGCGGCCGCCGCGGCGTTCGCCGAGGCGTACCACCGCGCGCTCGCGGGGATGGAGCCTCCCCTGCGGGCCCGCGTCGGCCTTCACGTCGGCGAGGTGGCGCTCGTCGAGACGCCCGCCGACGACGTGGCCCGCGGCGCCAAGCCCCTCGAGGTGGAGGGGATCGCGAAGTCGCTCACCGCCCGCGTGATGTCGGTCGCCGCGGGGGGGCAGACCCTCGCCACCCCGGCGGCGGTGGAGGCGCTCGGCGATCCGCCCGGGGAGGGGCGGGTCGCGTTGAGCCACGGGCACTGGCGGCTGAAGGGGCTCGAGGCGCCGATCGAGCTCTTCGAGGTGGGGCGGCCCGGCGAGGCCCCCCTCGTGCCTCCGCCCGACGCGGCCAAGGCGTGGCGCGTGGTCCGCCAAGGCGACGTGTGGCTCCCCGTGCGGGAGGTGCCCCACACCCTGCCCGCCGAGCGCGACCGGTTCGTGGGGCGGGGCGCAGATCTGCGGGAGATCGCGGCCCGCTTCGAGGCGGGGGCGCGCCTCGTCACCCTCACGGGCATCGGAGGCACGGGGAAGACCCGGCTCGCCACGCGCTTCGCGTGGACCTGGCTCGGGGAGTGGCCAGGCGGTGCGTGGTTCTGCGAGCTGACCGAGGCGCGGAGCCCCGAGGGGATCACCCACGCGGTGGCGGGTGGGCTCGGCGTGCAGGCGCCGGGCGGCCACGCGGTGAAGCTCCTCGGCTTGACCCTCCGCGACCGGGGGCCCTGCCTGCTCGTGCTCGACAACTTCGAGCAGGTCGCGCGGCACGCCCCGGCGACGCTCGGGGCCTGGCTCGACGCCGCCCCCGAGGCGCGGTTCCTCGTCACGAGCCGCGAGATCCTGGGGCTGCCTGGCGAGGTGCTGATCCCGCTCTCGCCGCTCGAGCCCGACGCGGCGCTCGACCTCTTCGCCACCCGGGCCGCGGCGGTCGCGCCGGCCTTTGCGCTGAACGAGGCGAACACCCCCACCGTGCGCGAGCTCGTCGCGCTGCTCGATCACCTGCCGCTCGCCATCGAGCTCGCCGCCGCGCGGGCCCGGATCATGTCCCCGGCCACGCTGCTCGAGCGGATGTCGCGCCGCTTCGAGCTGCTGCGTGCGAAGGGCCGGCACGATCGGCACGCGACGCTGCGCGCCGCGCTCGAGTGGAGCTGGGAGCTCCTGGCGCCCGAGGAGCAGGCGGGCCTTGCGCAGCTCACGGTGTTCGAGGGGGGCTTCGATCTGGAGGCGGCCGAGGCGGTGCTCGAGGTGGGCGACGCGTGGCCGGTGGAGGTGGTGCAGTCGCTGGTCGACAAGAGCCTGGTGCGCCCGGTGGGCGAGGAGCGCTTCACCCTGCTGGTGAGCGTGCGTGCGTTCGCGGCCGAGCACCTCCGCGACCGGGAGGCCACCGAAGCGCGGCACGAGCGGTACTTCGCGGCGTGGGGCGATCCCGACGCGGAGGCGGGCCGCTCCCCACGAGACCAGGCGCACGACCTCGAGAACCTCGTGGCCGCCTGTGAGAGGGGCATCGAGCGGCTCGACGAGCACGTCGTCTACTGCACGATCCGGGCGCTCTTCTTCCTGCCCCTCCACAACGAGGTCAAGCTCCGCCTCGCGGAGGCCGCGGTGACGCAATTCCCGGTCGGAACGCGGGGCTGGAAGGCGGGCATCCAGGTTCGGAGTGACGCATCGTACCTCCTCGGGCGCCACGACATCTCCCTCGACAGCAATGAAAGGCGGCTTCGAGCGGCTCGTGCGAAGGGGGATCTGGAGGCGATGGCCCCCGCGCTCACGATGGTGGGGCGCGCCCACGCCACGCTCGGGCGCCTCGACGAGGCGCGGGCGTGCTACGGAGAGGCGAGGGAGGCGCTCAAAGGAGCCTCCGACGCCGTCGATCTGGGCATCCTGCTGAACAACGAGGGCTGGCTCGCCATGTACCAGGGCCGGATGCAGGAGGCGGAGGCGAAGTGGGAGGAGGGTCTGGAGCTCGCACGGCGGATCGGGTCCGGGCGTCTCGAGCTCCTCTGCCTGTACCACCTCGCGACCTACTGCTACCGCGAAAGCGGGCGTCTCGACGGGGCCCGCGCCTCGTTCTCGCGGCTCGTGCGGATGGCCGAGGAGACCGCGAGCCCGGAACGACCGGCGATCCATGGGGACTACGGGCTCACGTTGCTCCACCTGGGGCGGCTCCACGACGCGCGGGCCGAGCTCGAGCAGGCCCTCGAGCTGGCCGAGCGCTACGGGCACCTCGGCACGAAGTGCGGGGCCAACGGCCATCTCGGGCTGCTCCACGCGCTGTCGGGGCGGCCGGCGGAGGCCCGGACGCATCTGCGACGGAGCCTCGAGCTGGCCGATGCGCTGGGGCGCACCGACAATTTGCTGGACGCCCTCTGCGCCCTCGCCGAGCTGGCGCTCCGGGAAGGCGATCTCGAGGGGGCACGCGACCATCTGGCCGCGATCCGCGCCCGCTCGTCGGCCGATGGCGGAGGTGCGATGCGCCTGGCCGCCCACGCCCGCGGCCTCGAGGGTGAGGTCGCCCGCCGCGCCGGCGACCTCGCGGGGGCCCGGCGGCTCCTCGAGGAGGCCATCCGAGCGGTCCAGGAGGTTCGCGATCGACACCAGGAGGGCCGCTGGCTCACCGCGCTCGCGCGGGTCCTCCTCGAGTCCGGCGAGCCCGCCGAGGCGTGGACCGTGCTCCACGTCGCGGAGCCCATGGTGCGCGAGGTCGGCGACCCCTGCCTGGTCGCCGAGCTGCTCGCGGCGAGGGCCGAGCTCGTACACCGGGATGGGGAGGTCGAGCGGGCGCGGGAGCTCCTGGTGGAGGCGGAGCGCACGGCTCCGAAGGGCTTCGTGTGGACGCGGGCGGAGGTCGACCGCGTGAAGGTGCTGATCGAGGCCTGATCGGGCGCCAGACCCGCTTCACAGGACGTCGAAGGCCTCCGCGCCCGAGATCCGTGGATTGTATTCCTCGTCGCTCCCGTCGTGCCGCAGGGGAGATCGTCACGCGGGCCCCGTCCGGGGTGCGCGCCCCCGGATGAGTGCCCGCGTCGTCGGCGCGTGTGGCGGGATCCAGGCGGCGTGGGCAAGGAGGGGCTGGGACGACGGGATCGC
>CAYMSU010000104.1:0-15207 GCA_964393165.1 uncultured Enterobacteriaceae bacterium
AGTTCCGCGCCGAGAACGCCGCCGTGCTCGAGGCGCGGGGCGTCTCCGTCTCGCTGCACACGGACGATCCGATCACCGACTCGCGGCTGTTCCTCCGCTCGGCGGGGCTCGCGGTGCGGGCGGGGATGTCGGAGGCGGGCGCGCTCCGCGCGCTCACGCTGGCGGGCGCGGAGCAGCTCGGCCTCGCCCGCCGCATCGGGAGCCTCGACCCCGGCAAGGATGCGGACTTCGTGGTGCTGTCGGGGCCGCCGCTGTCGGTCTACACCCAGGTCGAGCGCACCTACGTGGAGGGCGAGGTCGTGTTCGACCGCGCCGATCCGCGCGACGAGGCCTACGCGGAGGGCGGCTACGACGTGCTCGAGAGGCTGCCATGATGTGGCTCGGCGTGCTCTGCGCGGCCTCGGCGGCGGACCTCGCGATCCGCGGCCAGGCGGTGCACCCGGTCGCGGGGCCGGTGATCGACGACGGCGTGGTGCTCATCGAGGGCGACCGCATCACCGCGGTGGGCCCCGCGGCGGCGGTGGCGATCCCCGAGGGCACCCGCGTGCTCGAGGGCGCGGTGGTCACCCCGGGGCTGATCGACGGCCTGGCGACCGCCGGGCTCACCGGCATCCTCAACCACCTCCCGGATCAGGACCACCGCGAGACGGCGGCGCCGGTCGTGCCCGAGCTGCGGGCGCTCGACGGGTTCGACCCGTGGGAGCCGCTGGTGGGCTGGGTCCGGGAGCACGGGATCACCACCCTGCAGGTGGGTCCGTCGCCGGGGCCGGTGGTGGCCGGCCGCACGGCGGTGGTCGCGAGCCACCCCACGCCGGCGGGGGCCCGCGTGTGGACGAGCGACGGCTGGGTGGTGATCTCGCTCGGGCAGCCCCCCAAGCAGCAGTTCGCCGACGAGGGGGCCCGGTCGCGGATGGGCGCGGCGGCGCTGGCCCGCCAGGCGCTCGCGGAGGCGGCCGAGTACGCGGGGCGTCGCCGCCTCGGGGTGCGCGACCGGCCGACCGTCGACCTGGGGCTCGAGGCGCTGGCGGAGGCCGTGGCGGGGCAGCGCCGGGTGGTCGTGCACGCCCACCGGGCCGACGACCTGCTCACCGCGCTGCGCCTGGCCGACGAGTTCTCGCTCGACGTGGTGCTCGCGGGGGCCGCGGAGGGCTACCTCGTGCGCGACGTCCTGGCGGAGGCGGGGGTGCCGGTGCTCGTCGGCCCGGTGATGATCCGCGGCTGGCGCAACGGGGAGCGCGCGCACGCCTCGTTCCGCAACGCGGCGCGCCTGGCCGACGCGGGCGTTCTCGTCGGGTTCATGAGCGGCTACGAGAGCTACGTGCCGAAGGTGCGGGTGGTGCTGTGGGAGGCGGCGATCGCGGCCGCCCACGGGCTCGGCCCGGATCGGGCGCTGCGCGCGCTCACCGCCGACGCGGCGGCGATCCTCGGGCTCGAGCAGCAGGTGGGCACGCTCGCGCCCGGCCTGCGCGCCGACGTGGCGATCTTCGACGGCGACCCCTTCGAGTACACGAGCCATGTCTGCGCGGTCGTCGCGGCGGGCAAGGTGGTGAGCGAGACCTGCCGATGAGGGGAGGGCTCGCAGTCGGCCTGCTGCTCGCGAGCGGGTGCAGCCCGCTCGGCACGGCCGAGCTGCTGGTCCCCGCCGACGCCGACGGCCCCCTGGGGGCCGCGGTGGTGCCCCTGGCGGCGGCCGCCCGGGTGACCGAGGTGGTGCCGGTCGACGTGGTGTTCCCGACGGCGGCGCAGAACTTCGACGAGGCCCCGGTCCCCGCCGTCGTCGACGCCCCGGTGGTGGTGATGATCCACGGCGGCCTCGTCCCCGCCGAGCGGTACTGGTGGCTCGGAGAGCACTTCGCGCGGCAGGGCTACGTCACGCTGTTCCCGCGGGCCGAGCCGCAGCTCGCGATCAGCCAGCCGGGCAACGGCGCGGTGGCGCTCGAGGCCCTGCGCCGCGAGGCGGCGCGCGACGGGTGGCTCGCCGGGATCGTGGCCGACGACGGGCCGGTCGCGGTCGCGGGGCACTCGCTCGGGGGGGTGATGGCCGCCCGCCAGTGGGTCCGCGACGACGACGTGGACCTGCTGGTGATGATGGCGTCGTTCCCGGCGAACGGCGACGACGTGGAGGGCGAGGCCGGCCGTCCGGTGCTCGCGATCTCGGGCACGACCGACGGCTCGCTGCCCGTCGACGAGTTCGTGGAGCGCTCGGCGCGCTACGCGCCGCCGGCCGACGTCTGGCTGGCGGCGGGCCTCAACCACTACGGCTGGACGGACGACGCCACGGAGGGCGAGCTGCGCGGGGACGGCCCCCTCGAGGGCGACCTCGACGCGCTGCGCGCCCGTGTGCTGGCCCTGATCGACGCCCACCTGGCGGTGGCGCTGACCGGCGCGGAGGCCTCGCGGCTGGAGGGTCCGTTCGAGGGCCTCGAGGAGGTCGAGTGATCGCGGCGTGGGCGGCGGCCGCGGCGCTGGCCGATCCGGTGGCGCTGCGCGGGGTCGAGGCGGTGCCGACGGCGGTGGTGGGGCTGCACGACCTGTCGCTGGCGGCTCCCCTGCCGGGCAGCTCGCTCGAGGTCGCGGCCTCGGTCCGCGCGGACCGCGGGGCGGCGGGGGCCGCACTCGGGCGGCGGTGGCGGCTGGCCCGCGGCGACCGGGGCTGGCAGGCCGACGCGGGGGTGTCCGGCGGGGTCGTGATCCCGCTGGTGGTCCCGAGCGTGGGGCTCACGGCCACGCCGTGGGTGTCGGCAGGTCCGGTGGGCGAGCGCGGGTTCCTGCAGGGCGTGGTCGCGGCGCCGCTGGCGGCGAGCCTGGCCGGCGGGGTGCGCCTGCCGGTGCTGGCGGAGCTGCAAGGCGGCGTGCACGCGGGGCCGATCACGGTCGGGCTGCGGCTCGGGCTGGGGGCGGCCTGGGTGCCGGGCACCGACGTGTCGGTGCTCACCGACGGGGCGCTGCTGCTCGCGTTCCGGGGCTGAGCCCGCCGCGCCTCCGGGGCGTGGCACCGGGCAGCGCCACGCTTTAGGCATTCTTCGGGAGGTCCGTGGTGAGTGAGTCAGGCCCGTCGAACTTCATCCGCACGATCATGGAGGAGGATCTTCGGAGCGGCCGCCACCAGCAGATCGTCACCCGGTTCCCGCCGGAGCCGAGCGGGTTCCTCCACATCGGGCACGCCAAGGCCATCTGCATCAGCTTCGGGCTCGCCGAGCAGCTCGGCGGGCGCTGCCACCTGCGCATGGACGACACCAACCCCGAGCTCGAGGACCAGACCTTCGTCGACGCCATCGAGCGCGACATCCGCTGGCTCGGGTTCGACTGGGGAGCGCACCGCTACAACGCGTCCGACTACTTCGGGCAGCTCTACGCGTGGGCCAAGCTGCTGATCGACAAGGGCCTCGCCTACGTCGACGAGCAGTCGTCGGAGGACCTGCGCACCGGTCGGGGCACCGTCGAGCAGCCCGGCGTGAACAGCCCCTGGCGCGACCGGCCGGCCGCCGAGTCCCACGCGCGGCTCGAGGAGATGAAGCGGGGCGATCACCGCGAGGGCTCCATGGTCCTGCGCGCCAGGATCGACATGGCGCATCCCAACATGCTCCTGCGCGATCCCCTGCTCTACCGGATCCGGCACCGCGCGCACCACGCCACCGGCGACGAGTGGCACATCTACCCGCTGTACGACTGGGCCCACGGCCAGTCCGACGCGCTTGAGGGGGTCACCCACAGCCTGTGCTCGCTCGAGTTCGAGGTGCACCGCCCGCTGTACGACTGGTTCCTCGAGCACCTGCCAGTCGAGCACCGGCCGCGCCAGTACGAGTTCGCGCGCATGTCGATCGGCTACACGCTCACGAGCAAGCGCAAGCTGCGCCAGCTCGTGGCCGACGGGCACGTCGAGGGGTGGGACGACCCGCGCATGCCCACCCTCGCGGGGCTCCGCAACCGCGGGGTGCCCCCCGAGGCGATCCGCGACCTCGTCGAGCAGGTCGGGGTCGCGCGGGCCGCGAACTCGATCGTGGACCCGCTGCTGTTCGAGAACGCGATCCGGAACCGGCTCAACCACGAGGCGCCTCGCGTCATGGTGGTGCTCGATCCGCTCGAGGTCGTGGTCACCAACTGGGACCGGCCGACCGACCCCCTCGAGGCGAGCTACTGGCCGCACGACGTGCCCCGCGAGGGCAGCCGCACGGTGCCGTTCTCGGGCCGCCTGTACCTCGAGCGCGCGGACTTCGCGGCCGAGCCGCCGAAGGGCTTCAAGCGCCTGGCGCCCGGGCGCTCCGTGCGGCTGCGCTACGGCTATGTGGTCACCTACGAGGGCCACGAGGTCGGCGACGACGGTGAGGTCGTGCGAGTGCGGGTGCGGGTGGAGGAAGGCTCGCGGGGCGGCACCACCCCCGACCGGCCAGATGCCCCGAAGATCTGGAGCACGCTGCACTGGGTCGACGCCGAGGCGGCCCTGCCCGTCGAGGTGCGCCTCTACGATCGGCTGTTCACCGAGATGGAGCCCGGTGCCGAGCGCGACTTCCTCGAGGATCTGAACCCGGAGTCGCTGAAGACGGTCTCGGGGCTCGCCGAGCCGTCCCTCGGGAGCGCAGCCGAGGGCGAGCGGTTCCAGTTCGAGCGCACCGGCTACTTCGCGGTCGCCCGCGCGGCGTCCGCGGGCGCGGGCCTTTCGTTCAACCGGATCGTGCCGCTGAAGGACACGTGGGCGAGGCGCGCTCCTCCGCCCGAGAAGCCGCCGCGCAAGGCCGCGGCCACCCCCGAAGACACCGCACCCGCCCTCACGGAGGTGGGAGAGGCGCTCGTCCGCCGGGGCCTGTCCTCGTCGGAGGCGGCCACCCTGCAGGCCGACGACGCGCTGCGGGCGCTGTTCGAGGCCGCCGTCCGGCACCACGACGCCCCCAAGGCGGTGGCCGGGTGGGTGGTCACGGAGGTCGCCCGCGAGGCCAAAGACCGGCCGGTGGCCGAGCTCCCCCTCACTGGCGAGAGCCTGGGCGCGCTGGTCGGGCTCATCGCCGGGGGCACCATCTCCCACGCGACCGGCAAGCAGGTGTTCCAGCGCCTGGTGAAGGAGGGCGGCGACCCCGCCGCGATCGTCGCCGAGGAGGGGCTGCAGCAGATCACCGACCCCGCGGCGGTGCAGGCCGTGGTCGACGAGGTGCTCACCGCGTTCCCGGAGCGGGTGGAGGCCTACCGCGGCGGGCGCAAGGGGCTGCAGGGGTTCTTCATCGGCCAGGTGATGCAGCGCACGTCCGGGAAGGCGAAGCCGGAGCTCGTGCGCGAGCTGGTGTCCCGCGCGCTCGACAATTGAGGCGCGCCGACGGCGCCCAGAGCGGGTAGGTTCGAACCGACGAGAGGGACGAATGCTGCTGCTCGCCTACCTGGTTGCCTGTGCCTGCAACGACGACACCGACGGGAACACCCCGGTCGACGTCGGCACGAACGACGACGACGACAAGTCGCCGACCGCCGGGAGCGGGGAGTCCGGCACGCCCACGCCGTCCGGCTTCACGGGCGACACCGGCACGGGCGCGGGCTCGGATCCGTGCGAGGGAGCGCTGGCGTGCTGGCGCTTCGAGGGTGCGGGCACCGAGCCGAACACGGTCGACGACCTGTCCGGCAACGGCAACACGCTCACGCTCGACGGCAAGGCGGAGGTCACCGGCCCCGCAGTGGTGCTGCCGGATGTGGAAAACCTCGGCCACCTGTTCGTCGACGGAGAGCCCGACCGCGCCTTCCTCGTGGTCGACGACACGAACCTCGCCGAGCTCACGGGCGGGTTCACGCTCGAGATGCTGATCGCGCCGTACGAGTCCACGGGCTTCGCGGCCGACGAGCAGGGCGACCGCATCCGGTACGTGGCCTGGCTGGAAGACGACCTGCTGTCGGTCCGGCTGCAGGAAGACGACGTCGAGGTCGTCGACGAGAAGACGAAGAAGAAGAAGACGGTCACCCAGCGGTCGCTGGTCGCCCGCGTCAACTACAGCGAAGACGAGAAGGGCGTCGACGAGCCCGGCCTGTGCGGCGTGGAGGCGTCGGCCGTGGTCAGCGCCACGCGGGCCTGCGTGTCGGTGACCTACGGCAACGACGAGCTGGTGCTCTTCGTGAACGGCAAGGAGGTCGCGTCCACGAAGTACCCGGGCGGGTGCGAGACCATCGGGCCGGCCGCCGAGGGGGCGCGGTTCCAGGTGGGCGCCGACGAGTCGACGTCGGCCGTGGATGACGAGAAGCTCCCGGGCGACCGCACCTTCCGCGGCGACATCGACGAGCTGATCCTGAGGGCTGGCCCGACGGCCGCCGGCGACCTGCGCTGCAGCCAGCGGTAGTGGTAGCCTGAGCGCCGGGCCCGCGGTTCCTATGCCGCGACGAGGGAGGTCCGGTGCGCGCACAGGCGGAGTCACTGCGCCAGCTCGTGTTCGCGGGCTGCGGCGCCAAGGGAATGGGGTACCTGGGCGCGGTGCGGGCCCTCGAGGAGACGGCGCTGCTCGGCGGCGTCGAGCGGGTCGCGGGCACCTCGTCGGGCGCCCTCATGGCGGCGTGCCTGGCGGTCGGGGCCACCGCCGAGGATCTCGCCGAGGTCGTGAACCCCAAGGAGCTCGGGCAGCAGCTCTCGCGCGTGCCCGGCCTGTGGGAGCTCGTCCAGAGCCCCTGGCGGTTCGGGCTGCGCACGTCGGAGCCGACGGCTCCGTCCTCGTCGACGGGGCGTTGTCGTGGAACTACCCGTTCCAGCTGTTCTCGGGTCACGCCCGGCCGCCACTGGATCCCGTGGTGCGCAGCCGCCAGTTCGGCACCCCCGCGCCCGGGGCCACGGTCGGCTTCGTGATGTCGAGCCGCACCGCGCTCGGCCTCGGCGACACGCCGTCCCCGTCGGGCCCGCGGCAGCCGATCGACGGGCCGCTCGCCTACCTGTCGGCGGTGTTCATGCTCACCACCGAGCTCGCCACGCTGGCCTACCTCGAGCCGAGCGTGGAGGACCACACCGTGTTCGTCGACGGTTGCGGGGTGTCCCCGGTGGACTTCACGGTCAGCGAGGCGCAGCACCAGCAGCTGATCGAGAGCGGCTACCAGGCCACCCTCGCGTGGGCCCGCGCGCCTCGAGGCCACGACGAAGGGCCCCCCCGGAGCTCGTCCGAGGGGGCAGCGTCAGTCGTCGTCGAGCTCGACGGTCCAGTAGCCGCGCCACGGAGACGACGCGGGGAGGTAGTCCATCCACTCCTCCGGCACGTCGACCGCGAAGGCCGCCATCCACACCATGTCGAGCGGGGTGGGCACCCTCGGGGCGCGTCGCAGCGACATCCCGGCCTCCTGCGGGGTGCGGGCGGCCTTGGCGCCGTTGCAGTCGGCACACGCCGTGGTGACGTTGTGCCAGCTGGTGACGCGGTGGACCCGCCCGTCGACCACCACGCGCCCCTGCGCATCGGCCTGGGCGCGGGGCACCACGTGGTCGATGGTCAGCTGCGCGAGATCCGGCGGGCCGCTCGCGCGGACCGGCTGCCGCCCGCAATACTGGCAGGTGTAGCCATCACGGGCAAGGACGTTCGCACGCGTGAACCGAACCCGGTGACGGTACTGGCAGTAGCGATGCAGCGCGACGACCGCGGGGTGCGGGAACGTCTGCGTGGCCGACCGCAGGGCGCGGTGCGCGTAGGCCGCGAGCATCATCGCCTTGTCCTCGAGGATCAGGCAGATGGCCCGCTGCCAGGGCACGACGCGGAGCGGCACGTGGTCCGCATTCAGCACGAGCACAGCTTGTTGCACGCGAACCTCGGGAGGCCAGGAGGAAGGGTGCCCGTCTCTCCGGGCCGTCACGCCTTGGTCTCAGCGGCGTTCCTGCGGGTCGTTGAAACCGCATCCGTGCATCACGGCCGACGCCTCCTGGGGAGCGAGTGACACCTTCTGGATAGGCCGGACGCGTGCGCTCGTCAAGCATCATATCGGACGAAAACTATGCTATCGCCTTGATTTCTGGGCGCACGAGTCCGCACCCTCCGACCGACCGGGGAGCGGGAGCCAGAAGCAAGAAGCCCCGGGGACCGTGGGGCACCCGGGGCTTGCTGCAGACAGGGCGATGCCTATCTCGCACGGGCCTCCGGGCCGGCGCTGACGCCGTGGGTTGCCGCGTCCGCGGCACCGATCATGAGCAGTCGAGGGGAGATGGGGCCTCCTGAAGGCACGCTCACAAAGCGTGGCTCGGCAGGAAGGCGGCGTCAAGGCCCGCCCGGCGCCATCACGGGCACTCGCCGTCCCGATCGAGGGGGTCGAGCTGGGCAACCGCCCGCACGGACGCTTCCGCGGTGACCTCGGTGCGCACGTCGGTCACCCCGAGCCAGAGGTCGAGCTCCACCTGATCCATGCCGCAGATGTAGGCTTGATCGATGGCCTCGACGTCGTCGAGGAACACCCGCAGGCCGACGTAGCGGAGCGCGCAGGAGTCCGTCGTGGCGAGCGACACGACGCTCGCGGGCTGCTCTCCGCCGACCTGAACCTCCTGGTCGCGGCGCACGACGCGGCTTTCGAGCCGAACGGTCTGGCCGAGGCCCGTCGACTCGAAGCTGAGGTCGATATGCCAGCCGCCTTGGGGACCGTGCACCATCACCACGGCGTCCCCGTCGCGCAGCCGCCGGTGATCGTAGGTCCCCTCCCCGAGCTCCACGCTCGGCGCCTCACAGGGGTCGAGGACCTGCCGGTCGGGCGCCCCCGAGTCCGCGGTCTCCGCGGTCGTCGCCGAGGGCGCGCCGTCGCCGTTGTGCAGCTCCGGGGGCCAGGCACACGCCACCACGAGGCCGAGGCCCATGGCGGGGAGATGCCGAGCCGGGAGGCTCGCTGTGGACCTAGTTGTCGCCCTCGGGCGCGCCGTCCATGACGCCATCTTCGTCCTCGACCGCGGGAACACTCTTGGCTCCCATATCGGCCGCGGGCTCTTCGACCTTCGTGCACTGTGCGATGAGCAGCCCACCGTCGGCCTCGGACAGCACGCCCTGGACCTGGATGTCTGCGCCGCTGTCGAGGCCCTCGAACAGGACGGCGTGCTGCATGTCGGCCCGGCAGCGCACGGCCCCGTCGCCGATCACGACCACGACGTGCTCCTCGGTGTCCTCCCGGGCCGAGATCGCCCACTTGATCGTGACCTCCTCGCCGACGTAGTCGCCCTGGTTCTCGGCCACCTTGGCCACGTCGATCGCCGCGCCCTCGGGCTCCTCGTCGAGCGGCGCCAGGGAGCGCGTGGCGACGTCTTCCATCTTCATCGGGGGCTCTTCGGTGGCTCCGGCCTCGGCGCCCTGGCCCTCGGCCTCACCGACACTCCGGGTTTCCCCCGGATTGCAACCCATCGCCACGACGAACGCGACGCTCAGCATCGTGAAGGTACGCATCAGCACTCTCCTGGAGGGCCGAACGGTACGCCGGGGCGCAAGCCCAGAGCAACCCTGCCACACAGAATCCCCCCCGGACAGATTACTCTCCCCCGGTGGCGGGACTCTCTCGAACCGGATCGCGGCGCTGGCTGGCCGCCTGCGTGGGGGCCCTCGCGTCCCTCGGGTGCGCGGGGCCCGACGGGGCGGAGGTGCCCGAGGAGCCGGCCCTGCCAGGGCAGCTCGAGGTGGCGGGCCCCGTGTGGACCGCCCGCTCCCTCGCGGTGGCCCGCGTGCCGGCGCCCCCGTGGTATCGCGCCACCCTTCCGGAGGCCCCCGCCCAAGGCACCGCACCGCTCGGCGACTACGCCCACCGGATCTGCGAGGGGCGCGACACGACGCGCGACGCGTGGCGGCGCCGGGTGCTCCGAAAGGACGTGCCCGCCTGGGTCGTCGGCCTCGCCGAGGGGTGCACGAGCGAGGCGTTCTGCGGCTGGGTGGCAGACCACCTGGAGGTCGCCCACGCGCCCGTGCCGGCCCTCGCGGCGGCCGGCGCCCGCTGCGTCTCGGCGGCTCCCGCCGACCCGCCCCCCGCCGAGGGCGTGGGCTGGGCGCGGATCGCGAGGGAGCCGCTGGCGCTCTCACCGGAGGAGCTGCTCGGTCGGCTCGCTCACGTGGGTGGCCTGTACCCGGCGGCGCTGTGGGCGGTGAGGCCCGCGGGCCCCGCGCTTTCCTGGCCGCCGCACCGGGAGCCCGCGCTGGCCCTGTTCGCCTGGGTCGAGGGGCGCCGCTATCGCGCGCTGGCGGCGCCAGGAGCCCCGGTGGCCCCCGCCGTGGGGCTGATCAACGCGGTGCTGGAGGCGACGGAGCGCCCCCGCAGGGTGGCCCTGGTCCGTGGGTCGGACGGGCTCTACGCGGTCGGGGCGCCCCCCGACCAGCTGCGCCCGCTCGAGGTGGCGTGGGCGGATCCGCCAGCCGCCCCCACCCCGACCCCCACCGAGTGGCACGACACGGCGGTCGATACCGGGTTCCGCCCGGATCCCCGGGAGCCGTGACGCTCGACCGTGCCTATCAGGGCGCGACCACCCATCGCGGCTGGACCACCCCGAGAGGCCGGTAGCGCGCGCTCGTGGGGCCGTCCCCCTTCCACCACAGCGGGGGCGGCGGGACCTTCCCCCGCCCGTCGAGCATGCGCGAGGGGTACTGCTCGCCCGTCTGCCACCACCCATCGACGGGCCGCTGCTGCTCGTCGAACACCTGCACGAGCGAGGGCAGCCCGGGCCGGAGCACGGCCCGCTCGAGCAGCTGCCCGTTCAGGAACGCTCCGCCGCCCTCGGGGGCCCGGACCACCGCCGGGCTCTCCTGCGGCTCGGGCATGGGCGCCTGCTCGAACAGCACACGAAAGGGGTGCTCGGGGTCGTAGACGTAGGACCACCGCAGGGGTGCGGCCGCCCGGCTGGCCGCCGCCCACCGCTCGGCACACGGCGGGCGCTCCTCGCGGAAGCAGGCGAGCGCCATCACACGCGCGAACCGCGCGAACTGCTCTGCTCCCACGACCTCGGTGAGGCAGGGGAGGCGCTCTACCGCCGCGTCGAGCAAGCGCCGGGCCTCGGCCGTCGCCTCGTCGGCCAGGGCATCGGTGGCGAGGCCGATCGCTGCCGCGAGCTCGACGGGCCGGTAGATGTCGGCACAGATCTCGGTGCGCGCCTGCGCGGCTCCGACCAGGAGCCAAGCGACCATCACGCCCACAGGTTCCGCCAGACGTCGGTGGTGCTCGCCAGGATGCCCGCCACCGCGATCACCGGGCCCGCGATCATCATCGTGGGCTCTGGCGGATCCCCGACCGGCCGACCCAGGGTGCGGTCCGCGGTATACCGAAGCGCGGCTACAAAATTGCCGAGACGGCCTCGCGCGGCGAGCACGATCAGCCCGAGTGGGAGATAGAGGAGCATCCACCACACCGTCGTCTCCAACATCTCGACCATGCCGACACACGCTCCCACGCCCATCATGAGCTTGGCGTCGCCCGCCTTGACCACGCCCAGGCCGAAGAGCACGAAGTGCAGTGCAAAGGCCGCGAGGCACCCCACCACGCCGAGCCACGGCTCCGAGGTGAGGGCATGAGCCGAGATTCCGAGCACCATCATGGTCAGGGTCAACCAGTTGGGGATCCGTCCCGAGCTGAGATCGGTGAGCGCCGCCCCCATCAGGCCGACCCAGAGCAGCAACACGTGCGGGGGAGTGCTCACTTCGCCTCCTCGGGGATCCCGCGCGCCGCGCCCTCTCCGCGAGCGCGACCCGCTTGCCGACTGCTGACCAGGATCCCGTAAAGGTGGCTACTCCGACGATCCAGTCCTTCGGGAAGTACCAGATCCTCGAGCGCATCGCCACGGGGGCCACCGCGGAGATCCACAAGGCGCGGCTCGAGGGGATTGGTGGCTTTCAGCGCACCTTCGCCATCAAGCGGATCCGGGAGAGCCTCTCTCGCGACCAGGGCTACGTGGCCTCGCTGGTCGAAGAAGCCAAGGTCGCCGGGCTGCTGTCGCACGCCAACATCGTCCAGATCGTCGACCTCGGCCAGGTCGAGGACATCTGGTACATCGCGATGGAGTACGTCGACGGGCGGGATCTCGGCGCAGTGCTCGAGCGGGCGCACCAGCGAGGGCTCCGCCTGCCGGTTCCCCATGCCGTGTTCATCACCATCGAGCTGCTGAAGGGCCTCGAGTACGCGCACCAGCGGAGGGTGATGAAGAAGGGCAAGGCCGTCTCGCTCGACATCATCCACCGTGATCTGAGCCCCCCGAACGTGCTCCTGTCGTTCCAGGGGGAGGTCAAGCTCACCGACTTCGGCATCGCGCGCGCGAGCCACAAGGCCCTCGAGACCACGGCCGAGCTCGCGAAGGGCCGCTACGACTACATGAGCCCCGAGCAGGCCGACGGGTCCCCGCCGCTCGACCAGCGCTC
Organism: uncultured Enterobacteriaceae bacterium; assembly: GCA_964393165.1. GTDB lineage: Bacteria > Myxococcota_A > UBA796 > UBA796 > DRPG01. The sequence continues at coordinate 12,300 of CAYMSU010000104.1, forward strand.
GGATCTGTTCACTGTGGGGGTGCTGCTCTACGAGATGCTCACGGGTCATCATCCGTTCCGGGCAGGGTCCGCTGTGGAGACCATCGATCGGCTGCGCCAGGGGTCCTACGTCCCTGTCATCGACCACAACCCGGAGGTTCCGAAGGCCCTGCAGCGCATCGTCGACAAGGCCCTGGCGGTGGACCGGGAGGCCCGGCACGAGTCGGCGACCGCCCTCAAGGAAGCCCTCGACGGCTTCTTCCACGACTCTGGCTTCATCTTCACCCACAGCACGCTGTCGACCTACGTGCAGGGGCTCTTCCCGGAGCGCGCGAGGGCCCCGCGGGAGCCCGACGACGAGGGGCCGACCAAGGAGATGTCCCCCGTCGCGGACTCCCCCACGGTCGCCCCTCCGAGATCGGCTCCGGCGCTGTCGCTCGAAGACCTCGACGATCCGGATCAAGAGACGCTGATCCGCAAGATCCCGGACGGCTGGGACGACGACGACCCGCTCGGCGAGGCGCTGGCGCAGGCCCCGGCAAAGCCGACGTCGGCGGAGGGGCCCCGACCGGCCGAGGCGCCGGAGGCCCCCTCACCCCCCAACCCCAACATGCCCTCGCTGCCCTCCGTCGATTCCGCACCCGCGCCCGCGTCCGCGTCGTCCGCCGAGGGAGCGCGGCCCCGCCGCGCCGTGCGGGTGCAGGTGGTCGCCTGGGCGTTCGCGACGGCCTCGCTGGTCCTCGGCGCAGGGGCCGGGGTGCTGTTCACGGTGCTCGTCGGGCTGCTCGCAGGATTCCGCCCGGTGAGCGCCGACGATCCGCTGCTCCAGCCGCCCCGCATCCACGTGCTGGCGCCCGAGGGCACGACGGTCCGCATCGACGGCACCGACGTGAGCACTCCCGCGGAGGTGGTCCCGGGCGAGCGTCACGAGGTCGAGGTCACCCTGCAGAGCGGCCAGCGGTGGACCCGTGAGATCGTCCTCAATCGCGGCGAACACTCCGTCCTGATGTTCTCGGACGACGTCAACAGCCCCTGAGTGGGGTACCTTGCGGGTCCACCTCGGAGCCCGGCGTGACCGATCAGCCCCCGCTACGGCCCCCCGTCCGTCGGACCGTCGTCTCGGTGCTGGTCGCCGCGGTCCGCCAGATGCGGCCGAGGCAGTGGGCCAAGAACGTGTTCCTGTTCCCCGCGCTGGTGTTCTCGGGGAACTTCCTCCAGTGGGGCCCGGTCTCCCAGGCTCTCGTCGGGTTCGGCGCGTTCTGCCTGCTCGCCAGCAGCGGCTACGTGCTGAACGACTTTCTCGATCGCGAGGCGGACCGCAAGCACCCCAAGAAGCGCCACCGGCCCATCGCGTCAGGAGCGCTGCCAGTGCCGCTCGCGCTGCTGCTCTTCGGAGCGTGCCTCGGCGGCGGCCTCGCGCTCGCCTGGTCGCTGTCGCCCGGGTTCCTCCTGATCTCCGTCGTCTACCTGGTGACCACGCTGTCCTACAGCTTCTACTTCAAGCACCGGGTGATCCTCGACGTGCTGTTCCTGGCGAGCGGGTTCGTGTGGCGAACCATCGCAGGCGCAGTCGCGATCGACGTTCACGTGAGCGAGTGGCTCTTCCTCTGCACCATCTTCGTGGCCCTGTTTTTCGGATTCAACAAGCGGCGCGGAGAGCTGCTGCAGATCGGCGCGCACACCGGCACGCGGCGCAACCTCGCCGAATACAGTCCGCAGATGCTGGAACAATTCCAGTCGATCGTGACCAGCGCCACCCTGATCACGTACCTGCTGTACACCGTGCTGGGACCCACCCGGTGGATGACCCTGACCATCCCGATGGTCCTCTACGGCATCTTTCGGTACATCTACCTGATCGACCGCAAGGGGGAGGGAGGCGCCCCCGACGAGACGCTTCTGTCGGATTGGCCCTTGCTTGTCACCGGGCTGCTGTACGTCCTGGTGACCGTCGGCGTGCTCCTCGGCAACGAGTACGACATGCTGCCGAGCCTTCTTCGGGTAGACTAGCCGCCCTCCACGGGCTGCGATGCTCCTGCTCCTCCTCAGTGCTGCGTGGGGTGCCCCCGTCGACGCGTATGCGACGGCGGTTCGCCTCATCGACCGCCTCTACTTCGACCGCGATCAGGTCGACGAGGTGGCGCTGCTGAGGTCCGCTGCGCGCTCCGCGGAGACCGACGTGCACTGGCTGCGCGTCTCGGCCTCGGGTCGGCGGGTGTGGCTGCGCCACGGCGACGGGCGCCCGCTCGGGGAGGTCGAGGTGAGGGCGATGGCCGACCTTCCCCGCGCGCTCCGCGAGCTCGCGCGACTGATCGCGCTCGAGGATCCCGAGCTCGACGCGGAGATGTCCCTGCTGTGGGGTCTGACGGATCCGCTCGACCGGTTCTCGCGGATCCTCGCCGACGACCGCCTCGATCGATTCAACCGCCGCCTGACGGGCACCGAGGTGGGCGTCGGGATCACGCTCGCAGAACGAGGTGAGCAGCTGATCATCGACGAGGTCCACGGCGAGGGGCCCGCGGCCGCGGCCGGCCTCACGCCAGGGGCGGTGGTCACGCACATCGGCGACCAGCCCGCGTCCAGCCTTCCGCTCGCCGAGGCCCAGCAGCGGCTCCGCGGTCCGGACGGCTCGCAGCTGGTCCTGCGCGTCGACGGCGAGGCGGTGTCGCTCGTCCGCGCCGAGGTCGTGGTGCCCAACGTCACCCACCGGGTGCTCGAGGGGGGCGTCGGCTACGTCCACATCGACCACATCAGCCAGCGCACGGTCGAGAACTTCCGCCTCGCGATCCGCGCCCTGCGCAGCGAGGGGGGCCTCGGCCACGGCCTCGTGCTCGACCTTCGCCAGAACACCGGCGGCTCCATGCGCGAGGCGGCCCGGATCGCCGACCAGTTCCTCGACGCGGGCCTGCTCCTCCGCACCTCGGGGCCC
>CAYMSU010000105.1:0-15198 GCA_964393165.1 uncultured Enterobacteriaceae bacterium
GGCCTGCTCGAGGTCGAGGAGCGGTTCGCGGACACCGATGGCGACGGCACCCCGGACTTCGCCGATCTCGACAGCGACAACGACGGCCTGCCCGACGGGGTTGACGGCCTCGAGGATCCCGACGGCGACGGCCTGCCCGCCTTCCGCGACGTCGACGCCGACGACGACGGCCTGCCCGACGGCGAGGAGGGCGCTCCCCACCACGTGGTCGCGGACCGCGACGCGGACGGCCTCGAGGACGGCTTCGAGGGCTTCGGCGACACCGACGGCGACGGCCTGCCCGACCTCGAGGACCCGGACAGCGACGGCGACGGGATCCCGGATCTGGAGGAGGGCCGCCGCGACACCGACAACGACGGCATCCGCGACTTCCGCGACCTCGACAGCGACAACGACGGGGTGCCCGACGAGGTCGAGGGCCTCACCCAGACCGACAACGACGGGATCCCCGACTACCGGGACTTCGACTCCGACAACGACGGCCGGTTCGACGTCGACGAGGCCGGCCGGGACGACGACTGCGACGGGCTCGACGACCGGGTCGACCGCAACCTGGAGGACGGGTTCTGCGACTCGGGGCTGGTCCCGCCGTCCGTCGCCGACGTTCCTCTGCCGCCGTTCCGCCCCGCCCTGCCGGAGGAGCCCGGCGGCTGCGCGTCTTCGCCGTCGGTGCCACCCGCGGTGGCGATCCTGTGGGCCGCGCTCGTGCTACGGCGGCGTCGGGAGTGAGCCCGATGTCCGATGACGTTCCCAAGGTCCGCCTCGCCTCGACCGTGATGCTCCTGCGCGACGCGTCCGGCGGGCTCGAGGTGTTCATGGTCCAGCGGCACCGCCGGGCGGGGTTCCTACCGCAGGCGTGGGTGTTCCCGGGAGGCCGCGTGGATCCCGGCGACCGCGGGCTGGTGGGGCACCCTCGGGTGCACGGGGGCGAGCAGCTGTCCGACCGCTTCGCGGTCCCGCTCGACCAGGCGGTCGCCCACGCGGTGGCGGGCATCCGCGAGACGTTCGAGGAGGCGGGGGTCTGGCTCGGCTCTGGCCGGCTGCCCGAGGCCCTGCGCGGCCCGCTCAACGACGGCGAGGTCGCGCTCGCCGACGCGCTTGCCGAGCACGACGCCACGCTGCCGCTCGACGGCCTCGCGGCGTGGTCGTGGTGGGTGACCCCGGAGGCCGAGCCCAAGCGCTACGACACGCGCTTCCTCGCGGTCGCGCTGCCCCCCGACAGCGCGCCCGTGCACGACGACCTCGAGGTCGTCGACAGCCGGTGGGTGTGCCCCCGGGCGGTGCTCGAGGCCGGCGATCAGGCCGGGTTCCCCCTCGCCCCGCCCACGTGGTGGACGCTCCGGGAGCTGGCGGCGTACCCCGACGTCGCCTCGGCGCTCGCGAGCGAGCGGGTGCCGTCGCTGCCGATCCAGCCCACGATGTCGTTCGTCGAGGAGGGCGTCGACCTCGAGCTGCCGCCGATCCCGGGGCTGCCCCAGCGGATCCGCTTTCACGGCGGCACCTGGGTGGCGTTTCTCGACGACGAGCCGCTGCCCCGCCTGCCCGGCTGACGATCGCTGCCGACGGAGGTCGGGGCCGACCGACGGACGTCCGTCAGCGCCCACACGGGCGAACCTGCCGGATGCGCTGGCCGCGGACTTGCTCCAGGGACACCCAGGAGGTGCCTGTGGAGATTCAGCGTCGCTATCTTGCGTGGAGCCCGCTTCGGCCGCGGACCGGGGAGCTCGCGCTCCGCTACGACCTGCTGGGGCGGCTGGCGCGGGCGGCGAGGCGTCACCGCGCGGACGTCCTCGCCTTCGGCTTCGACACTGGCGGGGTGCGGGTGGTGATCGAGGGCGGCCGGCGGGACCTCGAGCGGGCCCTCCGGGCGCTCGAGGTCGGCCTCGGGCGCACGACCCCGGAGCTCGGCATCGAAGCCCAGGGCGTGGTCACCGAGGCGGCGGCCGGCGACCGGCTGACGTCCGCGGTCGTGTGGGCGCACCAGGCCGTGCTCGAGGCCGAGCCGCGGCTGCCCTCGGCGCTGGCCTCCGCGTGGAGCAGCCACCGGGACGTGCTCGGGCACCGGCGGGCGTCGTTCGTCGACGGGTCTGCGGTGGGCAGGCGCGTCGATCTCGCGCGGCTCACGGAGGCGTGCGGCGGCCTCGGCCGGGCGCGGCGGCACGGCACGCGGCCGCCCCCGCTGCTGTACCTGTCCCGCCTCGCGGCGAGCGTGGTGGGGCGGGTGCCCGCGGACCCGCGCACGTTCGCGCTGTTCGCCCAGGCGGCGCGCAGGGCCGGCTGGCGCGCCCGCGACGTCGGGGACGCGCTGCTCGTCGGCACCCGCCGGGTCCGCCAGCTGTGCGCTGAGCCCCTCCCGGAGCTCGCGCTCGTGGCGTCGGCGCTCGGCCACCCCGACACGCTCGGCCGCCTGCCGAGCGCGTCACTCCATGGCGCGCGCGTGGACCTCGATCGTGAGGGTGGCGTTCGGCGGGATGTCGGGTGCGCGGCCTGACTCCCCGAAGGCCTGCGCCGGGGGCAGCACGATCACGCGGTGGCCGCCGACCTTCATGCCGGCCATCGCGCGCTCCCAGGCGCCGATCAGCTGGCCGGTGCCGAGGGTGACGACGGGGGGCGCGGGGCGGTCGAGCGACGTGCCCACGCGGGCCTCGTTCGCCCACATCGTGTAGTCGAAGGCGACCGAGGCGCCGTCTTTCAGGTCGGGCCCGTCGCCCACGACGAGATCGGCCCACCGGGTGCCCCCCTCGAGGGTCTGCCAGGCGCCCTCGGGCACGGCGGACGGCGCCTCGGGGGCCTCCCACAGGTCGATCAGCTTCAGGTGGTAGGCGAGGGTGGCGTCGGGCGGGACGCGGTTGAGGATGCCCTCGGCCCCGAAGGCGAGCTCGGGCGGCACGATCAGCTGCCGTATGCCGCCGGGCCGCATGCCCCGCACGCCCTCGTCGAGCCCCTTCAGCGCGCTGCCGCCGCCGACCACGAAGCGGATCGCCTGGGGGGCGGCGTAGGTGCTGTCGACGGGGATGCCGTTCTCGAGCCACCCGACGTAGTCGACGGCCACGACCTGGCCCTCGGCGGAGACGGGGCCCTCCTCGGGCGCCTCGACGTCCCAGATCTTCAGGCCACTCTCGGTGGTGCGGTAGGCGCCCCGGGGCGCGCGCACGGGCTCCGTGGGGCGCGGTCGGCGAGCCGCCGGCGCCGGGGTGGCGCTGCCCGCGCCGTAGTCGACGGGCGGAGCGACGTCGGGCTCGGAGGTGCCCGCGAAGATGGCGAGCAGCGCCATCAGGCCGAGCACCCCGGCCACGATCGGCAGCGCGGCTTCGAGTCGATCGCGATCCACGAGTTCCCGCAGCGAGGGGGGCGCCCTATCCGCCGGAGCCGAGCGCGTCGAGCACCAGCCACAGCCCCCCTCCGCACACCGCGGCCCCGACCAGGACCCCCCCGATCAGCGATCCGACGGCGACCAGGGCCTGGGCGGCCACCGGCGTGCGCGGACGGGCCGCGGGCTCCGCGCGCTCCGCGCCGCCCGGGGATCGCGGGCGGGGCCGCCCCACCGCGCGGTCGAACGCCTCGAGCAGCGCGTCGGGGTCGTGCTCGGGGATCGCCGGGGGGAGCTCCTGCCGGAGCCGGTACCCCGGCCCCTCCGTGCCGAAGAACAGCAGCGCCTCGGCCGAGATCGTGGCGGGGCCGTCCACCGGCCACAGCGGCCCGTCCGCCTGAGTGCGCACGTACACGTCCGCCTCGGGGTGCTCGGGCGCCACGAGGTACGAGCCGTCGGCCCGCGGCACGAGGGTCACGTGCACCGGGCGGATGCCCTCGTCGTCGAGCAGCACGTGGCAGCGCGCGGGGTCCGTGCCGAACGCGATCGGTCCGTAGAACGGCCCGATCCAGGCGCCGGTGTGCTCGTCTGCGGGCTGAAGGTAGGTCGTCAAGGCGTGAGCGACAGCCCGTCGTGCTCACAGACCGCCATCAGGATGCCCTCCATCTCGGCTCGGGCCCGGGCCGTGCCCTCGGCCAGGGCAGTGTGGACGGCGGCGTCGGCGGGGGTGTCGTTGGCGCACTGCAGGCTGTAGTGCTCGAAGGCGACCAGGGCCTGCACGATGCGCGCGGTGTGGTTCGGGCAGGCGCAGGCGAGGTCGCTGTGGCTCTCCGACATGCGATCGAGCTGGTCGTCGGTGAACCGGGTGGGGCCCGGAGTGGACTCCGACGCGCCCTGGATCGCACCATAGGCGAGGAAGAAGTCGACGATGGCCTGGCGGAGCTCGGAGGCGGGGCGCGGGGTGGACACGAGCCGGACCGCGGGGCCCGACAGCTCGGCTCGCTCCGCCTCCGGCAGGAACGTGTATAGCAGCACGGTCGGTGGGTACCCATGGGTGTGGCGCATCTCCCCGAGCTCCGCGGGGGTGAGCCGATCCCCGGGGCCGATCAGGAGCACGTCGAAGTCCTCGGGATCGGGGTCTGCGCACTCGACCAGCTCGATCCCCACCCCCGAGCACGACGCGCCCCCGAGCTGGGTGGTCGGGCCGCTGCGGCGCACTGCCACCCTCACGGGCCCGGCAGCCACCGGCGCCGGTGCGTCGTGGGCCGGCGCCGACGGGGCCACGGACGAGAGCAGCTCGAGGCGGGCCTCGAGCTCCTCGGTGGGGAGCGTCGCGACCATGCTGATCCGCTCTCCGTAGGTGACCACCAGGGCACGCACCAGCCGCAGGCGCTCCACGTCGCTCGAGGTGTAGCGGCGCTGCCCTCCGGCGCTGCGCTCGGGGCTCACCACCCCGTAGCGGCGCTCCCAGGTGCGCAGGGTGTCGACCGGGGCCCCGACGAGCTGGGCCACGGTCGCGATGCTGTACCGACCGTCCATCGCGGTGTCCTCTGTGGTTTCGGCGCAGGATATCGGAATCGCCTGGTGGGGGCCGGGGGTGCTCAGGTCGGGCGATGGTCAGCCGATGGCTCACCGGAAGTCCCAGGAGCCCTCGTGAGCGCTGTCGACCTCGACAACATCGAGCTTCCTCCGTTTCCGGAGGTCGCCGCCGCGGTGCTCCGCGCCGCGCGGAATCCGGACCGCGGGGTGAACGACGTCGCTCGGCTGGTCCAGCGCGATCCAGCGCTCGCCGCGACGGTGCTGTCGGTGGCCAACCGCGCCGCGTTCGGCGGCGGCGCTCCGGCGGTCACGCTGCTCCAGGCCATCTCGCGGCTCGGCGTGCGGCAGGTGAGCGACCTCACGGTCACCGCCTGCCTGCGCCCCACGCCCGAGGGCGCCGAGCAGCGGGCCGCGGTGGCGCCGGTGTGGCGCCACGCGGTCGCGACCGCCGGGTACGCGCGTGAGATCAGCCGGGTGCGCCGTCGGCAGGTCGAGAGCGCGTTCCTCTGCGGGCTGCTCCACAGCGTCGGCGCGTTGGTGCTGATGCAGCACGGGGAGCGCGATCTGGCGTCCCTGGACCGCCGGTACGTGCCGGTCGGAACCCAGGTCGTGATGCACTGGGGGCTCCCCGCCGCGGTCGTGGCCGCCGTGGGGCTGCATCGGGACTGGCAGGGGGCCGATGTCTACGCCGACGAGGCCGCGACGACGTGGCTCGCCCGCCTGCTCGCCCAGGAGCTCCTCGGCCACGAGCCGGAGAGCCCCTCGATCGACGAGGATCCGGTGCTCGAGCGGCTCGACCTGTATCCGGCGGATCTCGACCGCGTGCGCGGGCACGGGGAGGAAGTGCTCGACCTCGTCCTGGGGCTGGAGTGAGCGCACCGTCGGAGGCCTCGGGGCACGTGGAGTGGCTCGTCATCGGTGCGGGCCCCGCCGGACAGAAGGCCGCGATCCAGGCGGCCAAGGCCGGCCGCTCGGTCGCGGTCGTCGAGCGCGGGCGCGAGGTGGGTGGCGAGTGTGTGCATCGGGGCACGATCCCGAGCAAGTCGCTCCGCGAGACCGCGCTGCAGGTGGCCCGGGCGCGGGCCGCGCAGGTCCCCACGCGGCTCCCCGAGGGCGCCACGCTGGGCAGCCTGCTGCGCCAGGTGGGCGGCGTCGTCGACGCGCACGTCGCCTTCCAGGCGGATCAGCTCGAGCGGAACGGCGTCGTGGTGCTTCGCGGCCACGCCCGGTTCGTGGACCCGGGGCGGGTCGTGGTGGCGCGGCCGGGCGGGCGCTCGCGCGAGGTGACCGCGGAGCACGTGGTCGTCGCCACGGGGTCGGTTCCCTGGCGCCCCCCGGGGCTCGAGCCAGACCACGAGTTCGTGCTCGACAGCGACTCGGTGCTGTCGCAGCCCTACCTCCCCCGGCGGCTGCTCGTCGTGGGCGGGGGCGTCATCGCGAGCGAGTACGCGACCATCTTCAAGCAGCTGGGTGCCGAGGTCACGATCGTGGACCGGGGGGAGCGTCCGGTGAGCTTCCTCGACCCGGATCTGTCGGCGCACCTTCAGCGGGCGTTCGAGGGGGACGGCTGCCGCTACCTGCCGCGCGCCGAGATCGTGGACCTGCAGCGGGGGCCCGTGTCGGTGCGCGCCACGCTGCGCGACGGGGCCGAGCTGGAGGTCGACAAGGTGCTCGTGGCGGTCGGCCGCACGGCGCGGCTCGACGGCCTCGGCCTGCGGGAGCTCGGCGTCGAGACCACGCGGCGGGGTCACCTGGTGGTCGACGAGGCCTACCGGACGTCGATCCCCCACGTCTACGCGGTCGGCGACGTGATCGGCTTTCCGGCGCTCGCGGCGACGTCGATGGAGCAGGGCCGGCGGTGCGTGCGGATGGCCCTCGGCCTGCCGGTCACCGACGCGAGCCACGCCTTTCCGGTGGGCATCTACACGATTCCCGAGCTCGCCAGCGTGGGGCCCACCGAGGCCGACGCCCTCGCGCAGCACGGGGAGATCCGCGTGGGCACGTGCGACTTCGCGGAGGTCGCGCGCGGCCAGATCTCCCGCCAGCAGGGCATGCTCAAGCTCGTGAGCACGGTGGATCGCCGACGGCTGCTCGCGGTCCACGTGGCCGGGGACGGGGCCACGGAGGTCGTGCACCTCGGGCACCTGGCGCTGCTCGGGGGCATGTCGCCGTCGGTGTTCGTCGACCATACGTTCAACTTTCCCACGCTCGCGGAGGCCTACCGGATCGCCGGTCTCGCGCTCGAACGGCCGGCGGCGGTACGGGGGGGCGTGCCGGCCTGACCCCCGCTCCTCTCGACCTGGCTATGTTGGCGCCCAGTGACCACCCGCGTCGTGCGACTCACAACCCTCTCCCCCGATGAGCTGGATGCCTATCTGGAGCGGGGGTGGTTTCGGATCGGGCAGACCCTGATGACGTGTCGGGTCGTGCTGTTCGATGGTGCCCTGCGCACCGCGATCTGGACGCGCCTGCCGCTCGAGGGCCACCGGTTCCGGCGCTCGTCGCGCAAGCAGCTGGCCCGCAACCGGCGCCAGTACCGCGTGGAGGTCTCGCCGCGGCCAGTCCTGGATGCGCAGCGGGAGGACCTGTACCAGCGGTACCGCAAGGTCGCGCGGGGGGAGCGCTCTCCCACGCTCGAGGACTTCCTCTACGGCGACACCGAGCCGCTGGACCTCTTCGACACGCGCGAGATCGACGTGTGGGACGGCGACCAGCTGGTCGCGTTCAGCTGGTTCGACCTGGGCCGGACCACCTGCCAGAGCCTCATGGGGGTCTACGATCCCGACTACGCCCCCGACTCGCTCGGGTACACGACCATGCTGCTCGAGATCGAGTACGCGATGAGCCACGGCAAGACCCACTTCTACCCCGGGTACGTGCTCCCCGGGGAGCCGGCCATGGACTACAAGCTGCGCATCGGCGACATCGAGTTCCACGATCCGGACGAGGATCGCTGGCGGCCGTGGGCGGAGATGAGCGACCACGAGCTGTCCGAGGCGCGCATGCGGCGGTCGCTTCGCGAGGCCGCGAGCGCGATGGCGGCGGCGGGCACCCGGGTGGTGCTGCGGATGTACCCGATGTTCGAGGCGCCAGCCTGGCACGACCAGCTCCGGGGCTGCCTCGATGCCGCGCTCGTGCTGGTGTGCGATCCTCGGCCGCTGGCCCGCCGGCAGCTGCTCGTGACCTTCGAGCTGGAGCGCCGGGCCTACGAGATCGTGCGCTGCGCGCGGGCGAGCGCGGTCGCGGTCACCCACGACGGCGACGTGGGGCGTCCGATCGAGCTGTGGCTGGTCGAGGATCGCCTGGGCACCTGGGCGACGCCCGAGCAGGTCGCGCGCGAGGTCGCTCGCGTACAGCGCTAGGAGCCTGTGGGGCGCGTACGCCCCACAGGCTTCTACCGGTCACTCTCCCTTGGCGAGCGCGCTCGCGCCGGGGAGCGGCAGCTGCTTGTCGCAGAACACGACCATCCAGTCCCTCGTGAGCCGGCTCTCGTCGTCGAGCAGGATCGCGTGGTCCGGCGGGAACTCGCCGCGCGGCAGCTCGTCGACCATCGGCTCCGCCTGGCCCGTGCGCAGGCAGTAGGCGAACCGCATGCGCAGCGCCGGCCGCCGCAGCGCCGACTCGACCGTCGCGTGGCAGCGCTCCGCCCGGCCGCGGCCGTAGGACTCGCACACGTCGATCCGGGCTCGCTCCACGAAGGCGAGCCAGCGGTTGTAGAGCGCGTCTTCCTTGACGCCCTCGAGGCGCGCCTCGGCCTTGGCCATGGCCTTCTTCAGCCGGGCGATCTCGCCGCGCAGCCGCTCGGTGGTGGCATTCGCCTTGGCCAGCGCCTGCTCGGCGGCTGCGAGCTCCGCGCGGAGCGTGTCGAGGTCGCGGGCGTAGCCCGGCGGCAGGTCGCGGCCCCCTCCCAGAGGCTCCGCGTCGAGCTGCGCACCCAGCGTGTGGGCGCCGGCCGGTCGGTCGAGGTCCTCGTTGATCCGGCGCACGACCTCGGAGAGCTCGCGAACCGACGCCTCGAGCGGGTCCGTGCCGTCCTCGGAGGGCGCGGCGACGTCAGGCGCTCGCCGGCGGCGCGCACCCGCGGCGCGCGGCCGCGTCGGCTCCCCGTCGAACCAGCCCCCGAGGACGTTGGCCCGACCGTCGCCGCGGCTCGCGCCAGGCTCCGCGGGCTGCATGGCCCATGTCAGGTAGAACACCCCGAAGCCGGCCAGGATCGCGCCCATGGCGCCACCGATGACGAAGGCGAGCGGCGCGACGGCCGCAAGCGGGCGGCGCGGCTCGATGTCCAGCAGGTCGTCCATCTCTTCGCTCATGTGCCGCTCTTCGCAAGATCCTGGCACGGCTGTAGCCCGTTTTGGCAACCCATGCCGGATGAGGCCGGCAAAGGCGAGGGCTCGTGTACCGGAGGAGCAAGTCCCCCCGGGACTCAGGGGACGTGCTGCAGGAACGCGCGGAGCAGCGCGAACCGGGGGCTCTCCCGGACGAGATCCGACAGCCGCGTGGACGCGCGGCGCAGGCCGCTCCCCACCGCGACGTCGAGCAGCCCTCGGCCGCCCCCGTCGAGCTGCACGTGCCCGTCGGGGTGGAGCGCGAACCGGTGCACCCGCACCCGGGCCATCCGGGACAGGCCGGGCGCCCGGGCGTGGGTCACGCGGATGCCGTGGTCGGCCACGTCGACCTCGAGCGGCTCGACCAGCCGCGGCGCGTCCGGGGCGCCCTCCGCCGTGGCCTTCAGCGTGATCGAGCCGCCGTCGGCGAGGGTGGCCTGCAGCCCGTTGCCGAGCTCCAGCACCACCTCGCCGTCGGTGCGCACGGTGATCTCGATCGACACGTCGTGCAGCGCGTCGAGCAGGATCTGGGCGGCACTGGCCAGCGCCTGGGTGCCCCGCACCGACACCCCCTGGGCCTCGACCTCGAGGTCGGTGAGGTGGGGGCGGTCTCCGCCCTCGAACGCGAGCCGCAGCGCCGCGGGACCCTCCGCCAGCTGCACCCGCCGCCCCGCGACCTCGACCTCCACCGGCTCGTCGAACCGGCCCGACAGGGCCACCGCCCCGCCCACGAGGCGGCGCGCCCATCGCTCGAGCGGCAACGTGCGCAACACCGAGATCGGATCGGACGGGGGGACGTTCATCGGCGCAGGTCTTCCACGACGGACTTCAGTGCGTCGAGATCGAAGTACAGCTCATCTACCTCGGGACATGCAAGGAGCGCGTGCTCGATACTCGACAGCAGGGACTTGCCCTCGTTCAGGTTGGCGAGGTAGGTCGCGAGGTATGCTGCCACGGCACCCTGGCTCCCGTCCGCGATGTCGAGGAGCCCCTCGGCCGCGAGGCGCTCGACCAGGGCCCGCGCGAATCCAAAGAGAAAGTCGGTCATCACCTCTCCGTTATACGGTGGGGTTCGGAGGCGCTGCGTGGACTCGGGATCCGAGAGGCTCATCGAGCACATCAGGAACGGCATCATCGGCGACGAGACGGCCATCGACGGGCCGTTCGGGCCGCGCCGCGTGACCTACGCGGACTACACCGCCTCGGGCCGGTCGCTGTCGTTCATCGAGGACTTCGTGCGCACCCAGGTGTTGCCGCTCTATGCGAACACCCACACCGAGACCTCGGGCACCGGCCTGCAGACCACCCGCTTCCGGGAGGATGCCCGGCGCATCATCCGCGACGCGCTGGGGGGCGACGAGCGAGATGCCGTGATCTTCTGCGGCTCCGGCGCCACCGGCGCCATCATGAAGCTCATCGACATCCTCAACCTGCGCATCCCGGCCGAGCTGCAGGAGCGGTACCTGCTCGGCGCGGCGATCCCTCCCGACGAGCGGCCGGTCGTCTTCATCGGCCCCTACGAGCACCACAGCAACGAGCTCCCCTGGCGCGAGTCGATCGCCGACGTGGTGGTGATCGACGAGGATCACAACGGGCGGATCGACCTCGAGATGCTCGAAGCCCGCCTGCAGGAGCACGCGGACCGGCCGCTCAAGATCGGCAGCTTCTCGGCGGCCAGCAACGTCACCGGCATCGGCAGCAAGACCAAGGAGATCTCCATCCTCGTCCACCGGTACGGCGGCATCGTGCTGTGGGACTTCGCGGCCGCCGGGCCCTACGTCGACATCGAGATGAACCCCGCGGCGGAGGGTCCTGACGGCCACCTCGCCTACAAAGACGCGGTGTTCCTGTCTCCCCACAAGTTCATCGGGGGGCCCGGGACGCCCGGCATCCTCGTGGTCAAGCGCGCCCTGCTCAAGAACCGTGTGCCCTCCGTGCCGGGCGGGGGCACCGTGTCCTACGTCTCGAGCGATGCCCACACCTACATCACCGACCTCGAGCACCGCGAGGAGGGCGGAACCCCCGACATCGTGGGCGCGATCCGGGCAGGGCTCGTGTTCCAGCTCAAGGAGGCGGTCGGTCCGGACAGGATCCGCGAGCTCGAGGGCCGCTTCATCGAGCGGGCCATCGAGCGCTGGAGCGCGCATCCCAACATCCAGATCCTGGGCAACCCCCGGGCCTGGCGGCTCTCGATCGTGTCGTTCATAATCCGCCACCGGCACCAGTACCTGCACCACAACTTCGTGGTGGCCTTGCTCAACGATCTCCTCGGGATCCAGGCCCGAGGCGGCTGCTCCTGCGCAGGGCCGTACGGCCATCGGCTGCTGTCGATCGATCTCACGCGCAGCCACGAGTTCGAGCGCGAGATCAACCGGGGCTGTGAGGGCGTGAAGCCCGGCTGGGTGCGAGTCAACTTCAACTACTTCATCAGCGAGCGGGTCTTCACCTTCATCCTCGACGCGGTGGAGCTCGTCGCCGAGCACGGGTGGAAGCTCCTGCCCCAGTACCGGTTCTCGCCCGACACCGGCCTGTGGCGCCACCGCGACGGCCGGCCCGACCCCGCCATGCGGCTCACCGACGTGACCTGGGACACCGGGCGCATGGAGTACCGCAGCCTGCATCGCACCGAGCCGGTGTCGGCCCTGGAGGGCTACCTCGCCCAGGCGCGACAGATCCTCGCGCGCGCCGAGTCCGCCTGTCCCGCAGCGGCCGAGCCCCCCGTGCTCACCGCGGACTTCGAGGCGCTGCGGTGGTTCCCTCTGCCGAGCGAGGTCCTCTCGGATCTGGCGAAGAGCGCCTGATGGAGGGGCAGACCGAGGCGCCCGACGCGCCGCCGGCGCCTCCCGTGGAGGTGTCCGAGCCGCCGTTCGTCCTCACCCTGGTGCTCTGGATCGGCGTGTTCTCCGCGGTCACGTGGGGCATGATGGCGCTGTTCCGGGCAGGTCGGCGGGGCGAGCGCGAGGATGGGCCCGACGCTACGTAGCAGGCGGAGGTGCTCGTGAACGGTGGGGCACGCGTCGCTGAGGTCCTGAAGTCGCACGGGGTCCCCTTCGTGTTCACGCTCGTGGGGGGGCACATCTCGCCCATCCTGGTCGAGGCCACGAAGCGGGGCATTCGCGTGGTCGACGTTCGCCACGAGGTCAACGCCGTGTTCGCGGCTGACGCGGTCGCGCGACTGACCGGCCTTCCCGGCGTGGCCACGGTCACCGCGGGCCCTGGCGTGACCAACGCGATCACCGCGGTGAAGAACGCCCAGCTCGCCCAGTCGCCGCTCGTGCTCCTCGGCGGCGCCACGGCCACGATCCTGCGCGGCCGCGGCTCCCTGCAGGACATCGACCAGGTCGCGCTGATGCAGCCCGGCCGAGCCGGCTGCGCGACGTGGTGCCTGCCCTCGAGCGGGCGCTCCACGAGGCGCAGAGCGGGGTGCCGGGTCCCGTGTTCGTCGAGCTCGCGGTCGACCTGCTCTACGAGGAGTCCACGGTCCGCGAGTGGTACGGCGCGAAGACCGACAAGCCGAACCCCACGCTCATGGAGCGGGCCGAGGCGCTGTACGTGAGCGGTCACCTGGCGTGGACCTTCCAGCGCTCGTCCGATCCGCGGTTCCATCCTCCGCGGCCCCCGCAGATCCCCGAGGCCAGCCAGCCCGACCTCAAGCGGGCGGCGGCGCTGCTCCAGGGCGCCGAGCGGCCCCTGATGGTGCTCGGGTCGCAGGTCATGCTCCGTCCCGAGCGCGTGCAGGAGCTCGTGGGGGCGGTCGAGAAGATGCAGATCCCGGTCTACTTGTCGGGAATGGCCCGCGGGCTGCTCGGCCAGGGCCACCCGCTGCAGCGGCGCCACAAGCGGCGGAAGGCCCTCAAGGAAGCCGACGTGGTGGTGCTCGCCGGCGTGCCGAACGACTTCCGGCTCGACTACGGGGCGCACGTCTCGCGCGCCAAGGTCATCGGGATCAACCTGTCGAAGGACGATCTCACCAAGAACCGGTCACCGCAGCTCCCGCTGCTCGCCGATCCGCACGCCACGCTCGTGAGCCTGGCGGGGCTGCGCAGCGACTGGCCCGACCGCGGGGCCTGGCTCGCGGCGCTCGACGAGCGCGAGCAGGCGCGCGACGAGGAGATCGCGGAGATGGCGAAGGAGCCGTCCGACCCGTACCTCAACCCGGTCGCGTTCTGCCAGGAGCTCGACCAGCACCTGTCCGACGACAGCATGCTGGTCGGCGACGGGGGGGACTTCGTCGCGACCGCGTCCTACACCGTGTCACCTCGCGGGCCCCTGTCCTGGCTCGACCCGGGCGTGTTCGGCACCCTCGGGGTCGGCGCGGGCTTCGCGATGGGCGCCAAGCTCGTGCGGCCGGACGCCGACGTGTGGCTGCTCTGGGGCGACGGCGCGGCCGGGTTCTCGATCATGGAGCTCGACACCTTCGCGCGCCACGGCCTGCCGGTGATCTCCGTCGTGGGCAACGACGCCGGGTGGACGCAGATCCTCCGCGATCAGGAGCCGCTCCTCGGCGACGACGTGGCCTGCAAGCTCACCCACATGGACTACCACCGCGTGGCCGAGGGGTGTGGGGCCAAGGGCTTCGTGGTGTCCGAGCCGGACAGCGTGCCCGGGGTGCTCGGCGAGGCCGTCACCACCTCCCGCGCGGGCTCCCCGGTGCTGGTGAACGCGCTCCTCGGTCGGTCGGACTTCCGCAAGGGCTCCATCTCGATGTGAGCTGAGTCTCCCGAGCGCGGGCCGGTGATCGATGGAGGGGGGCGGAGGTCTTCCCCATGTCGGTCCATGAGACGGTCCACGAGACAGTCGAGGAGACGCCGGCCCCGGTCCGTGCGCAGTACGAAGCCTACCCCTTCCCGGTCCGCCGTCCCGAGCGGGAGTCCGCCAGGCTCGTGCGGACCTCGCTCGACCACCTGGCCCGCGTGGACCACCACTGCTTCGGCGGCCGCCTCGACACGACGGCCCCGCTGCGCGTGCTCGTGGCCGGCGGGGGCACGGGGGACGCGGTCGTCTACCTCGCCGAGCAGCTCCGGGGCACCGGAAGCGAGATCGTCTACGTCGACCTCTCCGAGGCCAGCCTCGAGATCGCGCGCGCGCGGGCGGCCGCTCGCGACCTACACGGGATCCGCTGGATCCGAGGCTCCCTGCTGGACGTGCCCTCCCTCGGCGTCGGGCCGTTCGACTACGTGAACTGCGTGGGGGTGCTCCACCACCTCGACGACCCGGCGGCGGGCCTTGCCGCGCTACGGAAGGTGCTCGCCCCGGGCGGCGGGATGGGCCTCATGCTGTACCGGGCGCACGGGCGGCGCGACGTCTACCGCGTGCAGACGCTGCTCCGCGCGCTCGCCCCACCCGAGTGGCCGCTCGCCCGTCGGATCGCGGTAGGCCAGCAGGCGCTGCTCGATCTGGACGCCGCCGGCATGATCCGGTACCCCGCGGCCATGCGGGCCCTGTACGGTCAGCCCGAAGCCGACGCCTACTTCGTGGACACCTACCTGCACGCCACCGATCGGCCCTTCACGGTCGCCGACCTGGCCCGGCTGCTTAGCAGTGCGGGCCTGCATCTCGCAGGATTCACACACTACTTCGAGGCCCAGGGCCGCGTCTGCCCGATGGACTACGACCCCCGGGGGTGCTTCTCCGATCCCGAGGTCACGGCGCGGCTCGGCCAGCTCGACGCGATCACGCGCGCCCACCTCGCGGAGGTGCTGTGCGCGCGGATCAGCATGCACGCGCTGTATGCCTCGGATCACCCGCGGTCCGCGGCCGCGCTGCCCGATCTCGAGCTCGTGCCGTACTTCCCCGACTCGTTCGCCGAGGAGGTGGGACGCGCCCTCCCCGACCACGCTGAGCCCTCGGTGACGGTCCACCTCGCGACCGGCCGCTCGGCGCGGATGGCCCTCCCTCCGGAGGGCCGGGCGGTGCTGCGCCGCCTCGACGGCCGCACGTCCACGCGAGACCTCCTGACCGCGGCATGTGCGTCGCCGGAGGCCGACCCGTCGCGGGCGATTCGGACGCTGCGGTGGCTGT
>CAYMSU010000106.1:0-863 GCA_964393165.1 uncultured Enterobacteriaceae bacterium
CGCCGACCGGGACCGAGCCGACATCGTGATCATCGGCGCCGGGCCCGCCGGGCTGGCCGCCGCCCTCGAGGCCAAGAAGCGCGGGCTCGACTTCCTGCTGCTCGAGCAGGCCGACGTCGGCGGCGCGGTCTTGCACTACCCGCGCAAGAAGCTCGTGTTCACCAGGCCCCTGGAGCTTCCGCTCTACGGGCGGGTCCGAGTGCCGTCGATGCGCAAGGAGCAGCTCGTCGACCTCTTCCGCGACGTCGTGGCGAAGACCGGGCTCGCGGTCTCCACCCACGAGCGCGTGGAGGCCATCGACCGGGTGGGCGAGACCTTCGCGGTCACCACCGCGCACCGACGGATCCACGCGCAGCGTGTGCTGCTGTGCCTTGGGCGGCGAGGCACCCCGCGCATGCTGCAGGTGCCGGGGGAGCAGACCGACAAGGTCGCCTACTCGCTGCTCGAGCCCGAGCAGTTCGAGTACGAGCACGTCCTCGTGGTCGGCGGCGGAGACTCCGCGGTCGAGGCCGCGTGCACGCTCGCCGAGCAGCCCGGGAACAAGGTCACGCTGTCCTACCGGGGAGCTCGCATCAACCGGCCGCGCACCGAGAACGTGGCGCGCTTGCGGGAGGCCGTGGGCCAGGGCCGCATCGACCTGCTTCTCGAGTCCAAGGTCGAGGAGATCGGCGAAGACCGCGTGGTCCTCACTCAGCAGGGCACCTCCGTGGTCCTGCCGAACGACTACGTGTTCGTGTTCATCGGGGGCGTGCTGCCCACCGACTTCTTGCGCAGGGCGGGGGTGCAGATCCGGCGCCACTTCGGCAAGCGCGTCGAGGACGTCGTCGAGGCGCCCAAGGCCGGCGATCCGAGCACCCAAGCCA
>CAYMSU010000106.1:873-15097 GCA_964393165.1 uncultured Enterobacteriaceae bacterium
CCACCGAGGTCCTCCCTGCCACGGCCCTCGCCGGCGACGACGAGAAGACCCTGCGACTGCCCGCCCCGGAGAACGACGGAGCGGACACGCTGATCCTCCCATCGAGCGAGAAGACGGAGGTGCTCGACGTCTCCGCCGCGGCGGCCGACGAGGAGCCCTCCACCCGGCTGATGCGGGTGGAGCTCCCGAGCGCGACCGACGACGAGGACGAAGACAAGACCAAGCAGCTACCGGTACCGGACGAGGACCCCAAGACCGACGGTGTGACCACCCCCCGCCAGCCGGCGCCCGAGGGCGCGACGCCCCGACAGCTCGACCGCCTGGCGTTCGGTCCCGCCTCCGGGTCGTCGGCGTCGCAGCTGCCCGCAGAGACCGCCGAGTGGACCACGCAGCGGGACCGAGCGGCCGAGTCCTTCGAGCGCGGCGACCTCGACGGCGCCGCTCTGCTCTACAAGCGGGTGCTCGATGCGGGAGAGGAGCGGCGCCGGGCCGAGGCAATCGGCGAGGGGCACTATGGCCTGGCCCGGGTGCGCGCGCTGCGGGGAGAGCTTCAGCCCGCGCTCGCGCTGCTCGGCAGGGCCAGCCGCGCGCTTGCGTCGACCTCGTCGGTCCGCCGGCGGGCCGACGTGCTCACCCTCCAGGTGGCGCTCAACACCGCCGTCGGCGACTACACGAAGGCCCTCGCCCAAGGGGAGCGGCTGCGCGAGCTCGTGCACCGGGTCGACCTCGACACGCAGCATGCGGTCTGCGCATCGTGGCGGGCCGTCACCCTGGGGCGGCTGGGATTCGCCGACGAGGCCGTGGCCGCGGCCCGGCTGGCGCTGCAGCGGCCCGCCGCCGCGGCGAGCGCGGAGCGCGCGGCGCGGGTGCTGTGTGACCACGGGCGGGTGGCCGAGGCAGAGGCCGCCCTCTCACGCCTGCCCCCGCCCGAGGACTCGCCGCTCGGCGACGATCCGATCGGCCAGCGGATGGCGCTCGAGGCGCGAATCCTCGCCGCGGCCACCCCCGCCCGGGGGCGGGCGCAGGCCCAGCGCGTGCTGGCCCGGCCCGAGGGGTCGGCGCCCGTGACGGTCGCGCAGATCCTGTACGACACGGCCCTCGCGTTGCTCGCGGCCGACGACCGTCCCGGGGCGCGAGGCGCGCTGAAGGCGGGCCTCAAGACGCTCCGCGGCCGTGGCGCCAAGGGGCTCAAGCTCGAGCTCCTGCTCGCCTTCCATCGCGCCGCCCCCGCCCCCCAGGTGGCGGAGGCAGCGGCGCGCGGCGCGCGGCGCATCCTCGAGCAGGTTCCCGACCGCGCGCGGGCCGCCTTCGTGGCGCGGCCCGAGGTGGCCGCGGTCCTCCGCCAGTGGGAGGGCTCGACCTGAGCGCGCTCACTCGGAGACCGCGCGCACCCGCCGCTTCGGGCGCACGTACTTCGCGACGCGCACGAACACCCCCGGCCCCCCATCCGGCGTCTCCGCGGCAGGCTCCGACAGGTAGCTCACCCCGCCCACAATCACGATCTCGGGCCCCTCCCACACCCAGTCGACGTAGAGATCGGTGTAGACGCCCAGCGCGGCGTAGTCTGGCGCGTCCAGCGCGCGCAGCGAGCCGTCGAGGGTGAGCGTGTCGGTCAGGCGCACCACCGCCGTGCCACCGAGGTCCCACTGCACCGCATCGTCGACCTCGTAGAGGTTGAAGCTGGCGAGCAGGTCCACGCGCCCGAGCAGGTCGAGCACGCCCACGGTGGGCCGCAGGCGCGCGAAGCGGTCCGCCGGGTCTGCGTTGTGGCGGTACCGCGCCATGAGCTCGGCGAGCGGCCGCACCCCGCTCCCGGTGCCCCGGAATCGCCCGGTGACGCCCACCAGGTGGTTGACCGTGGGATCCTGCTGGATCTCGAGGAACCCGAGCTCCCGCCCCAGATCCGCGATCCGCTGGGCGAACCGCTGGGCCTCGGGGTCGAACGCCGCCGTCTGGATGTACCGGTAGGCGCTGAACGCATTGTAGAACACGTCGAACCGTAGCGAGGCGGTCGGCGACAGGATCGTGGCCAGCTGGAGGTCGGAGAGCTGCGGCGGCCCGTCCGGCGAGACCAGCTCGAGGTCGAGGCGACCGAACAGCTCGATCCGGCGGTTGCTCGCGATCCGCCCCAGCGCGAGCACGGCCGCGCGGTCGAGGCCCCCTTCCGCAAACGCGACGTCGCCCACGACGGAGGCCTGCACCCGCGAGCCGGTGTAGGCGATCACCGGTCCGAACCCCGGTCGGAGGCGGAAGTCGGTCTCGAAGAAGTCCGGCGCGAGGCCGCCCCAGAA
The DNA here is from genome assembly GCA_964393165.1 of uncultured Enterobacteriaceae bacterium. Taxonomy (GTDB): domain Bacteria; phylum Myxococcota_A; class UBA796; order UBA796; genus DRPG01. The sequence goes on from CAYMSU010000106.1 coordinate 3,165, forward strand.
GCCCACGTCGAGCTCGGGCGTGGGGCGGTAGAGCGCCTGCAGGCCGTCGACCAGGCGGGGCCCCCCGCGAAACACCGGGTGGCGCCCGACGTCGACGGTGAAGCGCTCCCCCGTGATCTCCACCCCGAGCTGGCGCACGTTGTTGGTCTCGAAGTTCTGACCGTCACCGAGGAATCCGGCCGCGGGGTCCACCGTGAACCGCGCGTCGGCGAGCAGTCGGGTGCGCACGGAGGCGCCCTCCCGGCGGCCGAGCGTCCACCGGAGCCGCTCGCCGAAGAAGAACCGAACGTCGCCGCCGGGCGCGCCGTTCACGACGTCGACCGAGGCCGAGTCGATGAAGTGGGCGCCGACCGTGCTCATCGACAGGTCCGAGGGCGGCGCCTGTGCGAGCGCCGCGGGGAGCGTGGACAGTCCGAGCAAGCCCAGGATCACCGCCTCCTCAGTGCGGGAAGGTGGCGGGAAGCCACCCGTGCTGGCGGTGACAGCGGTCGCAAGTACGCACCGAGGGCGTGAAGTGCTCGGGCACCCCCGCCCCCTGCGTGAACGCATCGACCTCGTGGCAGCGCACACACTCCGTGGGCGTGCCCACGTACTGCAGCGCGTGGCAGTCGATGCAGGCCGCCAGCCGGTGAGCACCGCGAAGCGACCAGCCTGTCTGGTGGTGACGGAAGGTGGTGCGCAGCCAGGTGCTCTCTCCGTGACAGTCCGTGCACGCCATGCCGATCATGTTCCGGTGCGGATCATCGGCCGAGTGACAGGCCTGGCAGCCCGGGGCGGCCTCCCCCCGAGGCCTCCCCGGCGCATGGCACGACTCGCAGGGCTGCAGGCTGTGGACCCCTCGCAGGGCGAACCCGGTGACCGCGTGGTCGCGATCCCCGAGGCCGGCGGGGAACCACCGCGCCGCCTGGTGACAGGCCTCGCACTCCCCCTCGTAGTGGCCCCAGGGCCGGTCGGCGTCGTGGCACCCCTCACAGCTGGGCTCGAGCCCCGCGAAGACCTCGACCCCCTGGTGACACCGGATGCAGCGCGTGTCGGTGTGCGCCGGCGCCAGGTCGAACCCGGTCTCGCCGAGGTGGTCGAATGAGATCGACGCGAACCCCGTGGTGTCGTGGCACTCCGCGCACTGATCGACGCCGACGGCGTCCGCGTCGTGAGGGTTGGTCGGGTAGTGGCAGTCGTTGCACGAGCCATGGGGAACCGAGCTCCAGTCCCCCGGTCGGTGGCACTTCTCGCAGGCGAGGCCGATGTGCTTGCCCGTGTGGGGGAAGCTCGTGGTGTCGTGATCGAAGAACTGCACGTCGAAGCCATCCTCGACGTGGCACCTCGTGCACGGCACGGGCTCGTGACGACCCTCGTGAGCGTCGTCGTGGCAGTCGTCGCAGTCGCCGAAGGGCAGGCCCACGTACTGCGCACCGCCACCCTCGCCGTGGCACTCGGCGCAGGTGACCTCGACGTGCTGCCCCTGCAGCGGGTAGGCGGTCGTGTCGTGGTCGAAGTCGGGCAGCAGAAACGCGGCCTGGAACACGGTGTGGCAGTCGTCGCAGCCCCTGGCCCCGAACTGCCCCCGGTGCGGATCCGGGTGACAGGCCACGCACTCCCGCGACAGCGGCTCGGTCTTGGAGATCCCCGTGTGGCACTGCTCGCAGCCGAGCCCACGGTGCCGGCCCTCGTGGGGGTAGCCAGTGAGCGTGTGATCGAAGGCGTCCACGAAGAACGTCTCGGTCGTCTCGTGGCAGTCGCCACAGGGCTGCTCCCGGAACGGAGCCCGGTGCGGGTTGATGTGGCAGTCGGTGCAGGCCTCGGACGGCACCGGCACGAACTGCCAGTCGAGGTGGCACTCGGCGCATCCCACGTCGGCGTGGGCACCGGTGAGGGCGTAGTCGGCCTGCCGGGGCGCGTCGTGGTCGAAGGCCCCCCGCGCGAGCGGCAGCGCCTCCCAGTCAGCGGCGTCGTGGCAGCGGGCACAGTCGCGGAGCAGCTGCGGGCGGGAGGTGGCCCGCAGGCCGTGCGGCGCATCCCCCTCGTGGCAGGACACGCACTCCGGCGACAGCCCATCGTAGCGGCCGACCTCCTGGTGGCACCGCCGGCAGCTCAGCGGCGCGTGGGCCCCCTCGAGCGGGAACCCCGTCTCCGAGCGGTGCGAGAAGTTCTCGGGGATCACCACGAGCTGATGATCTCGGCCGCGGTGGTCGGGGTGGCACTCGCCGCACCGCTCACCGCGCCCCTGCCGACCGTGAAACCCCTCGCCCCGGCGCACCTGCTCGGCCACCGAGTCGTGGCAGGCCATGCACCGGCTCGGGGTCGGGCCCTGCCCCGGCGCATGGCACGAGGGGCAGCCGGTGAGCGTGTCGAGCTCGGCGTGGGGCCGGGCCAGCGACCCCGGCGACACGAACGAGCCGATGGACTGCGCGGGGGCAGGGCTGACCAGGGCCAGCCACAGGAACCAGATGGTCAGCTGCGACATCACCTGCTCACGTTACCGAGCCGCGCCGCCAGATGGCGGTCGGCTCCGCAAGCCAGACTCCCTCCTCGCCAATTGAGATCACACCACTCCGGCAATCGTGCTCCGCGCAGGCGCGGCGTCGCTCAGTCAGATGATCGGCACTTCCGCGGTCCCGTACAGGTCAGCGCGGGCCGAACACGGCCGACAGCGCGTCCAGGCGATCGGCGAGCGCGGGGCAGTGCGTGACCGAGTCGAAGATCGCGCAGCCATCGTAGCGCTCGGCGCGGTACCCCGTGCCGTTCGCGGTGAACCTGAGCCGGTGGACCACCCGGCCGGTCGGCCGGTCCACCTCGACGATCGAGGTGCCCGACGACAGCCAGGCGAACCGGGCCTGGGTGACGAGCACGCGATCCTCGCCGAGCCAGTCGATGTCGCCCAGGAAGTCCTCGTTCCAGTCGGGCTCGGTCCACCGCCACAGGCGCTGGGCCACCTTCTTCTCGCCATCGATCCGCCACTCCGTGGCCGCGGACTCCGGCTCCCCCTGGCCGTTGTCGTAGACCAGGAACACGTCTCCATCGACCTCGAGGCCGTGCTGACAGTTCGGCAGATCGGCGTCGGTCAGCGGCTGCCCCGCTTCGTCCAGCACCGTCCACCCCTCACCCTCGGCCAGGACCCACTTGACCTCGCCGGTGTCTCCGTCGATCGCGAGGATCTGGTGCGAGAAGCACAGGCTCACGTACAGCTCGGGGCCGCGGGGGGTCTGCCGGAAGTCCATCCAGTTGGCATGGTAGGGATCGTCGTCGCCGAAGCTGCCCGCCGTGCGCAGCAGCCCCTCGTCGACGTAGCGCTGGCTGTTCACGTCGAGGTCGACCTTGCCCGTGACGGGGTCGAACAGCTGCACCCGAAAGCCGGTCCAGTCCGCGCTCCCCGCCTCGTTGGGCACCGAGTCGAGGAGGAGCAGCCGCCCGTCGTCGAGCCGCTTGCCGTCGTGGTGGAAGACGCGCTGCTCCCAGTCGGGCACGTCGGCGGGCGCCGCCCCGTCCCACAGCGAGGTGGCCGTCACGCGGCCGTTGCGGGACGCCCCTCCGCCCCACACGATGGTGTCATCCTCTGCGTGATAGAGCGCCTCGACGTCGAGGAACCGGCCCGGCAGCTCGTGCCACCATCGTGGCCGGCCGAGGTCGTCGTAGATGATCAGGCGGCTGTTCTGCTGGGCGAGGGGCTTGGCGAGCAGCGTCCACACGCCGGTCATGGCGAGCTCCGGATCCGCCTCGACCTCCGGCAGCGGCAGCGGGACCTCCGCCACCGTGGGCTCGAGCAGGACCTCCTCGGGCTCGCCGCGCATGGTCGGGCACGTCGGTGCCACCTCGCAGGCGTAGGTCCACACGGGAAGCAGCCCCGACACGCGGAGCGTGTGCGCGAGGCCGACCTCCTCGGACTCGACCAGGAACTGGTCGCTCGGCTCTTCCTCGGCGGTGCACAAGACCGCGACGTGCGCCGCCGAGGACAGCGCCACGTCGACGGAGAACTGGTTGCCTCGCGGGCCGGGCCGGACGGTGATCTCGGAGACGGACAGCTCGCCGTCTAGGGCACACGGATCCGGCGAGGAGGAGGTGGTGGACGACGAGGCGGTGTCACCGGAGTCCACCGCGGTATCCGCGGGGAGAGGCTCACTCCTGGCTCGATCGATGGAATCCGCTTCCCCGACACACGCCGTGAGCCACACTCCCAAGCACGCTCCCCACCACCTCATCCGTCCTCCGCGCCGAGGTAGTCTGCCCGCCCCCAGGGCCTGAACGCAAGTGCGCCCGGGCGGAGCACGTGGCTCCTCCCGGGCGCAATCCCGTCTGTACGGGCGCCCGATGTGCTAGGGCACGGGATTCGGGATCGGGTCGTTCTCGTCGAGCGGGTCGGACCCGTCGGCCACCTCAGTGGCATCGTCGAAGCCGTCCCCGTCGGTGTCGGTGTCGAGCGGATCCGTCTGGTAGGTGATCACCTCGACCCCATCGTTGAGGCCGTCGCCGTCGGTGTCAGCCCTCGTCGGGTCGGTGCCGTCGATGTTGACCTCGTCACCGTCGGACAGGCCGTCGGTGTCGGTGTCGTCCACGAACGGTTCGGTGCCGTAGATGCTGATCTCCGCCGCCGAGGCGAGCCCGTCGGTGTCGTCGTCGCAGCCGATCACGAAGTCGTCGACCAGGAAGTCGTCGAAGTTCAAGCCGGAGCCGTCCGCGTACAGCCGTACCGCCAGGTCGTCGACCAGGAAGAGCGGGTCGGTCGTCGAGCCGAAGTACCGGGTGAACTCGGTCTCCATGGCGCTCACGCCGTTGATCGTCTGGAGCTCGGTCCAGAAGCCACTGTCGTCCGCCTCGATGCGCACGAAGTCCGCGCTCTCAGGAGCGTTGTCGGAGCCGCGGAGGACCTGCCACTCCCACGCGAGCTCGGTGCACCCGGCGATGTCGATCGGCAGCGCGTAGGCGAACGACTGGTCGCCGCCGAGCTGCAGCGAGTATCCTCCGCTGAACGAGAACTCCGTCTCGACGAGTGCCTGCGCGGGGCTCGCGTCGTTGTCGTCGAGGTAGTCGAACCCGGGCAGGATCGTGCCGTTGTCGAAGTTGGCGTAGATGCCCTGACCGTCGACTCCCGAGCAGTCGTCGTCGATCCCGTTGCCAAAGGCGTCGGGGGCGCCCGGGAAGGTGGTCGCGATCGTATCGTCGCAGTCAGGGCCGAGGTCGCAGAGCTCCCCGTACCCGTCGTCGTCCCAGTCGACGCACAGGCCACAGTCCGACCAGTGGCGATCGTCCTTGTCGTTGCAGTCGAGCGGGCCGGCGAAGCCGTCGCCATCCCGGTCGACGGCGCAGCCCACCGAGAAGTCGTCGATCCAGACCTCGTCGAAGGAGCTCGCGTCGACCCACATCTCCACTCGGAAGCCGGGGTGGAACGCCGCTGGGTCGGTGATGGTACCCGAGTACTCGATGAACTCGGAGTCGAACGGGCCGCCCACGAGCTCGAACGTCTCGACGAAGCCCGCGCCGTCGTCGTAGTAGAGGAACAGCTCGTCGTCGGAGTCGATGCGACGGCTCGGGCGGCGAGCCTGCATCTGCCAGACGATGAGGCTGCACGCGCTGGTGTCGATCGTCTTGCTGGTGATGCGCGACCCGCCCGTGAGCACCGCCGAGTAGGGCGCCGAGACGAAGTCCTCGGTCGTGGGGTAGGGCGTTCCGACCACCGACGGCCACGTGAGTGCGTCGAAATCACAGGTCTCGAAGCGGTCGGTGATCACCTGCACCGAGTCGTAGCCGTCGCAGTTCTGATCCGTCTCGTCGGCGTCGATCTCGGCAATCGACGGATTCACGCCGGCGTCGGAGTCGTCACAGTCGGGCCCCAGGTCGCAGTCCTCTCCGTAGCCATCGAGATCACCGTCGGTGCACTGGCCGCAGTCGGCCCAGTGCAGCTCGTCGTTGACGGCGCAATCATCGTCGTCGATCGCGGGGTCGCCGTCGGTATTCGGCGGACCGCAGGTGATGCTCACGTCGTCCAGGTAGTAGTAGTCGAATGTGCTGTTCGCGGTGCTCCGGAAGCGCGCTCGGAAGCGATCCTGGATGACCTCGTCGCCGAAGAGGTAACCCTGGTAGTTCTGGAACGAGGACTGCCACGAGCCGCCCGCGTACCGCTCCTTGCAGACCCAGTCCGTGCCGTTGAAGATCTCGAAGTAGAAGGCCTCCCCCGCATCGATCCCGGTGTTGCGGCCCCAGTAGTCGTACTCCACCGACTCACACGGCTCCATGTTCGCGAACACCGAGACGATCTCGTCGGTGCTGTCGAACCGGAGGGAGAAGTTGCCCTCCTGGACCGTGAAGCGATCGTAGATGGTTCCCGCGTTCACGGCCCAGACGGCGTCGTCGTTCTCGCCATCGTTGAAGTCGTCGACGATGCCCGGCCCGTCGAAGCCGTTGCAGTCGGTATCCACGCCGTCGCCAAGCTCATCGAAGGCGCCGGGGTTGATCGCCGGGTTCTTGTCGTCGCAGTCGTCGCCCAGGTCGCAGTCCTCGCCGTAGTCGTCCCCGTCGTTGTCGACGCAGCGGCCGCAGTCCGCCCAGTGGGCCCGGCTCTCGTCGTCGCAGTCCTGCAGCCCGCTCCAGAACCCGTCGCCGTCGGTATCGACCGGGTTGCAGCCCACGCCGATGTCGTCGACCACCCACTCGTCGCGGTTGTCGCCGCCGGTGGCGAGCCGGGCCTGGAAGCCGACCCAGAAGGCCTCGGGGTCGATGATGTTCACCTCGTTCTCGACCGTCGAGAACTCGTCGGCTGCCAGGATGCCCCGGAACGTGAGGAAGCTGCCGTCGACCTGGCCGCCGTTGAGGGAGAACGCCGTGCGCCACTCGGGCCCGTTCGTGTACTCGATCCGGACCGTGTCGCCGTTGTCCGGGAAGTCGGGGCCTCGGCGAACGTTCAGGGCCCAGCCGATCTGGTCGCACGGGACCATGTTCAGCTCGTTCATCTCGGCCGTGGTGCCGCCCTCGAGCCCGATCGCCCAGAGCCCGTTGGCCGCGATGTCGCTGCGATGGTTCCAGGCCCCGCTGATCGGCTGGTTCCACACATCCGTGTCGGTCTCGCCGTCCTCGAAGTCGTCGAAGTGGCCCGGGCCGTCGATCCCGTCGCAGTTCTGGTCGGTGCCGTCGGGGCGGAAGTCGTCGAGGCCAGGCGCGCGGCCGGCGTCGTCGTCGTCGCAGTCCTCGCCGAGGTCGCAGAGGTCCCCGAACCCGTCGTCATCCTTGTCGACGCAGAGCCCGCAGTCCGCCCAGTGCCGGGGGTCGGTGTCGTCGCAGTCCTGGTTCTCGCCGATCCCGTCGCCATCGCGGTCGACGCCGGTGCACGCGAGCCGGATGTCGTCGATGTAGAAGGCGACCTCCGGGTCGACCGCCACGAAGTCCGAGGCGATGATCCGCATCCGGAAGTCCTTGCGGTAGGCACGCTCGGACTGGATGAACCCGCCGTACTCGATGAACTCGTCGTCGACCGTGCCGTCGCCCACGATGGTGGCGACGTCGTCGAACTCGACGCCGTCCCACGCCTCGACGGTGATGAGCTCGTCGACCGGCGTGAAGACCCGGTTGATCCGGCGCTGGCGCGTGGTCGGCGCCCCCGGGCCCCGCTTGACCCGCATGGACCAGGCGAAGTTGGCGCAGCCATCGATGACCTCGCCCGTCGTGGGGTCGAGCCTGCGAGAGGTGTCGATCTCCTTGAGGTTCAGGACGGTGAACGCCTTCATCTTGACCGAGTACTGACCGGAGTGGGCGAACTCGTCGGTGATCTCGGTGCTGTTGAGCGCCGAGGTCACCCGCGGGTTCGGCGCGCCGAGCTCGAAGTCCTCGAAGACGAACCAGTCCTCGGTCTCCCCGCCGCAGTCGTGGTCGATCCCCTGCGGATCGTCGAGGACCTCCTCGGCGAGCGGGAACGCGAGCGGGTTGCTGTCGTTGCAGTCGGTGCCTGCGAAGGCCCCGGACGCCGGAGTCACCGAGCCGTAGCCGTCGAGGTCGGCATCGGTCATGCAGCGGGTCTCGCTCTCGAAGAACGCCGCGCCAGGGAACGTGCTGTTGTCGCTGTCGTTGCAGTCGTTCGGGTTGGCCGCCCGACCGGGTAGCACCTCACACCGCAGCAGCACGGCCGAGCCCGGGTCTCCGTAGCCGTCGCCATCGGCGTCGAGCCAGGTGCGCTGCCCGTCGAGGAAGTCCGGGTCGGCATCGTTGGCGCCGCCGTCGCAGTCCTCGTCGAAGCCGGTGAGGTCGCAGACCTCCTGCCCGTCGGGGTTGATGGTGGGCTCGAGGTCGTCACAGTCGTCGTCGTTGTCGACGAGGCCGGTGGTGTCCTGGTCGGCGCTGCAGACCTGCACAGCCGAGTCGGCGTCGCCGAACCCGTCGCCGTCGATGTCCGCGTACCAAGTGTCGCATTGGTTGTTGGACTCTTCGGGCTCGGGCTCGCACGCGACGATCCCCAAGGGGAGGAGAAGCAGTGGTAGGGACTTCACAGTCACGGTTCCCTCGGAATGTGGGGGAGGTGAGAGCGACGCTTGGCGCCGAGGAAGCTTGGGCCCACGGACGCGGGTCGACCTGTTGGGCGAGGGAGCATTCTTAGCAGAACATGGGGGGCACCCGAAAGTGCCTTGACGAGACGGCGGTTGACGGTCGGTCCTCCGCGCGGCGAAACCGCCGCTCGGATGGGCCTCGTAAGGGCAGACCAAGGAACGCCCGGCGGCTCACGCAGTGCCCGCCTCAGGTCGGCAAACCCCCGAGGATTCGCGCAGTGACCTCGTCTGGCGTGCCCACGCCGTCGACCCGGCGGAGGACCCCTGCCGCCTCGTAGACCGGGACGATCGGCGCCGTCTCTGCGTGGTACTTCTCGAGGCGCCGCCGGACTGCCGCCTCCGTGTCGTCCGCCCGCTGCACCACCCGGTCCGCCACCTCGGGCGGCGGCGGGTCGAACTCCACGTGGTAGATCCGCTTCGTCTCCGGATCCTGGCGCCGCCCCGTGACCCTGCGCACGATGGCCTCGTCGGGCACCTCGAGGAGCACGACCGCATCGAGCGGCGTGCCTGTCTCCTGCAGCACGCCGTCGAGCGCGCGCGCCTGCGCCACGGTGCGGGGAAACCCGTCGAGGAGGAAGCCCTGCTGGGCGTCAGCCTGGGTAAGGCGCTCCCGGACGATGCCGATCATGAGCTCGTCGCCCACCAGCCCTCCGCTCTTCATGATCGGCTCGGCCTTTCGACCGAGCTCGGTGCCGGCAGCCACGGCTGCGCGCAGCATGTCTCCCGTGGAGATGTGCGGAAACCCGAACCGATCGACCAGCCTGGCCGCCTGTGTGCCCTTCCCTGCCCCCGGCGGACCGATGAAGATCATGTGCATCGACGACCTCCCTGCTGCCATCCCAATCGGTAGCGGCTATCGGGACCGACGATGGGGTTCAAGGACCAGCACCGAGGGGCCGATGAAGGGGGCCATTCCCGCCTGGCCCCGGAAGGTCCCCATGCAGCCAGCCCCGCAGCCCCTTCGTCGTCGCCCGCTCCTCGCCCTGGCGGAGGACGTGGCCGAGTCGTTCCCGCGTCCCCGCGAGCTCGCGTTCTGGCACTGGGAGCCCACGAAGAAGCAGCCCCCGGCTCCACGCCGCAAGCGCTGACCTGCGGGGACTGCGCCTGGTCCTATCCCTGCCCGGGCGGGTGGACGCCCAGCAAGACGGGGTGGCGCTGTCGCATGGTGGCCGAGCCCGGCGCCGAGGGGCCCCCGATCTCGCTCGAGGACCGCGCCTGTGAGCGCTTCGAGCCCCCGGTGGACTGCGCCACGTGCGGAGCCTGCTGTCGGGAGGCCTTCGACAGCGTGCCGGTGAGCGACGACGAGCCAATCCGCGTGGCTCGTCCCCACCTCGTCGTCGATCACGCCGACGGCTGGCGAGACCTCGCCCGGGTACCCTCCGACGTGCACCCCGGGCGCACCCGCTGCGCGGCCCTCACTGGCAACGGAGAGCCCGGGAGTCCCTACCGGTGCTCGGTGTACGCCTGCCGGCCGACGCCCTGTCGCGAGCTCGAGGAAGGCTCGGAGAACTGCCTGCTCGCGCGGCGACGGGTGGGCCTGTCGGCCGTTGCGGGCCCCGCGGAGGGCGGGTAGCGTTCTCGCTTGGAGGAGGCGTGCCCCGCACCACGACCCTGGCCCTCGCGCTGCTGCTCCCGGCCCTCGTGGTCGCCGGCGCGCTGCTCGGGATGGAGCGGCTCCGCACCTTCGAAGACCGCCGCGAGACGCGGAACGCCGGCCGCGTGATCAACGGCCGGGTCCTTCAGCACGACGTCAAGACCGCCATCGACAACGTGCTCGGGCGTCACGATCCCGAGGTGATCGTGCTCGGCAACTCCCTGTCGAACACCGACATCTCGGCGGCGCTTCTGTCCCGCCGCCTCGGCCTCCGCCGGGGCGACGTGCAGAAGCTGTCCGTGCCGAACTCCATCGGCGCCCACTGGTACGCGATCCTCGCGAACCGGGTCTATGCCAACGGGTATCGGCCTCGCCTCGTCGTGCTGCACTCGGACATGCAGTCGCTGCTCGCGGTCACGCCGCGATCGGAGGCCAGCTACCTCAACCTCACCGTGCACCTCGGCGAGGACGAGCGGGTGGTCGACGCCAAGCTCGGGGCCCGGAACTGGTTCCTGCAGCGGGTGCGCGAGAACCGGGGGCAGGTCCGCAACCGCACCGTCACGCTCGCCCGGAACGCCCTCGTCGACCTGCTCGTGCCCGGGGTGGGGCCAGATCCCCGGGCCACCGAGCGAGCCCTCGACCGGGTGTTCGACGACAGCAAGGTCGACATGCGCCTGCACAACAACGTGATCCCGACCTACCAGCAGGTCGCGGCGCGCCTGGTCGCGTTCGACCCCACGACCCTCCCCGGGGCCGAGGCCTCGTTCATCCCCGACATCACCGAGCTCGTGGTCGAACACGGGGGCGTTCCCGTCTTCGTGCGTCCGCCGATGGCCCCTCGCCTACCCGAGGAGGTCGGCGACATCGTGCTCCCCGAGACCGAGGCGGCCGTGGAGGCCCTCGTCGCGGAGCTCGGCGGCGTGTACCTCGACATGCGCAGCACCGAGATGGGCGACGGGCACTTCGAGAACGAAGACCACATGAACCCCGAGGGCGCCCGCCGGTTCACCGAGATCCTCTACGACGCGCTGCTCCAGGTCGAGGCCTGGGCGCCGCTGTTCGACGAGACCGGCGTAGACCTGCTCCAGCCCACGAGGATCGTCGACGGGGAGGTCGTCCACGTGGCGCCCTCGGTGCAGGTCCGCGACGCGCGCGGGCCTCCCCTCGTGCCCCGCAGCCGGCGCCCGGTCGCGAGGGGGCCCGGCCGGCTCGCGCAGTTCCGCACGCCCGCGCTCGGGTTCCTCAGCGACCTGCGCACCCTCGAGGTCACCCGCCACGCCACGCGGTGCTCGCCGCTGCGGGTGCTCGACGAGGGTCGACCTCTGCCGCGCCACAACGTCACCTGTCACGAGGCGAACCACCTCCGGAAGGGCCGCGCCTGCCACACCTACGAGCGGCTGCTGTTCAGCCCCGTGGACGGGTCCAACCCGCTCGTGAACGGGCGACGGTACCGCCTCGCCCTGGATCGTGACCGGAGCTGCGAGGGGGCGAGCTGGCTGTACCCCGGAGACGAGCTGCGGGTGCGACCCTCCGAGCATGCTCCCTCCACCTTCGAGCCCCCCCTCGGGCGCCTCCTGCTGCAGATCCACGACATGAGCGAGGGCCCCCCCGCGTCCACGGAGGTCACGGTGCGGATCGTGCACGGGGGCGCCCTGATCGCCGAGCATCGCCTGATCCCTCGCCAGGACCCCGGGGAGGGGCTGGAGATCCGCCTGCGGGAGCCGCTCGCACGACTGGACGGCGACGTCTTCGTCGAGGTCGCAAACCCCACCGACCACTTCCTCCTGCTCACGCGCGCGCGCCTGCTCCAGACC
>CAYMSU010000107.1:0-15082 GCA_964393165.1 uncultured Enterobacteriaceae bacterium
CGTGGATCGCCCTCGAGGACGCGAAGGCCTGGGTGGAAGGCACCCAGGATCCCACCGCGATCGCCTGGGCGAGCTACGGCCAGCAGCTGCAGGCCTCCAACCTGTACGGGGCGGCGGTCGATGCCTACGAGAAGGCGCTGCGCAAGAACCCGAAGCAGCACAACATCCGCGCCCGCAGGGCCCAGCTGCTGCTCGAGCTGCGGCGTGGCGGGCAGGCCCAGGAGGAGGCGATCCGCGTGCTGTCCACGTCCGAGGTCGACGACCAGTCGGTCGCGATCGCGTCTCGGGTGGCCGAGAAGCTGTGCGAGGCCTTCGAGGGCGAGTCCCGCAACGACGAGATTCTCCGACTGCTCGACTACTCGGCGGAGTACGTCGACCGCTCCCCTGCCCTGCTCGCCCACCGGGCGCGGCTGCTCGCCTCCGACGGTGACGTGTCGGGGGCACGTCGGGATCTCAAGCGGGCGCGTCGGCTGAACCCCGAGCTCGAGATCTACGAGCGGGTCGAGCGCGCCCTGCGGCCCTCTCGAAGCTGGTGGCGGTGGTAGCGGTCGCGCTCGGGCTGCTCGCGGCGTGCACCCGGCCCGACTTCGCGGTGGCTCCGCGATGGGTCGACAACGACGAGGGGGCGCGTCTGACGGGCTGGCTCGAGGCCGAGGCCGACGAGCCCGTGGAGCTCCTGCTGCGACTCGACGACGGAGACGCCGCGCGCACCTGGCGCCTCCCGGCGGCGCGCCGCCATCGCTCCCTGGTCGGCGGCCTCCGCCCCGAGATCGTCCACACCCTCGAGGTCGTGCCCGTCCTCGACGGTCGCGAGGGCGCGCCCGTCACCCTCACGTTGCCCGCGCAGTCCCTCCCCGAGGGCTTCCCGCCGCTCGACGTGACCAGCGACCCCGCCCGCATGGAGCCGGGCCTCACGCTGCTCGGCATCGGCCCTTGGGTCGTACTGCTCGACGCCGAGGGTACTGTGCGCTGGCTGCGGGAGTTTCCCGGCATCCTCCATCAGCTCACCACGACCTTCCGCGGCACGCTGCTGCTGCAGCTCGGCCGCACGACCTTCGTCGAGATGGCGCTCAGCGGCGCTGTCTTGCGCCAGTGGTCCAGCGCTCCCGGCCCCGACCAGATCCCGGTAGACGTCCCCGCCCTTCACCACGACGTGATCGAGCTGGCCAGCGGCCACTGGCTCGCGCTGGCGATCGAGCGGCGCTGGGTGCCCGACTACCCGAGCTCCGAGACCGATCCGGAGGCACCCCCCGAGGACTCGTGGGTAGCTGGCGATGTGGTCGTCGAGCTCACCCCCGAGGGGGAGGTCGTGCGCCGCTGGTCCCTGCTCGACGTGCTCGAGCCCACGCGCATCGGCTACAACGCCGTCGCGTCCGACTACTGGGACTTCTTCTGGGACTCCCCCACGCGGGACTGGTCCCACGGCAACAGCGTGTGGTTCGACGCCGCGCGGCGCGAGGTGGTGGTCTCCCTGCGCAACCAGGACGCGGTCGTCGGCCTCGGCTACGACGACCAGGCGCTGCACTGGGTGCTCGCGCCCCCCGCGAACTGGCCCGCCCGCCTCGAGCGGTTCCTGCTGCGCCCCGCGCGGCCTGACCTGCTGGTCCCCTACCACCAGCACAGCGCCTCGGTGGCGCCCGGCGGGGAGCTCGTGTTGTTCGACAACGGGAACTTTCGCGCCTCGCCCTTCGATCCGCGCCTGCCCGCCGCCGAGAACGCGTCACGGGGGGCGGTCCTGGCGCTCGACCACGAGGCGGGCACCTGGGATCTCGTCTTCGACGACCTCGACACCGAGCTCGGGCCCGTGTTCTCGGGGTCGCTGGGCGACGCCGACCTGCTGCCTCGAACTGGCAACCTGCTCGTCACCTACGGCAACGTGGGCAATCCCGGTTACCCAGGCGCCATCGTGGTGGAGGTCGCCCCTCCGGGGTCCTCGAAGGCGGGGTCCCCGGAGGCGGAGCCCCCGGAGAACGTCTTCGAGCTCCGGCTCCCGGCGCCTCTCAATACCTACCGCAGTGAGCGAGTGAAGGAGGTGTGGCCTGGTCTCTGAGGTGTCCCCCGCAGTGGAGCCGTCGTTCGATCCCCGCCTGCTCCGCAAGGCCGCTGGTCCGGGGCGCATCCGCGACGCGGCGCTCACCGCCTGGCGGCGGTGCACCCAGCGCCCGCGCGAGGCTGGCCGCGTGCTTCGCGGGGCGGTCCGCCGGAACCGGTCGCTGCACTCCCGTGAACGTCGCCTGGTGCAGGAGGGCCTCTACGGCCTCGTGCGCGCCGAGCGCGGGCTCGCCCACCTGCTCGGCACCGAGGCCGAGATCGCGCTTTGGCTCGGCTGGCTCGTGCTCCACGGGCTCGAGCCCGGCGAGGCCGACGAGCAGCTCCCCGGCCCGTGGGCGGACCTGCGGGAGGACTGGCAGAGCCTCGGCGAGGGCGACGAGCCGGCCCAGCGGCTGGCTGTCCGCCACAGCCTCCCGGACCACCTCGCGCGCCGCATCGTGCGGTCCCTCGGGGCGGAGCGTGCCGAGTCGTTCATGGTCGCGAGCGACGAGCGGGGCCCGGTTTCGGTCCGCGCGAACCGCCTGCGGTGCACCCGCGACGAGCTCGCCGACCGCCTCGACGAGGAGGGGGTGCAGACGGTGCCCTCGGAGCTCGCCGACGACGCCCTGCGGGTCGTGGGGCGGCACGACCTCGAGGCGCTCGCGGCCTTCAAGGAAGGGTGGTTCGAGGTCCAGGACGAGGGGTCCCAGCGGCTCGTCGGCCTCGTTCAGCCCGACGGGCCCGTGCTCGACTTCTGCGCCGGAGCCGGCGGCAAGAGCCTGGCGCTCGCCGCCATGGGGGTCCCCGTGTGGGCCCTCGACGTGCGCGGCGACGCGCTCGAGGAGCTCGACCGGCGGGCCACCCGCGCGGGCGCGGAGGTCGCGGTCCACCGGATCGAGGCGCGCGGTCCGCTGCCGGGGCCCGTGGTCGCCCAGCGATTCAGCCGGGTGCTGGTCGACGCCCCGTGCTCGGGCACGGGGGTGCTCCGCCGCCACCCCGAGCACCGCTACCTCATCTCCCGCAAGTCGATCCGCCACTACGCCGACCGCCAGCTCGACATCCTGCAGCGCGCGGCACCGCTCGTCGACGAGGGAGGGCGGCTCGTCTACGGCACGTGCTCGGTCCTCCGCGAGGAGAACGACCTCGTGATCGAGCGGTTCCTGGACCGTCACCCCGCCTTTCGCGCCGTCGACGCGCCGTTGCGGGTCGCCCCCGACACGCACGACACGGATGGGTTCTTCGGCGCCGTGCTGGAGCGTTTCGTCCCGTGAGTCAGATCTGCGGCCATCCATCATGGCCTCGCCCGGCCGGCAGGGGTACGTCGCCGCACCGACGGAGGCAGACGTGGATCGACAGGCAGAGAAGCGCGCGGGTGCGGCTCTCGTCCGCGCCAGCAAGCCCTACTCCGAGGAAGACCTGCCCACGACGTGGCGACTCTTCCTGGTGAGCTTGGCCGTGTACCTCGGGTTCGTGGCCGTGGCGATGCTCGCGCCCTGGTGGCCGGTGCGCCTGGCCGGGGCGGCGTTCGCGGGGCTCACGATCGTGCGATTGTTCATCTTCTACCACGACTACCTGCACGGAGCGGTCTTCCGCGGATCCCGGATCGGCCACTGGGCGATGGTCTGGGTGGGCTGGACCGTCCTCGCGCCGCCGGAGGTCTGGCAGGAGACCCACGACTACCACCACCGGAACAACGCCAAGATGCTCGGCGCGTCGATCGGGTCCTTTCCGATCGTGACGACCACCATGTGGAAGCGCATGGACAAGCGGCAGCGGTTCTGGTATCGCGTGGCGCGCAACCCGCTCACCATCGTCTTCGGCCTCTTCACGGTGTTCGTGGCCGGGATGTGCATGTCGTCGTTCCTGCGGGATCCGCGCCGCCACTGGCGGGGTCCCGCGGCCATCGCCGTGCACATCACGCTGGTGGTGCTCGCGGAGGTCTTCGTCGCGCCAGGGGCCGGGTTCTTCGGCATCTTCTTGCCGCTGTTCGTGGCGACCTCCGCGGGCTCCTACCTGTTCTACGCCCAGCACAACTTCCCGGCCGCGGAGCTGCGCAGCCGGGAGGCCTGGACCTACCACCACGCCGCCCTGCGGGCGTCCAGCATGTTCGACATGCCCGAGTGGCTGCACTGGTTCACCGGCAACATCGGGTACCACCACGTGCACCACCTCAACCACAAGATCCCGTTCTACCGGCTGCCCGAGGCGATGGCCGCCATCCCCGAGCTTCAGGATCCGGGCAGGACTTCGTGGCGTCTGGCCGATGTGTGGGCATGCCTGGAGCTGAAGCTGTGGGATCCGGAGCAACAGCGCCTCGTCGGCTGGACCGAAGCCTCGGTGTGATCTCCCCGGGATCTGCCGGGGCCGTGATCCCGCTGTCCGCGATCCGGGATCGCGACCGCGGGCAGGTGGGCGGCAAAGCGAGCGAGCTCGGCCGCCTCGCGCGAGCGGGCTTGCCGGTGCCAGCCGGGGTGGTGGTGCCGGTGGAGGCCTTCCAGCGAGCCCTCCACGACGCCGGCCTGTGGGAGCTCGCCGCCTCCGTGCAGCGCGACCGGGCCGGCGCCCCGGTGCTCCGCGACGCGATCGCCAACCTCCGCCTGCCCGATGCCGCCGCCGCCGAGTGGGTCCGCGCCTCGCGCGCGCTCGGCCAGCGCGTCGCCGTCCGCTCCTCCGGCGTCGACGAAGACGGCGCCCAGCGCTCCTACGCGGGGCAGCACACCACGATGCTGCAGGTCCGTCCCGAGGACGTGCCCTCGGCGATCGTCCGGTGCTGGAGCAGCCTGTATGCCGACCGGGCGCTGAGCTACCGCGGGGCGACCGGCCCCGCGCCGGGGTCGCTCGCGGTCGTCCTCCAGGAGATGGTGGAGCCGCTCACCTCGGGGGTGCTGTTCACCGTCAACCCACTCAACGGCTCCTGGCGGGAGATGGTCGTGGAGGCCGTGTGGGGCCTCGGCGAGGGGCTGGTCGGCGGGCAGATCGCGCCGCACTGGTACGTCATGCGCCGGCCCCGTCCCCTGCCCCGGCTGTTCCGGCGGGTCGCCGAGCGGGTGCGCCTGCAGGTCGTCGAGGAAGATCTGCCGGAGCTGACCTCCCGCTTCGTGGGGGCGCCGGGGGGATCTGTCGTCCGGGAGCCCACCCCCGCGGCGCTGCGCCACAAGCGCACGCTCGAGCGCCCCGTGCTGCGTCGCCTCGGTCGCCTCGGGCTCAAGGTCGAGCGCGCCCTCGGAGGTCCCCAGGACATCGAGTGGGTCCGCGATCGGGCGGGCGCCTTCCGGGTCCTCCAGGCCCGCCCGATCACGGCCACGGGCGCGCCGCGGGGCAGCGACGAGGTGGTGTGGACCCGGCGGTTCATCGGCGAGCGGTGGCCCGAGCCCGCCACCCCGCTCGGATGGTCGATCCTCGAGCCGATCCTGTCCTGGTACATCGCGTACCCCCAGGTGCAGCGCCGCCACCTCGGCGGCGGCCCTGCGCTCAAGCTCGTCCACGGCCGGCCCTACGTGAACGCCACGGTGTTCCGGCACCTGGCGTTCAAGCTGCCCGGCGCGCCCGCGCCGCAGTTCATGCTGGAGATGATCCCCCCGGAGGAGGCCTCCGAGTGGCACCGGCGGTTCGCGGTGCCGCCCGATCTCGCCGTCTACGCTTCGATCCTCCGCCACACGGTGGCCGAGCGCAGGTGGCGGCGGTTCCGCTGGAATCCGCTCACCAACCCTGCCGAGTGGGAGGCCTTCCGCGCCCGCCTCGAGAGCGCGCTGCCCGCGCTGCGGAGCCCCTGCGCCGATCCGGAGGCGCTGATCGCGCGGGTCGAGGAGCAGGAGCGATGGGTCCGCGAGTACGTTGGCATCCACGTCTGCAGCCTGCTGTTCGCGAACATCGCGTGGCAGCTGCTCCAGTCGGCGATCGCGGGGTGGCTGCCCGACCAGCGCTCGCTGATGGACAGCCTGGGCACCTCGCCGCCGGGCAACCTCACCGTCGAGACGAACCAGGCGCTCTACGAGCTCGGTCAGCGCGCGGAGGGGGAGGATCTGGACGCGCTCGAGCGGGGCTGCCCGGTGTCGCAGAGCTTCCAGCGGGCGCTGACCGACTTCCTGGCCCGCTTCGGCCACCGGGCGCAGTCGACGTGGGAGCTGATGAGTCCCCGGTGGCACCGGGAGCCGGCGCAGCTGGCTCCGCTGCTCAAGGCCGTGCAGGGGCCGGGCGCCTCCCCGGAGGCACGGGCCCGCGCGCAGGAGGATCGCTTCGAGCGTGCGCTCCAGGAGGTCGAGCACCAGCTGTCGGGGCCTCGCCGGGCGGTCCTCGAGCGCCTCGTGGCGGACACGCGGGAGTACCTGTTGCTGCGGGAGAACCAGCGCTTCTGGTTCGACCACCTGCTGGACGCGATGCAGGGCACGATGCTCGCGCTTGGGGCGCACGGCACGCACCAGGGGTGGCTCCTGCGCCCCTCCGACGTGGCCATGCTGCGCTGGGACGAGCTTCGCACGGTGGTCCGCACGGGCGGCGACCCGGATGCTCTCACGGCGCTGATCGCGCGGCGTCAGGCGGTCCGGGAGGCCGACGCGAGGGTCGACCCGCCCACGTTCCTGGTCGGGGACGGGACCGAGCCCCGCGAGCCGGACGGCGCGACCCGGCTCCAGGGCCTGGGCATCTCGCCGGGGCGCGTGCGCGGGCGGGTGCGGGTGCTGCGCAGCGCGGCCGAGGGGGATCGCCTCGAGCCGGGCGACGTGCTGGTGACCAGGGCCGTCGATCCGAGCTGGACGCCCCTGTTCCTCACGGCGGGAGCCGTCGTGCTCGAGCTCGGCAGCGTGCTGTCGCACGGCGCGGTGATCGCCCGGGAGTACCGGATCCCCGCGGTCGTCAACATCGAGGGCGCTACGCGGCGGCTCGTCGAGGGCACCGAGGTGACGGTCGACGGGCACCGGGGGGTCGTGTGGGTGCATCCGGCGGAGGGCTGACGTGGCGGTGCTGCGCGTCGTGGTGATCGGCACGCTGGGGGCGGTCGCGCTGCTCTACGCGGCCTACGTGGGCGCGCTCTGGGCGTCTCAGGATCGCATGGTGTTCCCCGCCCCGGGCGGGATCGACCGCTCCGCGCTCGACTCGGCGGCGCGCGAGCGTGGAGCCCAGCCGATCGAGCTGGTGACCGCGGACGGCGTCACGCTCTACGCCTGGTACCGCACGGCGGGCGCGGATCGCCTGGTGATCTACTTCCCCGGCAACGGCGAGACGGTGGCGGAGAACACCGGGCTGCACCGGATCCTGCTGCAAGCGGGGTGGGACGTGCTCGCGGTGGCCTACCGCGGCTACCCGGGGAGCGGCGGGGCGCCGAGCGAGGCGGGGCTCGTAGAGGACGCCCTGACCGCCTGGGGCTGGGCGACGGCGGAGGATCGCTTCGCGCCGTCACGGATCGTGCTCCACGGTCGGTCCCTGGGGGGCGGCGTGGCGGCGCACCTGGCGGAGCATCGAAACCCCGCCGCGATCGTGCTGGAGTCCACGTTCGTGTCGGCGCGGGCGCTCGCCCGCCGGATGGCGCCTCTGGCGCCCGTGGGGCTGCTGCTCCGGCACCCGTTCGACACGGTGGAGCGGGCGCCGCGGCTCGGGGTCCCGGCGCTGGTGATGCACTCGACGGGGGACGAGATGATTCCGGTGGAGCTCGGGGGCCGTGCGCTGCTGCCGTACCTGGCCGAGGCCACTTACGTGGAGGTGGAGGGCGAGAGCCATGGGGTGTGCCTCCCTGTGGTAGACCGCGAGGTGCGGGGGGCCTACCTCCAGTTCCTGGACGAGGTGGTGGAGAGGCGATGAGTCGAGACGACAATCCGATGGATCGGGCGCGCGCGGCGCTGGAGGCGGCGCGCGAGGCGCGCGGGGCGACAGACGACGAGCCCGAGGCGCTGGTCGTCGATCCGCGTAATCCGCTGGCGGCAGCGGAGGCGGCGCTGCAGCGCGCGAAGGAGGCGCGCGAGGCGGCGAGCGCCACGGGCGCGGGGCCGGGGGCAGCAGCGGCGGTGGCGAAGGCCCGCCGGGAGCTGGAGCGGCTGAAGCGGTCGATGGGAAGCGCGTCGTCAGCGGCGCGCGAGGTGACCGAGGGCGCGCCGGTGGCGGAGCCGGAGGTCGGCGCGGACGAAGACGAGGAGCCTACGGAGCGGACGCCGCGCCGGCGGCTGTGAGCGGCGGGGCGTGTCCTACCTGGATCGGAAACAAGCGCTCGGACCGGATCGAGGAGACTAGGGCCCTGAACCAAGCGCAAGCGCTTGTTTCGGGTCTAGAGCGGGCGAGCTTGAGGTAAGGGCCCCGCCTTCGTCTGCCCTCGCGCCCGGCGTGCCAGCGCCACCGCCCCCCCGGCCTCCGCCGCGACCGCGATCGCCCGCATCCGCGTGAATGACGCGCGAGAACGCCCGACCACCGGCAGATCCTCGAGCATGTCCAGGCAGCGCTCCAGCTGCGCCCAGTCCTGCTGCTCGGCTGCCATCAGCGCGCGCATCGACAGCGCACTCGAGCGGCGGCGCGCATCCCGCTCCGCATCGAGCCGCTCGAGCAGGTCGTCCAGCAGCGCCGCCGCGCCGTCCGGCTGGCCGATCGCGATCTGCGCCGCCGCGCGGTCCAGATCCAGCGCCGGCCAGTCGAACCCCGCCCGATCCCGGAGCTCCCGCGCCTCCTCGAGCTCCCGCAGCGCGTCGGCGGGCCGCTGCTGCGCGAGCAGCACGCTGCCCCGCGCCCGGTGGAAGCGGGCCCGCATCATCGGCGCCGGATCCTGCGTCTTGCGCTCGTTCCAGGCGTCCAACACCGCCAGCGCCTCGTCCGCGCGGCCGTCGTCGGCCAGCACCCGCGCGAGGCCGAAGGTGAGCGGCGCCGCATCCGGCTCTGCCGTGAGCGCCTGCCGCAGCAGCTGCTCGGCGAGGTGAAACTCCCCCCGGTGGCGGCGCACCTCCGCCCGCACCGCCGCCGCCGTGGACCGCAGACCGGTGTCCTGCGCGCGATGCCACGCGAGCTCCGCCCGGGCCGCCGCCCGCTGCAGCGCCAGCGCCCGCAGGTCCGCGTGCGCGAGCTCGATCAGCGCCATCGCCTCCGCCTGGGGGTTGCCCCGGCCCTTCTCGAGCAGCGCCGCCGCGGCCGCCTCGTGGGCGTCGCCGCCCTGCACCCCCAGCAGCTGGACCAGCACCTGCATGCCCTCGGCCCAGCGCACGTCGCCGGGGGGCGCCACCCGACCGAGCGCCGAGTACCAGCGCGTGCCCAGCTCCAGCGCGCGCTCCCGATCCCAGGCCGCGAGCCACCGCATGCCGCGCAGGTACGCCGCGGATGCCCGCATGAACTGGCCCGCCGCCTCGAAGTGGGCCCCCGCCGCGGCGGCCCGGGCGTCGCCACGAGCCTCGAGCACCGTGCCGCAGGCGCGATGCAGCGCAGCCGCCCGATCGGCCCGCACGATCTCGTCGAGCAGCGCGTCGCGCAGCACGCCCTGGCCGAACGTGTAGCGCGCGCCCCCGCGCATCGGCCGCAGGAAGTCCCGCGAGGTCATGGTCGCCAGCAGCTGTGGATCGAGGTTGATCTCCAGCCGCTGGCACGCCTCCCGCCACTCGGGCAGCACCACCGACGGCCCGAGGATGGCGGCCACCTCCATCGCCTCCCGCCCTGCGGGTCCCAGCACGTCGAGCCGCAGCAGGGCGCCTGCGTACAGCGACGCGAGGGAGTCGGGAAGCGGCACCCGGGGATCCACCTCCACCCGCCCCGCGTCGCCGCGCAGCTGGCCCTGCTGCACGAGGTCGGTCACGAACTCGACCGTCGCGCGCGGGTTCCCCCCGGACGCCTGCACGATCCGCCGGGCGAGCTCGTCGGGCACGGGAAGCATGCCCGACACGAGGGCCACCGCGTCGGCCGGCGCGAGCGGCCCCAGGCGAGTCCGCGACGACGGGAGCGCCCCCATCGCCGCCGCCAGCCGCTCCTCCACCGTGGCCGACAGCGGATCGTCGACCGTGACCACCACGAGGCCTGGCTTGTCAGCGGCCTCCGCGGCCAGGTGATGGATCAGGTCGAGCGCATCGGAGGCCCGGTGCGCGTCGTCGAGCCACACGAGCAGACGCCGCCCGGTGCTCCGGTGGGCCATGATCGACCACACCAGCGCCAGGCGCTCGGCGACTGGCAAGGCGTCGACCGCGAGCTCGGGGTCGGCGGGCCGCAGCAGGCGCGCGAGGCGCTCGGGCGCGATCTCGTGGGGCGCGTCCTGCCGACCCGCCGTCTTCAGGTGGTGGAAGACCTCGGCGCCGGTCATCCCGTGGGTGCGCAGGTGGTCCTCGACCATCGCGGCGAGGCCCGTGGTGGCGGAGATCTCGCCGTGGAACGCGGCGCGGAACACCTCGGCGGCCCCCACCTCGTGGGCCCGCTCGCACAGCCACGCACCGAGCCGGCTCTTGCCGACCCCCGGGGGCCCGGCCATCACCACCAGGTGCAGGCGATCGTCGCTCACGAGCGCCCGCCAGAGGTCGCTGCGCTCCTCCTCGCGGGCGACCAGCGGCGGCACGCCCATGCCGAAGAGCCCGAGCCCGCGGCCCTCGAGGCCCCCCGACCCGGGGGCCCGGCCCGGCCGGCGCCACTTGCGGGGCACCGGGGGCCGGATCTCCGAGGCCGCCTGGCTCGGCCGCGGCGCTTCGAGCGATGTGGCCCACGCCTCCATGGGGAGCGTGCGCGTGCGCTGGGTGCCCGAGCGAAGCACGCTCACCGAGTCGCGCTCGTCCTCGGCGTCGACCTCCTCCTCGGGGGCGGCCGGCAGCTGCAGGAGCACCCACGCCGCGTCGGCCGCGCGCTGAAAGCGCCTCGACGGGTCCTTCGCCATCATGCCGTCGAGCCAGGGCCGGAAGTCCGGCGGGATCGAGAAGCGCGGCGTGAGCTTCGGGAGATCCGCGAAGAGGTGGGCGCGCTGCAGCTCCTCGAAGGTCTGCCCCCGGTACGGCCGCTTACCCGTGATCAGCTTGAACGCGGTGCAGCCGAGGGCGTACAGGTCGGTCCACGGCCCCTGCTCGGTGAACTGCCCGAGCAGCTGCTCGGGCGCCGAGTACGCCGCGGTCCCGCCGTCGACCGGCTCCCCCGCCCTCCGCCACGCCCAGGCCAGCCCGAAGTCCGCCACGAGGACCCGCAGATCGCCGGTGGCGCGCGTGAACAGCAGGTTGGCGGGCTTCAGGTCGCGGTGGATGACACCGCGCGCGTGGGCGTGGGCGAGCCCGTCGAGCGACTGCAGCAGAATGGAGAGCAGGGTGGGCCAGTCCAGCCGGTCGACGAGGTCGTGGACGCTACCCTGGGCGAGCTCCATGGCGAGCCACGGGCTCCCGGCCACCAGCCGGCCGCCGCTCAGGCCCTCGTGCTCCGGCCCGAGCAGCCCCGCGTCGTAGACCGTCACGAGGTTCGGGTGCTCGAGCCCCGCGATCGCCCGGATCTCCGCCTGGAGCGCGGCCACCGGATCCGGCCCCGACTCGGAGATCGCGTCGGGCGCGATGATCTTGACCGCCGCAGGGGCTCCCGATCGGTGGACGGCTCTCCACACCCGCCCCATGCCGCCAGCGGCGACCGGGCGCTCGAGGGTGAACGAGCCGACGCGGAGTCCCTCCACACCACGAGCATAGCGGGGGATGTCGCCCGGCCCCACCCTCCACCCCCCGAGGGTCGCCGTCGGTTGAGGTAGGCTTGGGCGTGCTCAAGCCTGGCCAGAGGATCGGGTCCTGGGTGGTCGACGACGAGATCGGCGCCGGCTCGACCGCGATCGTCTACCGCGCGCGGCGCGCCCGCAACGCCGCCGAGGTGGCTGCGATCAAGCTGCTTTCGGTGCCCCACGAGGAGGTCCACACGCGCATGCTCCAGGAGGGGCGCCTCGCCGGGCAGCTGCGGCACCCGAACATCGTGCGCGTGCTCGAGGTGTTCGACCTCCACGGCACCGTCGCCCTCGCCCTCGAGTACGTGGCGGGCCCGTCGCTTCGGCGCTGGCTGCAGACCCACAAGGGGGCTTCCTTCGAGCTGCGGGATCGCATCGCCCGCCAGATCGTCGAGGGCGTGGCCCACGCCCACGCCGCCAAGGTGGTGCACCGCGATCTGAAGCCGGCGAACATCCTGCTCGACGGCACGCCCCGCGATCCGGTGCCCCGGATCACGGACTTCGGGCTCGCCAAGGCGCTGCTGGAGGGGCAGCGCCTGGCCGACACCCACACCGGCCACGCGCTCGGCACCCCCCGGTACATGGCCCCCGAGCAGGTCCGCTCGGCCAAGCACGTCGACGCACGGGCCGACGTGTTCTCGCTCGGCTGCCTGCTGTTCGAGCTGTACTCGGGCGAGCAGACGTTCCCCCAGCGCGATGTGCTGTCGGTCTTCAACGCCGTGCTGTCGGCCGACCACCCCGACATCGGTGAGGTCGCCCCCTGGCTCCCCGCCTCGGTGCAGCACGTGATCCGGGTCGCGCTGTCTCCCGATCCCGAGGATCGGCCACGCGATGCGGGGGCGTTGCTCGAGCTGCTGGAGCCCGGCGACCCGCCGCTCGCGATGGAGGCGCCCCTGCCCACTCCGGGCGACGCACCCACGTTGCACGTGGTCGACGACCTGGTGCCGGGGATCCCGCGGGTGCCTCCGCGCGCTCCGGCGCGAGGCCTGCTCGCCCAGTGCGTGCGCGCCGCCATGCTCGGGGGCACCCTGGGCATGGGCACGGGGGCCGGCGCGGTCGTGATCCTGCACACGGTGCGGTGGCTCGGGGCCTGAGCGCCTGGCTCAGGGCGCCTCGCGGGGCGCGGGATGGAGCGCCGACCAGATCTGCCGGGCGAGCTCCGGTCCGATCCCGGGCACCTGCGCCAGCTGCCCCTCCGTGGCATCCGCCACGGCATCCGCCGAGCCCAGCTGGGTCAGCAGCGCCTTGCGCCGGGACGGCCCGACCCCCGGGATCTCCTCGAGCAGCGAGCCCAGCGCCTCCTTCGAGCGGACCTTGCGGTGGTACCGGACCGCGGTGTCGTGGACCTCGTCGCGGATGTGCTGGAGGATCCGCAGCGCGGGGTGCCCCCGCCCCAGGCGCAGCGCCTCCTTGCGGTGGGGCAGGTAGATCTTGTCGGTCGCGTGCCGGTCTCCCTTGCGCCGCTCCGTGCGCGGCTTCGCGATCCCGCACACCGCCTGCTCGTGCAGCCCCAGATCCTCGAGCACGGCCGTGGCCACCGCCAGCTGACCCTTCCCCCCGTCGACCACCAGCAGATCGGGGAACACGCCGTCGTCGAGCGCCCGGCGGAACCGCCGCTCCAGGATCTCCCGCATCGAGGCGTAGTCGTCGGACCCTACGACCGTCTTCACGCGGTACCGGCGGTACTCCCGGCGCGCCGGCTTGCCTTCGAGGAACACCGCCATCGCGGCCACCGGGATGCTGCCCCCGAGGTTCGAGTTGTCGAAGCACTCCATCCGCGCCGGGGGCTCGGACAGCTCGAGCGCGTCTGCCAGATCCCGCATGGCCTGCGCGTGGCGCTCTTCCTCGTCCGTCTCGCGGAGGTAGCGGACCCGCGCGTTCTCCTCGGCGAGCGCGACCAGCCGCACCTTGTCGCCTCGCTGGGGCTGCACGATCCGCACCCGCCGGCCCCGGCGCTCCGTCAAGACCTCCTCGAGCGCCTCGTGGTTCGCCGGGAGGACGGGCACCACCACCTCCGCGGGAATCGGCACGTCGCCCTGGTAGAGCGTGTTGATCATCGTGGAGAGCAGATCCGGGTCGTCGTCGCCGACCTCGATGAGCGACGCCCTCGGCTCGGTCATCACGCCCTCCCGGATCGGCACGATCGCGACCGCCCCCCGCGCGCCCTCGCGGTGCAGGCCCCACACGTCGCGGTTGCCGAGCCCGGTGTCGACCACCTGCTGCCGCTCGAGGCTCGACTCGATGCTGTAGATGAGATCCCGCAGCCGCGCCGCCTTCTCGAACTCGAGGGCGTCGGCCTCGGCTCGCATGCGCTGCTGGAGGTGGGCCGTGGCCTTCTTGCGCCGCCCTTCGAGCAGCGCGATGCTGCCCTGGACGATCTCGGCGTACTCCGTCTCGCCGACGAGCCCCACGCACGGCGCCGCGCAGCGGCCCATCTGGTGGAGAAGGCACGGCCGGCGCCGGGACCGCAGCACCGCGTCCGTGCAGGTCCGCAGGGGAAACGCCCGCCCGAGGAACGCGAGCGTCTGCCGGGCCCTCGACGCCGAGTGGTAGGGGCCGAAGTAGCGGGCCCCGTCGTCCTTGATCCGACGGACGAGGTCGTAGCGCGGCCACTCCCGGGACAGGTCGATCCGCAGGTGCAGGAAGTTCTTGTCGTCGCGCAGCTTCACGTTGAAGCGCGGGCGGTGCTTCTTGATGAGCGTGTTCTCGAGGATCAGCGCTTCCTTCTCGGTGTGCGTGACCACCACCTCGACGTCTGCCGCCGCGCGCACGAGGTACGGCACCATCACGCGCTCGTCGGTGCCCGCGAGGTACTGGCGCACCCGGGCGCGCAGGTTGACCGCCTTGCCTACGTAGATGACGCGGCCCCGGCGATCCTTGAAGAGGTACACGCCGGCGGTGGTGGGCAGCTCGGCGACGAGCGCTTCGAGATCGTCCATCGGACGGTCCCCATAACGAGCGCGGGGCGGCCCTCGCGGCGCCTACGCGGTAGACTGGGCCACATGGCACTCACCCACGACGGCGTCCAGACTCCCCTCCCCCCCAACCTGCAGGGCCTCGGGCTCGGCGTGCTCGTCCTGGTCGGGGGCGTCGTGGCCTGCTTCACCCCGGGCATGATCTGTCTCGGGATCCCCGCCATCCTGATCGGGGTGCTCATGGTCCTCAACCAGATCCGGGGCACCATCCGCACGCGGGTGACCTTCAGCAAGCTGCTCGTCGAGGAGGAGCGCTTCGTCATGGGCTTCCTGGTGGGGCCGTCCAAGCGGCGCCTCACCTGGTCCGACTTCGACTCCGCCGAGGTCGCAGAGGGCGAGGTCGTGGTGAAGGGCAAGTCGGGGGCCGAGCTCCGGGTCGGAAAGGGCTGCCCCGACAGCGAGCTCGCGTCGCTCAAGGAGAAGATCGAGGACGCGGCGGAGCGCTACCAAG
>CAYMSU010000108.1:0-15077 GCA_964393165.1 uncultured Enterobacteriaceae bacterium
CCGCGCGCGGGCACCTCGTCGGCGCGGGACGCGAGGTCGAGGTCGAGCAGGTTGAAGGCGGGGTGCAGCTCGTCCTCGGCGAGGTCGAAGTGCAGGACGTCGGCGAGCTCGGTCGCGGTCTCGCCGGCGGCTCCGGCGTAGGTCAGCGCCATCGCGATCGACACGCTGTGGGGCGAGAACATGAGGTTGCCGTCGGCGCTGGCGAGCTGACCGTAGAGGTCGAGCGCGAAGGCCCGGTTCGAGGCGGTCAGCGACTGCAGTGTCGCGGTGTCGACGTCGGGGTCGAGGTCGCGCTCGAGGTCCGACCCCACGCGCTCGCCGGGCGGATCAGGCAGGTCCGAGGACCCCTGGCAGGCGGTAGAGAGGGGCAGGACCAGGGGCAGCCACATCACGGTTCGCATTCGGGACCTCCAGGTGGGTGAGGCAGCACGCAGGCTGCGGTCAGGACGCTATGCAGGGGACGTGCCAGGGAGAACCCGTGTCCGCTGACCTCGTCGTCCATCACCTCGACCACTCGCGCTCCTTCCGCATCGTCTGGCTGCTCGAGGAGCTCGGCCTGACCTACGAGGTCGTCGACTACCGGAGAGACCCGAAGACGCTGCGCGCTCCCCGATCCCTGCGCGACGTGCACCCGCTCGGCAAGGCGCCCGTCGTGGTCATCGGCGATCGGGTGCTCGCCGAGTCCGGCGCCATCCTGCAGACGCTGGTGGAGGAGTATGGCGACGCCGCCCTGCGCCCCCAGCCCGGCACCGCCGAGGCCGATCGGTATCGGTACTTCCTGCACTACGCGGAGGGCTCGCTGATGCCTCCGCTGCTGGTGTCGCTGATCGTGCGTCGCATCGAGAAGGCGCCGGTGCCCTTCTTCCTTCGGCCGGTGGTGAAGTCGATCGGCGGGCGGGTGCGCAAGGCCTACGTCGGGCCCGAGCTCGCGCGCCACGCGGGGTTCCTCGAGGAGCACCTGGCCTCCCGACCGTGGTTCGCCGGCGAGGCGTTCTCCGCGGCGGACATCGCGATGGCCTACGGCGTAGGCGCGGGGCTCCAGCGCGGGTTCGAGGGGGACCTGCCGAACCTGCGGGACTGGGCCCGCCGGTGCGCCGAGCGGGAGGCCCACCAGCGCGCGACGGCCCGCGTGGGCTCCGACGAGGCGTTGTAGACTCTCCGCGGGCGCCCGCGTGATCAGAGCGGCGCGGCCGCCGCCCGCCCCGCGGTCACCAGGCGCCGGAGTCCCGAGGGCGGCTCGGGCACCTCGTCGAGCACGGGCGCTCGCCGGGCCCGGCGCTGGAGCTCGCGCACGACCCACGCGACGTCTTCGGGAGGCGCGCCGCCCACCGGGATCTCGGCCTCCGCCTCGTCGCTGCGCAGGTGGAGCAGCGGCGTGCCGTCCCACGCGACCGACCGATGCACCCGCAGGCCGGCGAGGGCGAACGTGACCGGCGGCGTGCCGGTGCGGCGCACCGACAGCGCGCGGCCGGAGAGGCGCAGCTCGACGCGGGGCCGCGGCCGCATGTCCCACAGCACGGCGAGCAGCAGGTGGGCGCCCACCAGGAACATGGCCGGCACGAGGTAGAGCACGGCGGGCCACGCGGCGCGGGCCGAGAGCACGAGCCGGAGCCCATCGTGGTTGCGCACGAGGTGCCGGGGACTCGCGAGCAGCTGCCCGGGCTCCGCCTCGAGAGGCCGGAAGGCCTGCGAGAAGGCCCAGATGCGGGCCAGCGACACGGTGACGGCGTAGCCGAGCAGGGTGGAGCCAGGAGCGGATGCTCCGTCGAGCCACCAGGCTCCCCCCAGGGCGAGGAGGAGCGCGTGGGCGACCCCGTACAGGCCGATCGCGAGGGCGTTGGCCCGCACGGTGCGCTCGGGCCCGTGCACCCACCGCCAGCCGATGGCCAGCAGCCCTGCCTCGAGCCAGCGGGCGCTCGCCAGGCCGGCCACCGCGACCATGCACAGGGCGTACAGCACGACCGCGCCGGTGACCAGGAGCGCCAACGCGCCTCCGCGAGGGAACCCCTACAGTATACGGACGAGGCTCCCCGGCTGCACGTCGACGGCGGGCCCCGGGAGGTCCCGTGCACCGCGCTGCGCTCGTGGGTTCGCGGCGCGCCATCGGCCGCCGACCTGGGAATCAACGGCGGCCCGGCGTGGATTGTGTGACAATGCAGGCCGTTTGGAGGGAGGACACGCCATGACTCTGCGACTCGGGAGCGCGCTGCTGGCAGGGTTGCTGGTCGCCTGCACGGGCAGCGACACGACCAAGCCGACCGGTGACACCGGCGATGACGACGGGACCGACACGGGGGTGAAGGTCACCGACGACGACACCCCGACCGACACGGGCCCGATCACCACGCCCCCGCTGTGCGGCGACGGGAAGGTGGAAGGCAAGGAGGAGTGCGACGGGTACGCGTTCGGCGAGGTCGACGAGTGCAGCGACCTCGAGGGCCTCGTCGGTGGCTCGCTGACCTGCAGCGACGAGTGCACGATCGACGCGAAGGCCTGCATCACCAACGTGGAGTGGATGCAGGACCTGCGCGACGCGAAAGACGGCGACACGCTGTCGCTGCCGATCGCGAAGGCAGTGGTCACCCAGCTGCAGCCCGCGCGGGATCTGCTCCCGGAGGGCTTCTACCTTCAGACGGGCCCCGCGGGCCCGGCCATCTTCGTGGCGATCGCGCCGTCCAAGCTCAGCCCCGCGCCGGTCGCCGGCGACGTGGTGAGCTTCCGCGCCAACGACAAGTCCACGGTCAACGGCGTGCAGCAGGTCAACGAGGTCAGCGACTGGTCGGTCGACGCCAACGGGTTCGACGTCGCCTCGCTCGCGCAGAACCTGAGCAAGGATGGCGCGGTGGTCGCGAACCTCGACGACCTCGAGTCGGAGCTCGTCACCTTCACCGCCACGGTGCTCGAGCAGCCCACCGGGGGCATCAACTTCGAGGCCCAGATCGCCACGGATGGCTACCCGACGGGTGACAAGAGCCTGCTCGTGCGCGGCGAGGCGGATCTCTTCGAGAACGGCCTCGACCTCGCCCAGGACTGCGCGCTGACCTTCACGGGGATCATGGGGCGGTTCGCCGACGACACGCGCGATCTGGCGCTGCCGACCATCTACGACGTGGCCGACGTGACCGGGCAGGACTGCAACCCGCCGCAGGTGCTCGAGGCGGAGTCGCTCAGCGAGACCGAGGTGCTCGTCACCTTCGACCGCAACATCGACTCGGCGAGCCTGATGCCGACGGACTTCATGTTCTCCAACGACCTCTTGGCCACGGCCGCGGCGGTGGAGATCAAGGACCCCGAGCAGGTCCTGGTCACGACGGAGACCCAGGTGGGCGCGCTGTACCTGCTCACGGTGATGGGGGTGAGCGACACGCTGGGCGACGATGTCGATCCGAAGGCGAACACGGCGTACTTCCGGGGCACCGGCACGGAGCGGCCCGAGGCCGCGCTCCCGACGGTGATCTTCACCCAGTACGTGGAGGGATCGAGCTTCAACAAGGCCCTCGAACTCACCAACGTGGGCCCGAAGGCCTCGACGTACGCGCTCGACGACTGCTTGCTCGAGGTCTACACCAACGGCGACTCGAAGATCAGCAACTTCTACACGTTCCCCGAGGACCTGGAGCTTGCGGGAGGCGAGTCCTTCACGCTCTGCGCCAACACGATCGACAAGGCGGCCGACAAGGTCTGCTTGGGGGACTTCGGCGCCAAGAACGGCGCGATCAACCACAACGGCGATGACAGCTACGTCCTGCGGTGCGGCGCGTTCGTCGTCGACAGCTTCGGCCAGGTCGGCACCGACCCCGGCAGTGCCTGGGAGGCGACCTATGCGCTCGACGGCTCGACGATCTCCACCCAGGACGCCACGCTCCGTCGGAGCTGCCACGTGACCGAGGGCGACCTCTCGATCGCGAACGACTTCGCTCTCGATCTCGACCTCGAGTGGGTGCCGTTCCCGCTGAACGACTTCACGGACCTCGGCACGGACGTCTGCCCGTAGCCAGAGGCCGGTGGCGGGCGCCCCGGCTGGCGGTGCGCCGCCTCTCGATCCTCAGTCGCCCACTTCGAGGAGCAGCAGGTCGTCGATGTAGAACGACCCCTCCTCGAGGCACGGCGGCGTCACGTCGGTGCAGACCGTGAGCTCGAAGCCCACCCGGGCGCCGACCACGTTCTCCGGAGCCTCCGCGGTGAGCCCTCGCGGCAGCCAGACGTCGACGAGCGACTCGGCCGACACCGGGAGGGTGGGGCGGACCGTGAACGACTCTCCGTCTTCGAGCAGCCAGGTGAGGAAGAGGGTGGCCTCGCTGGCGCCCTGCAGCGGATCCTCGCCCGGCATGTAGAACCACCCGGTCAGCGAGAGCGCGTCGCCCGGCGCCATGCCGTCGAGCTCCTGGTAGACCTGCGCCCGGCGCTCGCCGGCCCACGGCCACGCGTTCATCTTCGCGCCGTGGAAGCCTCCGTGGGCCGCGAACGTGGCCTCCACCTCGGTGTGATCGATCGGATCGCCGGTTCGCGCGCTCGTCACGAAGCTGAGCACGGGAGCCGTCCAGTCGGCGGGGATGCCCCCCTCCACCTTCTCGAAGCCGCCGTTCGCGAGCAGGTTGTTCGCCGGGACCGCCAACGGGCAGGCGTAGTCGTCCATCTCGAGGCCGACGTACTCGATGTCGTCGACCAGCACCGTGACGGCGTCGCCCGGCTGCCCGAAGCCCGGATGCAGCGTGAGCTTGCTGTAGGACGCCTCCGCATCCAGCGCCTGGCTGTCCTCGAAGGTCTCCCGGAAGTCGAAGAACAGCGTCTCCCAGCCCCGGCGGGTGATCGTCTCGCGGGTCTGCACCGACACCCGGCTGTTGGTCACGTCCTCGAGCCGCAGCACGACGGGAAGCGGCGCCACGGGCGACCACACCCGGAGCGACACGAAGGGGCGCTCCGCCGTCAGCGGGATCGGTGGAATCCCGAGGTTCGAGTTGCACTGCGCGAGCAAGACCCCCGCGTCTGCGGCGGCGTCGGCGCCGCGTGTGACCTCGAGGACGCGATTCGGCCCCTCGTCGATTGTCGGATCCGCGCCGACCTCGACCTGGACGTCGGCGTCAGGTGCGAGCAGGAACCCGCTGTTCCGCTCGAAGTCGAAGAGGACCGTCGACGCCAGCGGCGCAGGGTCCTCCTCGCCGCTGTCCGTGACTTCCGGCGTGCCGGGATCCGGCTCGTCGGTCTCCTTGGGCTCGGCCGTCGCCGTGTCTCCGGTTTCGCCCGTGGTGCCCTGGGGGTCGGTTCCGGTGCCGGTGCACCCTACAACAAGCCATGTGGCAAGTGGCCAGATACGCATGATCGCCTCCTCGGGCGGAGTCTCGCCGAAGTGTGCGGGGCGCGTGGGCGGTACTTGCGGCTTACAGCGAGAAGGGGAGGTCTTCGGAGCACGTGGGCGGCTACCTCGAGGGCTGCGAGAGAGGAGTGCGGGGGATCGCGGGCGCAAGGGGGCTGGCGATGGTGCTGCTGGCCTTGCTCGTGTGCGGTTGCGTCAAACGACTGCCCGCCAGCGCGCCCGAGGTCCGGCGGATCCGGTTCGACGGGAACGCGGCGTGGTTCTCCGATCGCAGCGACGCCAACCTCCGCGAGGCCATGGGGCACCCCAAGCCCCGCGGCGTGTGGCCGTTCCGGCGCAAGGTGCCCCTGAACCGGAGGCTCCTCGAGGAAGACGAGCAGCGGCTTTACGCCTACTATGCGCACCGCGGCTACTTCGATGCCGAGGTCGAGCGCTGGGAGGTGAACGAGCTTCGCCCGGCCAACGATCGGCGGCCGCCCACCGTCGAGATTCGCGGCACGGTGTCGCCCGACCGGCCGAGCGACGTGGCCCAGCTCCGGTTCGAGGGGCTCGACGGGCTCTCCGCGGACCTCGCCGCGGAGGCCCGCCGGGCCGCGCTCCTCCGGACGGGGGCCCGATTCACGCTCGAGGACTACGAGGGCACGCTCGCGGCCGTGCGCAACGTGCTGCGAGACCGGGGCTACCCCCACGTCACCGCCAAAGGCGCGATCGACGTGCGGCGGGCGGACCACGAGGTCGACGTCGTGGTCACGGTCGACCCGGGGCCGCGCG
Source organism: uncultured Enterobacteriaceae bacterium (assembly GCA_964393165.1). Classification (GTDB taxonomy): domain Bacteria; phylum Myxococcota_A; class UBA796; order UBA796; genus DRPG01. The sequence continues at coordinate 6,086 of CAYMSU010000108.1, forward strand.
CTCGCTTCGGTCGGGTGAAGATCGTGGGCGTCGACAAGGTCCCGCGCAAACTGGTGCGCCGACGCGTGACGGTGCGGCCCCGCTCCACGTACCGCCAGCGGGCGCTTCGCGAGACCGAGGGCAACCTCTACGAGCTCGGCACCTTCTCGCTGGTGTCCACGCGCCCGCTGCTCGACGACGACACCCCCGAGGTCGTGGGGGTGGAGGTGCGCGTCGACGAGCGGCCCCCGCGCGCGATCAGCTTCCGCAGCGGGTTCGGGCTGCAGGCCGGCCGCCAGGAGCTGCTCGCGGGGGCTCGGTTCGAGCACCTCAACGCGCTGCGGCGCCTCGTCCGCGTCAACCTCGACGTGACCGGCGGCTACGCGCTGCTCGCGGCCTCGCTGCAGGATCTGTTCGCCGGCGACGCTCGGGGCGGACCCGTGCTCGACGCGCGGCTCGATCTGAAGGCCCCGGACCTCCCCGTCCGGCGGCTCACGACGCAGCTCTCGGCGGAGTTCGAGCACGAGATCACCCCCGCCTACCGGACGAACCAGCCCTCGCTCACGACCTCGCTGACCACGCGCGTGCTCGGCCGGCTGCAGCTGACCCTCGCGTACCGGCTCCGCCTCACGCAGTACGTCGATCTGCAGATCGATCCCGCGGACCTGGTCAGCCTCGATGTCGCGCCGGACCTGGTCGACGGCCAGTTCTTCGACACCCACCTCGAGCAGACGCTCGTGTGGGACACGCGGGACGATCCGCTGGCGCCCAACAAGGGGAGTCGCCTGTCGCTGTCGGTCCGCGAGGCCGGCACCTGGCTCGGCGGCAACTACAACTACGTGGGGCTGCGCACCGATCTCCGGGGGTACCTGAGCCTCGCGAGGCTCGGCCTGCCGCTGTCGGGCACGGTCGTCGCCGGGAGGCTGGGGGGCGGCTACCTCACCACGTACGGCCCCGAGGACCGCGCGATCGTGCCGTCGGTCGAGCGGCTGTACCTGGGCGGCTCGGGGACGGTCCGGGGGTGGGCCTACCAGCGACTCGGGCCGCTCGTGTGCAGCGTGGAGGTCTCTGACGGCGACGTGTGCGAGGAGACGGTGCCCGTCGGCGGGCGGGTAGCGACGTGGGGCGGGCTCGAGGTGCGACAGACGTGGTCGTACTACGGGCTGGCGGCCTTCGTTGACTTCGGCAACGTGTGGGCGCTCCCCGAGGACGTGCGGCCGCGGGTGCTGCCGACGGTCGGGCTGGGGGCGCGCTACCGAACCCCGGTCGGGCCGGTGCGCCTCGACGTGGCCGTCCGCACCGACAACCTCGAGGAGTACCAGAACGAGCCGCGGTTCTGGCTTCACCTCGGGCTCGGGGAGGCGTTCTGAGCCCCCTGCGCCGCCGGTGGGTCGCCCTGCTCGCGGGGCTCGTGCTCGTGGCCGGGATCGCGGCCGGGTCGGTGGTCTGGCTCACGCGGTCGGCAGGGCAGAGCTGGCTCGCGGGGCAGATCGGGGATCGGCTGGGAGGCCTGCTCGAGGCCGGCGACATCAGCGTGGCGCGCATCCACCTCACGCTGACCGAGATCCGGCTCGAGGGCCTGGTCGTGCGGGGCCCCGCCGGCCGGTCGGTGCTCGCGGTGCCCGAGATCCGGGCGGTTCCCCGGTGGCCGGGCCTCCTGGCGGGGCACGTCGAGCTCGTCCGCGTCGACGTGGTGGCCCCCGACCTGGTGCTCGGCCGCGCGGACGACGGCGGCTTCGACCTGCCGGTCGTCGCCTCGTCGGGCGCCTCGGCGCCGGGCACGTACCTGCCCGAGGGGTGGTCGCTGGGCATCGAGGAGCTCGCCCTCGAGCGCGGCCGGGTAGCCCTGCCCGACGACGGGGTGCGCGTCGACCGGGCGGGCCTGACGGCGGCGCTCTCGGTGGACCACACCACGGTCGCCGCCGAGCTCGACGTGAGCAGCGAGGTCGGGGAGCCTGGCCTCGGTCTGGTCGAAGCGGGCGGCGGGATCCGCCTCGACGGGGTGGATCTGGCCTCTCTGCGTGCCGACCTGGCGGTCCTCGGCGCGGAGCTCGGGCTGCAGGGCTCCCTCGAGGGGCTCCTGGACGGCGCGCGCGGAGCGCTCGCCGCCGACGTGACGGGGACCGCCGACGCGGCCGCCCGCACGCGCCTCGCGTCGGTGCTCGGCGTGGAGCTGCCGGAGGCGCTCACCGGCGCGCCGCCGCTGTCCGCGCGCCTGACCGCCCGCGGGCGCCGGTCCGACGCCGACGTGCAGGCCACGGTGGGCTGGGGAGCGGCCGCCGGCGCCGAGGCCGCGGACGCGCTGACGATGTCCGCGCGGGGCCCGCTGGACCCCCCCTGGCAGCTCACGGTCGAGGCGAGGGCGCCGTCGCTGGTCGCCTGGGCCGAGCCCCTGGGGCTACCCGCAGTCGAGGGGGCGGTCGGCGTGTCGGGCACCGTGCAGGCCACCGATCCCTCGCTCGACGACCTGCGGGCGGTGCTCGACGTGACCGCCGAGCGGCTGGCCATCGAGGGGGTCACCATCCGCCAGGCCCGGATCCCGGCGACCGTGGCCCGGGCGGGGGAGGGCTGGACGGTGCGCGGCGAGGGCGGTCTCGTGGAGCAGCTCGCGGCGAGCGCGGGCCCGGTGCGCGCCGACCGGCTCACGGTGGACTACCGGCTGGGGGCCCCCACCCCCCTCGTGAGCACCGTCACCGTGCGCACCGACGCCGTCGACGTGGGCGTCGCCGACAACCCGCTGCCGCTGGCCGGCGCCGTCGACGTGAACGTCCGCGGCGAGGTCGTCCGGCTCCGGGCGGATCTCGCGGATCGGCGCACGGGGCACGGTCGCGTGCAGGCCGCGGCCACCGTGGCGCTGGGCACCGGCCGCGTCGACATCGGCGAGCTGGCCCTGGAGCTCGTGCCCGAGGTCACCTGGACCCAGGTACGGCCGACGTCGCTGACGATCACCGAGGACGGGGCGGTGACCGGTCTGCAGGCCGCGCTGCAGAGCGAGCGGGGTCGCGTGACGGTGGACGGCACCCGGATCAGCGGCGCCCACCAGGACCTGCGCGCGATCGTGTACGATCTCGACCTCGCGCACGTGACCGACGTGGCCGAGCGCTTCGCGCCGGGCACGCTCCCCGCGCTCGAGGGCTTGGTGCGGGCCACCGTGAGCGTCCGCACGCGGGCCGGGGAGGCGCCTCGGTATCTGGTCGAGGGCGAAGCGCGAGACCTCGTGGTCGAGGGGCAGCTGGTCGACATGGATCTCGTCGTGCAGGCCGGCATCGAGCAGGATCGGGGGACCGCCGAGGTCACGCTGGAGCACGACGGCGTGCTGGTGTTCCACGGTGCGGTGAGCACGCCGCTCGCGCCCTCCGCCCTCGCGCTGGCCTGTGGGGCGACTGGCGCGGATGTCGCCTTCGAGCTCGCGCCCGTCGCGTGGGAGACCCTGCGGCGTCGGCTGCCGCCGCTTCCCGAGCTCCCCTCGCCGGTGGACGGGCCGCTCACGGTCGCGCTCACTGGAACCGCCGAGGGGGATCCCTGTGATCCGCGGATCCGGCTGGACGCCGCCGTCGACGCGGTGATCGAGACGCACCCGGTGCGGCTGGAGGTGTCGGGCACCGACGGCCCCGACGTGCATGCCCTCGAGGGCGCGTTCACGGCTCGGCTCGAGGGTGCGGGAGCGGCCACCGGGCACTATCGCGTGGCGCACGCCGCTCCCCGCGCGCTGTACGACCGCCGCGACACGCTCGGGGTCGATGCCCTCGACGCGTGGGAGGCCTCGCTACAGGTCGGCGGCTTCCCCCTGTCGGTGCTAGGTGCGGGCGCGCCCGGCGAGGTCGCCGGCTGGGCGAAGGCCGCGGGCGCCGCCGACACGGTGCAGTCCACGACCGGAGGGCTCCAGTGGGCTGCCGGCGACGCGCTCGACATCCCCGCGACCGCCCAGGCGCGCTGGTCCACGGTGGGGGATCGCATCGAGGCCACCGCCGACCTGGTGCTGCCCGACGGGCAAGGGGCGGAGGCGGAAGCCGCGGTGTCGCTCGCCGCCCTCCAGCGTGACGGGGCGGAGGCGCCGCTCGAGGCCCGGGTCACGCGGGCCGAGCTCGGCCTCGCCCAGCTGGCGGCCCTCACCGACGGCCAGATCGTCGACGCGGCGGGGGTGCTGCGCGTGGGCGGGACCGTCGGGGGCACCGTGGGCCAGCCCGACGCAAACCTCGAGGCGGTGCTGAAGGACGGGGCGCTCACCGCGCGCGACACCGGGGTGCGCTACGAGGGCATCGAGCTGCGGGCCCGCTCGGAGGGCCGGCGCCTCGTGCTCGAGCGCGCGGAGCTCCGGTCGCGTCCCCGCTACGGCCGCTTTGGGCTCGCCGAGCGCCGGCTCGATCTGTCGGCCACGGGCAGCCTGGCCATGACCGAGGAGGGGCTCGCGCCGGATCTCACGGTGCAGCTCGACCGCTTCTGGGTCTCGTCCAACGACAGCGCGCTGCTGAGGGCGAGCGGGCAGCTCACGCTCTCCGGTCGCCAGGGGCGCAGCCAGGTGCTCGGCCAGATCGAGATCGGGGAGGGGCGGTTCGACCTGGGGCGCGGGGTGTTCCTGCCGGCGTCGTCGACTCGGGTGCACCCGGACATCCGGTTCGTGGATGCCCCCGCGGAGGACGCCGTCGCTGACGCGGACACGGAGGCGCCGTCGATGCTCGATCTGGTGGACGTGGCGGTGCAGGTCGACCTCGGCACGCGCGGGGTGGACCTGAAGGCGACGGTACCGCTGGCCGAGCAGCGCGATCTCGTGGGCAAGGCCTCCGACGTCACCCTCGACGGGAAGGTGGGGGGCAGCCTCCGGGTGCGTCGAGAGGATGGCGAGATCGACGTCCAGGGGCGGGTGGAGGCGACTGGCGCGGTACGCCTGCTCACGGCCCGGTTCGACGTGGAGGAGGGCACGCTGGCGTTCGCGGGCGGGGATCCGCTGTCGCCGGCGGTGGACTTCCGCCTGCGGCGCGACAGCAACGCCTACGGCGCGGTCACGGCCCGGGTGACGGGGACCCCCGAGGACCTGACGGTGTCGTCGCTGCAGTCAGACGAGTACGAGGACCAGACGGACGTGATCGCCTTGTTGCTCCTGGGCCGGCCGCTGTCGACGCTCGATCCGGATCAGGGGCAGTCCGCGGAGGCGCTGGTCAGCCAGGCGCTGTACTCCATCGCGGGGGCGCAGCTCGAGCAGGCCATCGGCACCGAGCTGGTGGACTCGATCCGCTACACGTCGGAGGGCGGCCTGGCGGTCGGCTGGAGCATCGGCAACAACGCGTTCCTGACGGTGTCCTACGATCCCCTGGCGGAGGAGAACGAGAACGCCACGGAGGCCAAGCTGTCGTGGTTCCTGGGTCCGCGTGTGGAGGCGGACTTCTCGACCGGCAACACCGGGGCGAGCGGGGGCTGGATCTTGTGGAAGCGGCGCTTCTGATCCCCTGTTCCGCCGACGGAGCGCGACCGAGGCCGATTCAAAGCCCAGCTTTGCTGGGCTAGACTCTCGGCCGAACGAGCGCGGAGGCGCCGGAGTTCCAGGTCGGAGTTCCTGGTGAATGGGGGCAGGCCATGACCGCGGTACACGAGAGCAGGGTGGTGGTGCGCGGCTACGAGTGTGGCCAGGACCGGACCGTGCACCTGCCGAAGGTGCTGTCCTACCTGGAGCACGCCCGCTGGGAGTGGATCCTCCGGCCGGAGCTGGGCCTCGTCGACCTGCTCGAGCAGGGCCACTTCTTCGTGGTCCACCACGCCACGCTGGCGTTGCTGCGGACGTTCGGCACGGGCACGGAGATCGCCGTGCGGGCGGTGCTTCGCCGGGTGGGCCGGGTGCACTGCGAGGTGGAGCAGGATCTGGTGCGGAGCGACGGCGTGCGGCTGGCTCACGCCCGGATCACGGCGGTGTGGATTGGGCCCTCGGGGCGCATGGCGCGGGTCCCGGATGCCACCCGCCAGCGGGTGACCAACGCGCCGCTGGCGCTCACGCGGGGAGCGGGCGCGTCGCCGGTGGCCCGAAGGGCGTGGATGGCGCCTCCCGAGCGCGCGCTCGACGGCACCCTGCACCCCGCGGGGCGGGCACCGTCCGTTCCCGACGACGCGCTGACCGACGTCCTGGTGGTCCGGCCGAGCGACTGCGACATGTTCGGGCACGTCAACAACGCGAACTACCTGCGCTACTTCGAGGACGCGGTCGGTGCGCACGCCGTGCACGCGGATCTGGAGTACCGGGGGCAGGCCCGCGCGGGCGAGCGGCTGGCCCTGCGCCGCTGGAACACGGAGGCGGGGCCGGCGCTGGCGCTGCAGCGGGAGCGCGCCACGCTGTGTGCCGGGGTCCTGAGGCTGGAGAGCGGCGACCACGAGGGGTAGGCGCGGCGGAGGGGCTGGCGAGGGACTCCCTTCACGCTCGCGCGCTCCGCTCCCTCCTCCGCCACCCCAGTACCGTCAGCATCAGAGCCAGCGGCACCACCGGCGCCGACCCCGGGCTCGACGTGCACGTACAGCCCGTCGTCAGCGACAGGTCGCCGTCGTCCTGGCCGTCGCAGTCCTGGTCGATGCCGTCGTCCTCCGCATCCGGAGCGCCCGGGTACACGTCCGCCGCGTTGTCGTCGCAGTCCCCGCTCACCGGAGCGGCGCCGTCCGGCCACAGGCACGCGAGGATCTCCACACTCGAGCCCACGCCGTCGCCGTCGTTGTCCTCGTACCAGACCGACGCATCCGTCGCGCCGTCGTCGACGAGGCTGTTGCAGTCGTTGTCCTGCCCGTCGCACACCTCCTCCGCCCCCGGGAACCGGTCGGGGTTGCGATCGTCGCAGTCGTCGCACGCCTGGGCTCCGTCGCGGTCCAGGTCGTCCGCACCCGACGACCCGTCGCAGTTCAGATCGCGCCGGTCCTCGCAGCTCTCGACCGCGTCGGGGTGCACCTGTGGGTCGTCGTCGTCGCAGTCTCCGCCGACCGTGGACTGGCCGTCCTCCAGCTGACAGGTCTCCACCAGCTTCGCGTCGTCGCCGTAGCCGTCGCCGTCCTCGTCGAGCAACACCAGGAGGGTGCCCAGCGCGTCGGCCTCCTCCGCCTCCCCGTCGCAGTCCTCGTCGACGTCGTCGTCGTCACAGACCTCGTCCGCGCCCGGGTTCACCGCAGGCAGCGCGTCCGCGCAGTCGGTACCGTCCGCGACGTAGCCGAGCGGCTGAGCGCACGCCGCCTGGGAGACCGCGGCGTCGCCGTAGCCGTCGGCGTCCGCGTCTCGGTACCACGTGACCGCGTCGACCGACTCCGGGCCGTCGACCTCGCCGTCACAGTCGTCGTCGACGTGGTTGCAGAGCTCGGGCGCGCTCGGCGAGATGCGGGGGTCGGCGTCGTTGCAGTCCCCGTCGCAGTTGGTGGCCCCGTCGTCGTCCAGGTCCAGGCAGGTCGCCCCCTCCCAGAACTTCAGCGTGACGTTCGACAGTGCCGTCCACGCGTCGACCTCCACGTGGTAGGTCCCCGTCGACGAGGGGTCGAACTGGCAGATCTCGAGGCCGTCGGGAGAGTACGAGAAGCAGTCGTAGTCGCTCGACGTGGGGGCGGAGCCCAGGTTCACGAGCAGGTCGGCGTCGCCCGTCCCGCCCTCCAGGGTGAACCGCACTCCCTCGGCCTCTTCGCTCGGCGTGAACGTGTACACCGCGGTCGAGCCCTCTGCGAGGGTGATCTCTGCGACCGTCTGCTTCACGAACCAGCGCAGGCCCTCCGGCACGTTCACGTCGTCCCACCCCGCCTTGACCGCGTCGACCTCGGCGCTGTCCACTCCGAACAGGTCCGTCGCGGCCTGCACGGTCGCTGCCCGGGCCTCGGGGAAGTCCGTGCTGGCTTGCATGTAGTACTGCAAGGCGCGGTACCAGATGTCGCCTGCTTCCTCGATCGTGACGTCTTCGTCCTGCACCCACTCGTAGAACGCGTGGTTCGCGATCCCCGAGCTGAAGTGCACGTTGATCCCGTCGTAGTAGTCGTCGTAGTCGTCGAGGCTGCGCCCGTCGGCGGTCGGGTCGTCCATGTACCGGAACGCTCCGGTCTGCGCGATGTCCTCGCCGACGTCCCACACGTCGTCCGACAGCGTCCACCCGTCGTCCCAGGCCTCGACCACGGCGGCCATGATGTCCGAGGTCGCCTCGTTGAGGCCGCCGGACTCGTTCTGGTAGATCAGCCCCGCGGTCCACTGGGTCACCCCATGGGTGAGCTCGTGGGCGACCACGTCGAGATCGTTCGCGAAGTGGTTGAAGCCCGGGCCGCCGTCGCCGTAGCCGAGCTGGGACCCCGTCCAGAACGCGTTCGAGTAGTTCGTCCGGTAGTGGACGGTCGAGACCACGGTGGCCCCGTTGTCGTCGAAGCTGTCGCGGCCCTGCAGCTGGTCGAAGTAGTCCCAGGAGATCTTGACGTAGTCGTGGGCGTCGTCGACCGCGTCGTCGCCGGTGGCCGTGTCGCCCTCGCCGCGGGCCAGCGTGCCGGGCAGCGCGGTGCCGTTGTTCGCGTCGTGCGTGGCGCGGTCGAGGCCGGTCTGCAGGTTGTCGTAGCGGTGCACCTCACGACCGGTGTGCGCGTCGACGAAGAGGACCGGCATGGCAGGTTCGCCGTCGCTCAGCGACCAGACCTGCACGCGCCACGTGAGGAAGTCTCCCTCGGGCCGGCGAAGGACCTGGAGATCGACGCGGGCGTCGTCGATGGGGCCCGAGACCGCCCGGCGGGCGAGCGCGAGTGCGGCTCCCGCTGGAACCTCGGGGCGGGTGTCGACCGACAGGTCCCGCACGAACCCATCCGTGATCCGCAGCGGGCGCCCGTCCGCGGGCACGTGGACGATCGCGCCGCCGCCGAACACCGGCACTCCGCCGACCTGCTGCCGCACCCGCGTGTGCGCGACCCCGGCGTCGTCCACCAGGGTGCGGAGTGCCACGAAGTCCTGCACCCCGCTGCGGAACGTGGGCCGGCCGAGGTGCTCGAGCGCCAGCTGCTCGGCGGCACGTGCCGCGTCGGGCGCCGCGACGTC
>CAYMSU010000109.1:0-15023 GCA_964393165.1 uncultured Enterobacteriaceae bacterium
GTTGACCACGCGGGCGGGGATGTCGCGGACGCGGGCGAGGGCGGCGAGGGCGGAGGCGAAGTACTCGCAGTGGCCGGTGCGCGAGGCGAACAGGAACGTCTGCAGCGGGGCCTCGGCGGCCGCGTCGGCGGGCTCGCGCGTGTAGGCGTAGGCCGTGCGCAGGTGCGCGGCCAGGCGACGGACCTGCGCAGACGGCGGCCCCTCGCCGGCGACCTCGGCGGCGAGGGGCGCGAGCGCGTCGCGCAGGGCGGGGGGCAGCCGCCGGGTGCGCGACAGGACGAGCGCGTCGGGGTCGTTGGGCGCGCGAAGCCCCCCCGGAGCGGGCTCGGCGCCGAGGGGGGGCCGCACCGCTGCGGAGTAGCGGACCCGCCCGGCGTCGGACGCGAACCAGCCGCCCTGCGGGTCGCGGCTCACGCGGGCGCCGCTGACCTGCACGCGCGAGGGCCGGCCGGGCACGAACAGCAGCCGCTCGGGCACCGACTCCCGGATCACCTCGATCCACACCGCGTCGTCGGGCAGGCTGGGGGGCGCCTGGGCGGGCACCGGCTCCGGCGGCAGCGTGGACGTCCAGCGGCGCCCGTCGAAGCTGTCGAGGGCGATCCCCCGCCAGTACACGGGACCGTGAGCGGCCGGCGCGAGCTGGGCCCGGAACACGACGGTGGGATCGTCGAGGAGGGTGTCGAGGGCGCCGAGCTCGACGTCGGGCGCGAACCCGGTGTGGCTCGCGAGGCCGGTGGACGCGCTGGTGCCGAGCTCGGGCGAGGCCGGCCGGGGCACGACCACGAACAGGAGCAGCGCGGTGCCGACAGCGGCCCCGACCACGGCCGGGGCCCCGCGCCCGCGGGCAGGGGGCGGGAGCAGCGCGAGCGGCAGGGCGGTGGCCCACAGCGCGGCCGCGAGTGCAAAGCCGGGCCCCAGGTCGTGGCCGGCGGAGGCGACGAGCATGAGGCCGGCGAGCAGCAGGGCGATGCGCTCGTCGGCGGGCCCCTGGGCGGTGACCCGCCGGTGGACCTGCAGGTAGGCGAGCAGCGCCCCCAGCGCGACGGTGGGCGCCACGCCCCCGGCGACCCCCGCGACGAGGCCGACCATCGTGGCGACGGTGGCGACGGCCCAGGCGCCCGCGGGGACCCACCGCAGGAGGCGGGGCACGGTGGCGAGCAGGGCACCGGCAGCGGCCACGCCTGCGGCCGGGCCCCCCGGCAGGGCGAGGGCGAGGAAGCCCGCGAGGATCGCGGTGGTGAGCGCCATCAGGGCTCCTGCCGGGGGAGCTGCGCGAGGGCGTCGAGCAGCTCCCGCCGCCAGCGGCCGCCGACGCCCGGAGGCCAGGCGCGGGCGGGGATGCCGGGCAGCTCCGGCAGCCGGAGGCCCACGGGGTGGCCGAGCGCCAGCGCGCGGAGGATCTCGCCGCAGGCGCGGGACAGCTCACGCTCCCAGGCGGCGCCCGGGGTGACCCGCTGCACGTCCACGATCACGATGGGCGCGCGCTCCTCGGCGCGCTCGGCCACCACCGGGAGGCCGAGCCGCGCCGACGTGGGCCAGTGGATCCGCTTGGGGGCATCGCCCGGCTGGTAGGCGCGCAGCTCGACGAGCTCCCCTCCCCCGCCCGACCGAGGCCCCTCCACGAGGCCCGCGCCGAGCTGGGCGCGGGGGATCCCGGAGGCAGGATGGGGCCTCGGGTACACGAGGATCCGGGCGGGCAGCGCGAGGCGGCGGACGTGCGTGAGCAGCCCGAACGGGTACGTCGAGCGGATCTCGACGGCGGTCAGGGGAGCCCGCCCGCGTGTCGGGAAGCGCCAGCGCACGGCGACGGAGACCCAGCGCCCGGCGGGCAGCCGGGGGAGGTGGCCGATGGCGCCGGTCCCCACGTCGGCGACGTGCAGGTCGAGGGCGCCGCCGGCGCCCAGCCGCAGCCCGGGGGCGGCGCGCACGAGCAGCTCACCGGGGGCCTCCCGGCCGGCGTAGAGCTCGCCGGGGAGCACGCGCCGGACCTGCAGGCCGCGCAGGTTGAGCGCCGAAAGCGGCGCAGCGAGCACGAGGACGGCCCACACGGGCGCCGCCACGAGGTACAGCAGGTTGTTGCCAGAGATCCAGGCGACTGCGGCCAGGCTCACGGACCCGACGACCACGGCCCAGCCGTCGCGGGTGAGGGCCACGGCTACAGCGGCGGGGGGATCTCGTGCAGGACCTCGCGCAGCGCAGCCTCGCTGGCGGGGCCGGCCCCGTGGCCCCCGCGGGCCACCACCCGGTGGGCGAGCACCGGCAAGGCGAGGGACCGCACGTCTTCGGGCACGGCGTAGGAGCGGCCCTTGACCCGCGCGTGCGCGCGGACCGCCCGGTGGAGGGCCTGCGCGCCCCGCGTAGACACGCCGCGCACGAAGCGCTCGTCGGACCGGGTGCTCCGCACGAGGTCGAGGAGGTACTCCTCGACGAGCTCGGGCACCTCGAGCTGCATGGCCTCCGACACGAGGCCGAGCACGTCGCTCGTGCTGACGACGGGCGAGGGCACTGCCCGCTCGAGCGACGACCGCAGGATGTCGCGCTCCGTGCTGCGGTCGGGGTAGCCGATCGACAGCCGCATGAGGAACCGGTCGAGCTGGGAGTCGGGGAGGTGGAACGTGCCGTGGGCGTCGAACGGGTTCTGGGTGGCCACCACGAGGAACGGCTCGGGCAGCGGGCGCGTCTCCCCGTCGATCGAGACCTGGCGCTCCTCCATCGCCTCGAACAGCGCCGACTGGGTCTTCGGCGTGGTGCGGTTGATCTCGTCGGCCAGGACCACGTTGGCGAACAGCGGCCCGTGGCGGAAGGCGAACGCCCCGCTCTGCGGGTCGAGCACGTTCACGCCGGTGAGATCGGCGGGCAGCAGGTCGCTCGTGAACTGGATGCGCGAGAACGAGCCGCCCACCGCGCCGGCGAGGGCCGCCGCGAGGGTGGTCTTGCCGACGCCCGGGACGTCGTGAAGGAGCAGGTGCCCGCCCGCGAGGACCGCGGTGAGCGCGAGGTCGACCACCTCCTCCTTGCCCTTGAGCACCGCGTTGATGGTGCCGCGGAGCCTCACCACTGCGTCGGCCGAGTCAGCGACGCCCCGGAGCGCGGAGTCTCCGGCGGGAGCCCTCACAGCGGGATCCCACCCGCGGTGGGCTCGTCGTCTTCGGGCTCCGACGCGAAGCCGGAGAACCGGCCCTGCGTGCGCAGCGAGTAGGTGCAGCCGGGATCGACGCTCTCGTCGGCCGAGGTGACCACCGTGAACGTCTCGGTGCCCACCCAGTCGAGCGAGTCGTCGTCGATGCAGGAGGCCCCGCCCGTCTGGTCGATCTCGGCCTCCCCGTTGATCCGCCACCGCACCTCGAACCCGTCGTGCAGCGAGCCCCACACGATGGACTGGTACTGGATGCGGCAGCCGTCGATCGAGCCCTCGGCCCACTCGTCTTCCCCGACGGCGAGGCGGATCCGACGCCCCTCGATCACCAGCCGGTAGGTGAGCACCTCCTCGTAGTCCTCCCCCTCGTCGGTGCAGAGGTTCTCCTTGCCCGACAGGCGCATCTCGAAGAGGTTCCCCGGCAGCTCCTCCTCGCCGCACCCGACCAGCAGGGGCAGCAGGAGGCCGATCATGGGGGTTGACAGTCGGTTGAGCGTTGCAAACATGGGGGCTCCAGTGGCGCGCACCGTTCATTGCGTGCCCGGATTCGCACTCATATATACCGGCGCTGCCGCGGTCGACGCATCCGGCTCACCCACCGCGCGCGGGCCCTCGCCCTGCATGGGAGCACAACTTGTCCGAGGAAGCATCGATCTTCGTCGCCCGTCCGTCCGACATCGAGGCGCTGACCGCCCACTGGGAGCGAGCCAAGGGCGGACAGTCCACGGTTGTGCGCCTCCAGGGCCCGTTCGGCGGCGGCCGGCGCGCGCTGTCGGCCGAGTTCGTCAAGCGTGTCTCACAATCGGACGACGAGGCACTGGTGTGGCGCGTGAGCTGCCTCGACCAGGAGAACGGGCTGCAGTGGCTGGTCCGGATGTACGGGTCGCTGATCGCCATGCTCACGTCCGACACGCTGCGGCGCGGCAAGGTCGAGATGGTGCTCAACGCGCAGCTTCCGTCGCAGCCGAAGCGTGTGCAGGACTGGTACCAGCAGTTCATCTCGGCGATGAAGGAGGCCCGCACGGATCAGGAGTCGGGCCAGATCCAGCTCCGTCTGCCGCAGGACAACCCGCTGATCGCGCTGGTCGAGATCATCGCGGCGATCTCCCGCAAGGTGCCGGTGCTGCTCGAGCTGCAGAACGCCTCCGCGGTGAACTCGATGGCCCTGTCGCTGTTCTGCGAGGCCCTGCACGTCGAGGCCTCCTCCAGCGAGGGGCGCGTGCTGCAGGTCCTGTTCGACGAGCCGGAGACCGAGGCGACCAAGGCCTACTTCCCCATGCCGCTGCTCGACCTGTACGAGCGCCGGACCGAGGACTTCGCCATCCACGAGGTGAAGCCCTGGGGTGCCGAGGAGACGGCGGAGTACCTGAAGTCCAAGGGCGTGGAGAGCGACGCCGCCCGGCTCGCCGAGATCGCCGGAGGCCGGCCGGGCTTCATCGCGGAGATCGTCGACATCCTCAAGGAGCGCGAGGCGCTGGGGGGCGACCTCTCGGAGGTCACTCTCGCCTCGCTGGTGCCGCTCGACATCGAGGAAGATGAGCTCGACGTGCCGGACAGCCCGCCCGAGGACGGGGAGCGCAAGCACGCCACTCCCGACGACATCGGCCGGATCACGTTCTTCGCCGCGCTCCTGGGCTCCGCGTTCCCCTCGAACGTGGTCGCCGACATGGGCTCGTACGACCGTGACTCGATCGACGACCTGCTCGACGCGATGAGCGACCTGTTCGAGGAGGTCCAGTTCAGCAACGAGCTCGGCACCTGGATCTACCGGTTCAAGCGCGGCTCGTTCCAGGAGGGGGTCCTCCAGCAGAACGACACGGAGGAGGGCCACGGCCTCGCGCGCGGGGTCGGCGAGTTCATGGAGCGATTCCTCGCACCGCGGGGCTACGGCTTCATCGTGAAGACCGCGCGGATCTACGCGGAGCACGGGGCTCCGCAGCGGGCGGCTCGCATGCGGGCCAACGCCCTCGCGCAGGACGCGCCGGACATGTGGGGCCTGGCCTACGACTTCACGCGGTTCTACGACGAGCTGCCGCTGCCCGACACACTGCGCCGCACCGTGTTCATGAACCTGCTCGATCGGCTGGTCGGGAGCGGCAACCTGCAAGCCGCGGAGAAGATCCACGGCGACGTCACGGAGTGGGCGACCGCCCACGAAGACCGCGAGCTGACCGCCTGGCTGCTGTTCAATGGCTCGAAGCTCGATCTGCGCCGCCAGGATCTGTTCCGCGCGCGAGACCGGGCAAACGACGCCTACAAGCTGTACGAGGCGATGGACAACCGGCGCCGGATGGCGGAGATCCGCAACCACCAGGCGGCGATCGAGCTGCAGGACGGCAACCTCGAGGCCGCGGCAGCCCAGCTGAACGGCGCGGAGGAGCTCGGCCGGGTGAAGCTCGAGGACGGCCGCGACGCGCACATGCCCGACGTCATCGCCACCGCCCACCAGCTGCGGGGGCTCATCGCCCGGCGCGCGGGCCGCCTCGAGGAGGCGATCGAGCGCTTCCAGAAGGCGAACCAGGAGGCGGGCCAGCACGGCATCGCCCAGCTGGCGCTGGACTCCGGGCTGTCCTACGGGGAGGCGCTGCTGGCCGCACGCAAGGCGGAGGAGGGCCGCGACGCGCTCGGCCGGGTGCTGCAGATCGCCCAGGCCCTGCAGAACCCGGTCCGCGAGCGCCAGGCGGCGGAGCTCCTGGCGCAGGCCGAGGGCGCCCTCGGCAACCACGACAAGGCCCTGCCGCTCGCGATGCGCGTGGTCGAGCTGTCGAAGGGGCTCGAGTACGAGCACGCGCTGCCGGTCGACTACTACAATGCCGGGTTCTTCAACCTGCTGAACAACAAGCCGACCGAGGCGCTGGCGCTGTTCCAGCAGTCCGAGCAGCGCATCGCGCAGCTCGGGGAAGATCATCCGGTGGTGAAGGAGCTCTACTACTTCAAGGGCATCGCCCACGGGCAGTCCGGCGACACGGCGGCGGCCAAGGCGTCGCTCGAGCGCGCGCTGCCGCTCCTCAAGGGCGCGAAGGACTGGCAGAAGGCCACGATGGCGCTGCAGCACCTGGCCGACGTCGCCGAGAAGGCCGGAGACAAGGCCACGGCGAAGGCCCACCTGAGCGAGGCCATCCAGATTGCGCAGGAGGCGAACCTGCGGGACGTCCGGAAGGGGCTGAAGAAGAAGCTCGACGCGCTCGCGTAGCGAGCGAGCTCGCTCGAACAAGAAGCCGCGCCCTCCGTCCTCCCCCCCCCCCCCCGGTCCGGGTCTCGCTGGGTCCGGGTCCGGGTCTGGGTCTGGGTCTGGGTCCGGGTCTGGGGAACGCGGCTTCGCCTACTCACACTTCGTCTTCGTCGCTTCGTTCCTCAGTCGGCGACGCCGTTGAAGCGACCGTCGCGCAGGTCCTGCATCATCAGCCCCATGACGCCGGTGTAGCCACCGTTGTCGTTGCTCGTGGCGACGATCTTCATCTTGGGGTTCAGGTAGAGCGTGTTCGGCCAGCCGTTCGGCTGCATGAAGTCCGGCAGCTCCGACTGACGGTCCGTGAGCACGATGATGTTGGGGTTGCCGTGCTCCTCTTCCCAGCCCATGGCATCGGCCCGGGTGGCCGGGACGCCCCCGCGGGGACCCTCGGACACGACCGTGACCCAGATGACCTCGCCGTTGTTCACGGCATCACGCAGGTCGTTGTACGGCGCGTAGCCCTCGTAGGAATCGGGGGCGTAGTTCAGCCAGTCCGCGAGGACGTGGCACCAGCCACACCAGACCCCCGAGAGGTCGATCATGATCGGCTTGCCGGCATCGTAGAGGTTGTAGAGGTCGAACATGTCGCCGTGCTGGTCGCGCCACTCGAACCGCTTCATGCGCTTGCCGAGGGTGGCGACGCGGCCGCTGTTCTCGTTGACCTCGTCCTTGTTCGCGTAGTACGGCCAGCCGCCTGCGAAGATCATGGAGTCGGCATCTGCCGGGTCGGAGCCCTCGTTGATCTCGTCGAGATCGAAGTACCCGTCGAAGTCGGAGTCGGGGAACAGCGGGTCGATGCCGAGCCCGGGCTCCTCACCGTCGAGCAGCCCGTCGCCATCGGTGTCGGGGTTGTTCGGGTCCGTGCCGTAGGCGTAGAGCTCGTTGCCGTCGGACAGCCCATCGGCATCCATGTCGGCCTCGAGCGGATCGGGGCTGAGCACCACGCGGCCGGTCGTGTCGACAGGCTCGGTGGAGCATGCCATGGCAGCGAGCATCACGGGGGCAAGGGCAAGGCGCCAGGTCATTTGTGCATCTCCGGTCGCGACTGGGGCATACCAGGCAGGCGAGTGTACCATCCCGGATCGTGGACCGACACCCGTATTTGTCAATCCGACGCCACGATCCCTTGCCTCGAGCGGGCCGGCGGGTTGGCCCGAAAGTGGAGGCTCCGACGGCCGATGGGCCCTCCGCAACGGTGAGAGGCCTCCATGAGCAACATCAGCCGCGACACCATGCTCCGGATCCTCCGTGACAGCGCCGAGCAAGGGGCCGAGGAGGTCCACTTCAAGGTCCCGAATCGTCCGCTCCTGCGGATGCCCCAGGGCCAGCTGGTGCCCACCCGGATGGAGGCGCTGACCCCGGCCGACGTCAAGGCGGCGGTCTTCGCGCTGTGTGCGCTCGGGCACATCGAGATCCCGATCGCGCGGATCAGCGATCACGAGTTCTCCTTCGGGATCAACCAGCTGGGTCGGTTCCGGGCGTTCATCTTCCGGCAGCGCGGCTCCCTGGGTGCCGTCGTGCGGCGCGTCAACACGAGGGTCCCGCCCCTGTCCGACCTCGGGCTCGACGCCTCCGTCGACCGGTTCGTGGGCAAGCCCGGCCTGCTGCTCGTCGCGGGCACACGCCGGAACGCGGTGGTCCACTCCCTGGTCGACGGGTTCAACGCCCGGGAGCGGGGCGGCGTCATCGTGCTGGAGACGCCGCTGACCTACCTCCATCGCGACGCGATGTCGGCGATCACGCACCGCGAGGTCGGCACGGACGTTCCGGACTTTCCGGCCGGGATCACGCAGGCCATCCGCCTGGGCGCGGACCTGATCGCGGTCGGCGAGGTCGCGGACGCGGAGACCGCGGAGCGCCTGCTGGCCGCCGCGGAGCGCCGGCTGCCGGTGATCGCCGCGGTGGCGGCGCCCGACGCGGCGAGCGCGCCGTCCTGGATCACCCGCATGTTCTACGGCCAGCACCGGGAGGACATCGCAGGCCGGCTGCAGCGCATGCTCACGCTGACGGTCGCGCTGAATGACGACACCGCCGCCGAGGTGGTCGTGCCGGGTGCGGCGGGCCAGCCTTCGCAGGC
Organism: uncultured Enterobacteriaceae bacterium; assembly: GCA_964393165.1. Classification (GTDB taxonomy): domain Bacteria; phylum Myxococcota_A; class UBA796; order UBA796; genus DRPG01. Next base: position 8,446 of record CAYMSU010000109.1, read on the forward strand.
CATCCCGAGCGGCGAGCCCACCCCGAGCGAGTGACGGGAGCCACGGGGACGGGCCCGGCGCGCCAGTCTCCCCGGGGGAGGGGTTACCCTCGTCCTCTGGGGACTGGAACTGGAGAGGATCTCACGTGAAGCTCGACATCCGACACCGCTACGACTGCACGCCGGCCCGGTTCTGGGAGATGTACTGGGACGACGATCTCGACGCGATGCTCCGCGAGGGGTCCACGATCCAGCGCGACGTGGTCGAGGAGCGCGAGGAGGGCGAGGTGCTGATCCGCCGGCTGCGGTTCACCCCGCAGCAGGAGCTTCCCAGCGTGGCGGCGGGGATCCTGGGCACCAACAAGCTGGTCTACGAGCAGGAGAACCGCTTCGATCGTGGGGCTGGCGTGCTCCACTGGAGCGTGATGCCCACCATCCTCCCCGGTAAGCTCGACGCGCGAGGCACGGTCGAGGTCTCCGCGGTCGGGGAGTCGGCCTGCGAGCAGCGGGTGCTCGGCGATATCGCCGTGCGGATCCCGCTCGTGGGCGGTCGCGTGGAGAAGGCGGTCGTGGCCGAGGTCGAGAAGTCCTGGAACCGGACCGCCGAGGCGTGCCGGGAGTGGCTGAAGAAGCACGGCAGCACCTCGGCGTGAGGGTTCAGGTCGAGGGCAGCACGGCGCGCACGATGCCGTGGCCCGCGGGCGGCAGGCTGGAGAGCACACGCCCTCGCTGCAGGATCGCCGACCGGCCGGAGAACGCCACGTGCCCGTCGGCGCCCCAGGTGTTGGCGGCCACGAGGGCAGCGCCGCTCCGGCCGAGGCGCCAGAACCAGTAGGTGTGCAGATCGATGCCGGTCTCGTCCTGGAGCCAGTTGGTGGGGAACGCCACCGCGGCGAGCTCTTGGCCGTGCAGCCAGTCCACGAACCGCGCGTCGTTGAGGTCCATGCAGATGCCGACGCCGAAGCGCCGGCCGGGCTCGCCGAACACGCGGTAGCCGCTGTTCCCGGGCGTGGCCCAGTGCAGGTCCTCGTCGAACAGGAGCGTCTTACGGTACACGAACGCACACGCTCCCGCGGGGTCGAGCACGAGCGCGCTGTTGTACAGCTGGTCTCCGTCGCGCTCGGGGAAGCCCACGACGAGCCAGCACCGCTCGGCGGCCGCGACCTCCGCGAAGGCCTCCGCGGTGGGGCCGCCGGGCGTCTCGGCGACCGCGGCCACCGCGGCCGCGTCGGGAAACACGTAGCCCGTGACCGCCATCTCGGGGAGCACCACGAGGTCAGCCCCCTCCGCGGCCTGTCGGGCGAGGGCGACGAGCTCCGCCCGCGAGGCGGCGAGCGCCCCCTTGCGGGCTCGATACTGGACCGCTGCGACGTGCAGTCCCGGCCTAGGGGGCATGCGCGGCCCACGACAACGCAATCATCCGCGGCCCTCCGCAGGCCGCGGCGGTCGCCCGAGGCGCTCGGCGGCCGGACCCAGGCGCGCCTCGTAGGCCGCAGCGATCCCGAGCAGCCTCTCCTCCTCGCCCGGCGCGGCGAGCAGCTGCAGCCCCACGGGCATTCCCTGGGCGTCGCGCCCACAGGGAATCGAGATGCCGCACACGCCGAGGTAGCTGCCGATCCCGGTGTTGCGGAGCGAGAGCACGTTCTGCGCGCGGTAGGCCTCGGGGTCGGCGATCTCTGCCACGGTCGGGGGGGAGTTCGCGACCGTGGGCGACACGAACACGTCGGCGTGCTCGAACGCGGCCGCCGCCCCGGCGGCGAGGGCGCGGAGCCGCTGGCGCCGCCGCAGGTACTCCCTCGCGGGGAGCTCGCCGGCCTTCGCGACCCGCGCGGCGACGTTGGGGTCGAGGGTCTCGCGCGCATCTGGCAGCTCGGTGGCGAGGAAGCTGTCCAGCTCCGCGGCTACCGGCCCGCCGCGCGAGAACAGCTCCATCGCCTCCTCCACGCCGGGCAGTGCGGCCTTCACGGCGCGGGCCGGTGCGTCGGCGAGGGCGGCCTCCACGGCCTCGACCACGCCCGGTGAGGCCCCCTCCCACAGGAGGTCGGGGGCCCGCGCCACGCGGATGGCGCCGAGGTCGAGCCCGCGCGGGACCGGGGAGGCCCAGGGGTCGAGCGCCAAGAAGGCGGTGATCGCGTCGGCCACCGTGCGCGTGAGGATCCCCGCCGTGTCGAGGGTGGGCGACAGGGGCACAATCCCCTCGGTGGACCACCGCCCCGCGGTCGTCTTGAGGCCGACGACGCCGGTCCAGGCGGCGGGGATCCGGACCGAGCCGGCGGTGTCGGTGCCGAGCGCGAGCAGCGCGGAGCCTTCCTGAAGGCTGACGCCGGCCCCGGCGCTGCTGCCGCCCGGCACCCGGTGGACGCCGGGCGACCAGGGATTGCGCGGGGTGCCCACCGGGTTCGTGCCGATCCCGCCGAAGGCGAACTCGACGGTGTGGGTCTTGCCGATGACCACGGCGAGCTGCTCGAGGAGCCCCGCGACGATCGGCCCGGCCTCGGTAAAGCGGGCCGGGAGCGCCCGCTTGCTGCCGCCGTAGGTCGGCCAGCCAGGGACCCCGTAGAGGTCCTTGACCGACACCGGCACGCCGTGGAGCGGTCCGTGGACGACGCCGAGGCGCAGCGCGGCATCCGCGGCGCTCGCCCAGGCGAGGGTGCGGTCGGCATCGACCGTACGGTAGGCGCCGTGGGACTGGGCGGCGAGGGCCCGCTCGGCGAGGGCCCGGGCGGTCTCCTCGCCGCTGGCGAGCTTGCGGCTCAGATCGGCGAGCGGGGGCAGGTCGTAGAGCATCGCGCCCCTTATCCCGTGGCCACCGAGGGGATCCGGGCCGGGCTGAGCTCCCTGGCGAGCGCCGCTCCGGTGGGCGTGGCGAGGCGGGCGACCTCCTCGGGGGATCCGGTGGCGACCACGAGGCCGCCGGCGGCACCGCCCTCCGGGCCCAGCTCGATCAGGTGATCGGCCTGGGCCAGCACGCCGAGGTGGTGCTCGATGGTGATCACCGTGTGGCCATCGTCGACGAGCCGGTGGAGCACCTGCACGAGCTTGGCGACGTCCGCCAGGTGGAGGCCCGTGGTGGGCTCGTCGAGCACGTACACAGCGTGGCCCCGGCGGCTCGTGAGCTCGGTGGCGAGCTTCACGCGCTGGGCCTCCCCACCGGACAGCGTGTTCGCGGGCTGCCCGAGGGTGAGGTAGCCGAGCCCGACGTCGACCATCGCCTGGAGCTTGCGGGCGATCGACCGGTGGTTCCCGAAGAACTCGCAGGCCTCGTCGGCGCGGAGGGCGAGCACGTCGGCGATGCTCCGCCCTCGCCAGCGTACCGCGAGCGTCTCCTCGCCGAACCGGCGGCCCCCGCAGCCGTCGCAGGTGACCCAGACGTCGGGCAGGAAGTGCATCTCCACGAGGATCGCCCCCCGGCCCTCGCAGAGGTTGCAGCGCCCGCCGCCGCTGTTGAACGAGAACCGGCCCGGCGCCCAGCCCCGCTCCATCGCCCCCCGCGTGGCCGCGAAGAGCTTGCGGATCGGGTCCCAGACCTTGGTGTAGGTCGCGGGCGTGGACCGCGGAGTGCGCCCGATCGGGGCCTGGTCGACCACGACCACGCGGTCGGGCTCGGTCGTGGTCTTCACCTCGAGGGCCGCGAGCGACGCGGCGAACACGGTCTTGCCGAGGCGGGCCTCCAGCGCGGGGGCCAGCGTGTCCATGATCAGCGTGGACTTGCCCGATCCGCTGACCCCCGACACCCCCACCCAGACCCCGGTGGGGACGCGCACGAGGTCCTCGCGGAGGTTGTTGCCCCGGGGCTCGCGGAGGGTGAGCCACCCGCTGGGGGCCCGGCGGGCGGGGCGCGCGGGCAGGCGGTCGCGCCCGGACAGCCACCGGCCGGTCAGCGACGACGGATGCTGCGCGACCTCCTCGGGCGTGCCCGCGGCGATCACCTCTCCGCCGTGGATTCCCGCGGCCGGCCCCAGGTCCACCACGTAGTCGGACCGCAGGATCGTGTCGCGGTCGTGCTCGACGAGCAGCACGGTGTTCCCGTGGTCGCGGAGGTCCTCGAGGGTGCCGAGCAGCCGTTCGGTGTCGCGCGCGTGAAGGCCGATGGTGGGCTCGTCGAGCACGTAGGTGACACCGCACAGCCCGGCGCCGAGCTGGGACGCGAGGCGGATCCGCTGGGACTCGCCGCCCGACAGCGTGTCGGCCGCGCGGTCGAGCGACAGGTACCCGAGGCCCACGTCGTCGAGGAAGGCCAGGCGCCGCTGCAGCTCCTGCAGCGGCCGCTCCGCGATGACCGCGGCGGCGCCCTCGAACGCCCAGCGCGCGACGGCGGCGCGGGCCTCCTCGACGGACATCGCGCAGAGCGCGGCGATCCCGAGGCCGCCGACCCGGACGGCGAGCAGCTCGGGCCGCAGGCGGCCTCCCCGGCAGGCGCGGCACGTCTGCTCGGCGGTGAGCCAGGAGAGGCGGGCGCTCCATCCCTCGAGGAGCGCGGCGAGGCCAGGCCACGGGCGGGCTTCCTCGACGGTCTTGCGGCTGCGGCCCCAGGCCTTGGTCCACCGCACGTCGACGGGCTCCGGCAGGCCATCGATCATCGCGTCGCGCAGGGCCTCGCTCCACGACGCGACCGGATCCGCGGTGGTGCGACCGTGGGCCTCGAGCACGGCCTCGATGGTCGCGCGGTTGCGCGCCGAGCGGCCCAGCACGCTGCCCACCCGCGGGTCGAGCGCATCCCACAGGCCGTAGGAGGGGGCCGGGAAGAGGCGCTCGACCACCAGCGACGTCGTGCGGCCCACACCGTCGCAGCGGGGGCAGGCCCCGAGCTGGGCGTTGAACGAGAAGTGGCGCGGGGTGAGGGTGCCCTCGTGCACGATCCCGTGCTCGACGCACTCGGTCCGCTGCGACAGGGTCACGTCGGCGCCTCCGCGGCGGGCCACGAACCGCACGCTGCCGCCACCGAGCCGGTAGGCCGCCTCGACGGCCTCAACGAGGCGGGCGAGCGCGGTGCGGCCGGGCGCGAGGCGGTCGACCACGAGCCAGGCGCCGCGCTGAAGCCGCGCGAGGGAGGCGTCGTCGGTGAGCTCGACCTCGGTGCCCTCGTCGTACAGCCGGGTCCAGCCGTCCTTTACCAGGCCGTGGCGACGCGACGGCGGGTCGTCGGCGGGGCGGAGGCGGGCGAGTACCCAGCCGGTGCCGAGGCCCTCCTCGCGGAGATGCACCGCCGCCTCCGCGGGAGGCCAGCCCCGCACGGGGCGGTCGCAGTCCGGGCAGTGCGGCTGCCCCACCCGGGCGTAGAGCAGGCGGAGCACGTCGTGGGTCTCGGTGACCGTCGCGACCGTGGACCGCGGGTTGTGGCCCCGGTTCCGCTGGTCGATGGCGATGGCCGGCTGGAGCCCCTCGACCCGGTCGACCGGGGCGCGCTCGAGGCGCCCGAGGAAGCGGCGGGCGTAGGTGGACAGGCTCTCGACGTACTGCCGCTGGCCCTCGGCGAAGATGGTGTCGAAGGCGAGCGACGTCTTCCCGGAGCCGGACACGCCGGTGATTACGCTCATCTTGCCGTGCGGGAGGTCCACGTCGACGCCGCGAAGGTTGTGCATGCGAGCGCCGCGAATGTGCAGCCCGGAGGGCCGCACACGCGGCCTCGTGGGCGCAGCGAGGGCGTAGGGAAGCGCATCCTCGGCGGCGACCGGGCGGAACTCGGGAAGCTCAGCGAGGACCCGCCCGGTGGGCGTGTCGAGCTCGGCGATCGCCTCGGGCGTGCCCGTGCCCACGATCCGGCCGCCGGCGGCCCCTCCCTCGGGGCCGAGGTCGAGGATCCGGTCGGCGCACTTCATCACGTCGGTGTGGTGCTCGACGACGACCACGGAGTTGCCGGCATCGACCAGCCGCTGCAGTGCGGCCAGCAGCATCGCGACGTCGCGGAAGTGCAGCCCCGTGGTCGGCTCGTCCAGCAGGTACAGGGTGTTGCCGGTGGCGGGCCGCTGAAGCTCGCTGGCCAGCTTGATCCGCTGCGCCTCTCCCCCGGACAACGTGGTGCTCGGTTGCCCGAGCGGGAGGTAGGCGAGGCCCACGTCGAGCAGGGTGCGCAGGATCCGCGCGATCTTGGGGATGGGCTCGAACAGGTCGTAGGCCTCGGCGACGGTCATCGCGAGCACGTCCGCGATCGTCTGGCCCTTCCAGGTGATCTCGAGCGTCTCGGCGTTGAACCTCCGGCCCTCGCAGACCTCGCAGACGACCTCCACCGAGGGCAGGAACTGCATCTCGATGGACCGGACGCCGGCCCCCTCGCAGGCCTCGCAGCGCCCGCCCGCGACGTTGAACGAGAAGCGGCCCTTTCGGTAGCCCCGCGCCCGGGACTCGGCGGTCTGGGCGTACAGATCCCGGATCGGGTCGAACAGGCCGGTGTAGGTCGCGGGGTTGGAGCGCGGCGTGCGCCCGATGGGGGTCTGGGAGATCCGGACGAGCTTGTCGACCTTGGACAGCCCCGTGATCTTGCGGCAGCACACCGGCTTGCTCTGGCGCACGGAGGCCTCGAGCACCTCGAAGGTGAGGCTGCTCTTGCCCGAGCCGGACACCCCGGTGACCACCACGAGGCACCCAAGGGGGAAGTCGAC
>CAYMSU010000110.1:0-10773 GCA_964393165.1 uncultured Enterobacteriaceae bacterium
GCGAAGCCCGAAGGTCCGGCCTACCGGCCTGCAGGGCGAAGCCCGAAGGTCCGGCCTACCGGCCTGCAGGGCGAAGCCCGAAGGTCCGGCCTACCGGCCTGCAGGGCGAAGCCCGAAGGTCCGGCCTCCCGGCCTGCAGGGCGAAGCCCGAAGGTCCGGCTGCGCGCTCCGCCAGCAAGCTGGCTCCGCTTGCCAGTCGCGATCGAGAAGATGCGGCGCGACGATTCGGCGAGAGTTAGGTCCACCGCGCCGCAAGGCTGGTGGGCCGGGCCGATCCCCGCTCCTGGGGGGCACTCTCGCGACGAGTGCCAGGACCGGCCTCGAGGACACATACGTGCTGCACCCCGACACCCGCCTCGTGTGGGTGGATGATCGCATCGGCTACGGGGTCGTCGCCACACGACCCATTCCCCGAGGGACCGTCCTGTGGACCCTCGATCCGCTCGACCAGCGGATGACCGCGAGCCAGGTGGCCGCCCTGGGCGAGACCTGGCGGCCCACGCTCGAGCACTTCACCTACACCAACGCCACCGGCCTGCGGATCCTGTGCTGGGATCTGGCGCGGTACATGAACCACCACTGCGAGCCGGCCAGCCTGAGCCCCGGCACCAACTTCGAGCTCGCGGTGCGCGACCTCGCGGTGGGCGACGCGGTGACCTGCGACTACAGCTCGCTCAATCTCGAGGCCGATCTCGACTGTGCCTGCGGCTCACCGCGGTGCCGCGGGGTGATCCGGGCCAAGGATGGGCCGCGCCTGGCGCGAGAGTGGGATGCCGCCCTGCAGCAAGCGATCGTCGCGGCGGTGCGGGTAGACCAGCCCCTGCTTCCCTTCGTGGAGGAGCGCGACCAGTTCGCGGCGTGGGCCGCGCACCCGTCCACGCTCCCGAGCGCGCGGGTCCACCTGCGGCGCCACGACAGCCTGCACCGCCCGCCCCCGCGCCGCCGGTCCCGCCCACAGGTGAACGTTGGCGCCAAGTGAGCGGCGCAAGCTCGTGCTCCGCCGGGCGGAGCTCGACGACATCGATGCGATCTATGCGTGCCAGGCGGCCGCCTACGCCCCGATGCCCGCGTCGGGCCTGTGCACCCGGCGGCACCCCGAGCTCCAGCTGCTCGCGTTTCCCGAGGGCCAGCTGGTGGTCACCGTCGACGATGCGGTGGTCGGCTACGCGACCTCGCTGATCGTCACGCTCGACGACGACTCCCCCTGGTACAGCTACGACGAGATCACCGGCTCGGGCACGTTCAGCACGCACACGCCCTCGGGCGACACGCTGTACGGCGCCGACGTGGCGGTGCACCCTCACGCCCGGGGCTGGGGGGTCGCCCGGCGGCTGTACGAGGGCCGCAAGCGCCTCGTCCGGCGCCTCAACTGCGCTGGATGGTGGCCGGCGGGCGGATCCCGGCTTCGCCGCCCACGAGGGCAAGCTCACTGCCGAGCAGTACGTCGAGGAGGTGAAGGCCGGCCGGCTGGAGGATCCGGCGCTGTCGGTGCACCTGCGCATCGGCTACGACGTGCGCAAGGTGCAGCACGGCTACCTGCGCGACGACGAGAGCCTCGACTACGCCACGCTCCTGGCGTGGACGAACGACCGGCACGATCCCGCCCGCCGGCGCATCGCCTCGGCGCCCCTGCGGCGCCCGGTCCGACGGGTGCGGGTGTGCGCGGCGCAGTACGAGCTGCGGCCGATCACGGGGTTCGAGGAGCTGGAGCAGCAGGTCCGGTTCTTCGTGGCCACCGCGGCGAGCTACCACTGCCACTACCTGGTGCTCCCCGAGCTGTTCACGGCCCAGCTGTTCAGCGCCTTCGCGCCGGAGCTCCCGTCGCGCGAGGCGATCGCGCGGCTGGCGGCGCTCGCGCCCCGCTACGAGGCGCTCATGCGGCAGCTCGCCCAGGAGTCGGGCCTGCACCTTGTCGCGGGCAGCACCCCGGTGCGGCGCAAGGGCGAGATCTACAACGTGGCGCACCTGATCACCCCGAGCGGGGGCGTGTTCACGCAAGACAAGCTGCACGTCACGCCGAACGAGCGAGAGGCCTACGGGATCTCCCCGGGCACCGGGATCACGGTGTTCGACACCGGCTTCGCGAAGTGCGCGCTCGTGGTCTGCTACGACATCGACCTGATCAACTACGGCAACGCGGTGGTGTGCACGCCGAGCGACTTCCTGTTCCCGATGGACGGGATCGCCGGCGTGGCCGACACCAACGCGGAGACGGTGGTGATCGCGGATCTGGATCTGGACGCGCTGCACGCCGCCCGCGAGGTGGGCAGCGTGCGCCCGCTGCGGGATCGGCGGCCGGATCTGTACACACTGGCGCCCAAGGTGGAGGTGCAGCGCGTGCGCACCACGTCGGTCGACCGCCCGCCCTAGGGCGCCGCCCGCCGCGTGGCCGGAGGGTTAGCCTACGCGCGGGAGGTGCACGTTGCTGACCTGGTTGTTGGCCCGCATGGCGCTCGCGGGATCCGTCGCGATCGTCGTCGACGGATCGCCAGCCCCCGCCGACCTGGTCGACGCCCTCAACGCGGAGCTCGATCAGCTCGACATGGGCGTCGAGGTGGAGGACGGCGACGTCTATGCGGGAGAGTCCCGGCTCGCGCGCATGGCCGAGGACCTGCGCCGCGCCGTCCGCGACCGCCGCTACGAGGTCGTCGTCGCGCTCGGTCCGCTCGCGTCCCAGGCGGCCCGCACACTGCGCAGCCCGCGCGTGCCCGTGGTGGCCGCGGTCGATCTCGCCGAGGAACCCCCGCCGCGCGGCGTGTTCTCGCTCCCGCTCCGCCTCGACGTCAAGCGCGCGATCGAGGTCGCTCGCCTCCTCGCCGACCAGGAGGTGGCCGTCGTGGCACCGCCCGCCCTGGTGGACAGCGGCCTGCTGAGCGCGCGGATCCAGCCCGCCACCGCGGGCGTCGACCTCGCTGAGGACGTCGGCGGGCTCGTGGTCCTCCCCCTCGGGTCGATGGCTCCCGCGGAGCGTGCGGCCCTGTTCGAGGCCTGGGAGGCCCGCGGCCTCGTCACCGTGGCGCTGCAGGGCGACCTCGCCGACGGCCCGTCGGCCACCCTGTCCACCGAGCAGGGGATCCGGAGTGTGCTTCGGCGGATCGCCCTCGTGCTCTCCGACCTCCGGGACGGTCGGCAGCCCAGTCGGAGCTCGGTGGTCCTGCGGGCGAACGCTCTTGCGATCTCGATTCCCGCCCTGCGGCGGCTCGACCGGCAGGCGCCCTTCGCGCTGATCGCCGAGGCGGAGCTCGTGGGCGTCGAGGAGGTCCGCGAGCGCATCGATCTCGACACCGCGATGGACGAGGCGTTCCGGAACAGCCCGAGCCTCGGCAGCATCCGCGCGGATCTCCGCGCCCGCGACACCGCCGTCGCGAGCGCGGTGGCGAGCTGGCTGCCCAGCGTCGACGTCGCCGTGCGGGCCGGGTTCACCGACCCGAGCGCGGTCTCCCCCCTGCAGCCCGCGACCAGCGTCACCGGGGCGCTCACCGCCGAGCAGCTCGCGTTCAGCGACGGGGCCGTCGTGAACCTGAACGTCCAGCAGGACCTGCGCCGCGCCCGCAACGCGGAGTGGTCCGCAGCCGAGCAGGAGCTCGTGTACGACGTGGCCTCCGCCTACGTCGGGCTCATCCGGGCGTATGCGGTGCTCGACGTGCGCCGGGCCGACCTCGACCGGGTGCGGGAGTCCCTCCAGGTCGCGCGCGACCGCCAGGCCGTCGGGGACGTGGCGGCCACCGAGGTGGCGCGCTGGGAGTCGGAGTTCGCGAGCGCCGAGGCGAGCCTCGTCGTGGCGTTCAACGACGTGCAGCAGGTCCAGATCGGGCTGAACCAGCGGCTCGGCGCCGACCCCTCGCGCCCGCTCCAGCCGGAGCCCCTGCGGGAGATCGTGCAGAGCGTCCCGGGCGACCTCACCTCCCCGCGGCAGGCCCAGCGGATCGCCGAGGCCCTCGCGGCGTTCGCCCAGACCCAGGCCCCCGAGCTCGAGCAGCTCGACCACCTCGTGCGCTCCCAGCGTCGGCTGTCCCGGCTGCAGCGGCGCCAGTACTGGATGCCCACGGTGGCCGGCTCGTTCACCGTCAACGGAAACTTCTTCCTGTCGAACGTCGACGGGGGCGGCGGGGGCGGCACCACGCCGACCCCGACGGGCTTGCCCGGTGCCTTCGACCCGAGCGCGTTCATCGTCGACCCTCCGCTGCTGACGTGGCAGGCGGGGGTGAGCGCGAGCCTGCCCCTGTTCGCGGGCGGGGGGCGCCGCGCGTCCCAGCTCGAGGCCGAGCGCACCCTGCGATCGGTCGAAGAACAGCGCGAGACCCTGCGGCAGGCGCTGGTGGCGCGCTCCCGGGACGGGGTGAACCAGCTGTTCGCCAGCGCCCTGCGGGCGCAGCTCGGCGAGGTCCAGGTGAGCGCCGTCCAGCGCACCCTCAATGCCGCCATCGACGCCTACGCCCGCGGCGCGACCACCCAGACCACGGTCACGGAGGCGCGCACCAGCGCGCTCTCCGCCGAGCTGGGCGCGACCAACGCGACCTATGATGTCGTGCAGGCGGTCTTCGACGTCCTCTTCGTGGCCGGCGCGCTGCCGACCCCGTCGTCCCCCAACGGTCCGGCCGAGCTCCGGGCTGCTCTCACCGTCGCCCTGGAGGCTCCGTGATCGCCCTCGGAATCCTGCTGGTCGCCTGGCTCGGCTGCAGCCGGCCGCCCCCCTCGGAGCCCGTCGTCCGGCCAGTGCGGACCGAGGTGGCGCAGCTCACCGGGGCGGCGCTGCGCGGTACCTTCTCCGGTGTCGCGGAAGCCGGTGACCAGGCCACGCTGTCGTTTCAGACCGGAGGCACGGTCGAGGCCGTGCTCGTCAAGATCGGCGACCGCGTGACGGCGGGCCAGCCCCTCGCGTCTCTTGACGCCACCCAGCTGCGCCTGCAGGTGGGGCAATCCCGGGCCAGCGTGGCCCAGGCCTCGGCCAACGCCACCCTCGCCCGCCAGACCCTCGAGCGCACCGAGGCGCTATACCTCAACGACAATGCGTCGGCGGCCGAGCTCGAGGCGGCCCGCGCCAACGCGGACAGCGCCCGGGCGTCGCTGCAGAGCGCTCGGCGCACCCTCGAGATCGCGCTCGATCAGGTCGAGCGCTCGGTGCTCGAGGCCAACCGCGACGGGCGGGTGTCCGACGTGCTCGTGACGGCCAACGAGACCGTGGGGGCAGGCAGCCCGGTGATCGCGCTGACCCCCGACCAGAAGCTACAGGTCACGGTCGCCGTGCCGGGCGCCTGGGTCGGCCGCGTGGAGCGCGGACAGGCCGCGACCGCCACGTTCGCGGAGCTGGGCGGCGCGAGCCTCCCCGCCGCGATCACCGAGGTCGGCGTCACGGGGCGGTCCGGCTCCTTCTCGGTGACCGTCGAGCTGTCCGAGGACGATCCGCGCCTCCGACCCGGCATGGGGGCCGACGTCGAGATCGTCGTCGAGGAGACGGAAGACAAGCGCCTCGAGCTGCCCCTGGCGGCGATCGGGGAGGACTCCGAGGGCCGCCACGTGTGGGTCGTCGAGGGCTGGCAGGACGGCCGGGGCACGGTCCGGCGGCGCGCCATCGAGACCGGGGACCTCACGTCCGAGCGGGTCGTCGTCACGAGCGGCCTCGAGCCGGGCGCCATCGTGGTCACCGCCGGGATCTCGCTGCTCTACGAGGGCCGGCCGGTCCGGGCGACGCCATGACGATCACCACGTGGGCCGTTCGCCTCACCCGGGTGAGCTGGATGGCGATCCTCCTGCTCCTCGCCTTCGGCACGATCAGCTACGTCCAGCTGCCCAAGGCGCAGGATCCCGGGTTCACGCTCCGCGTCGCGTCGGTGCGCACGGTGTTCCCCGGCGCCTCCCCCGACCGGGTGGAGACGCTGGTCACGTCGGTGGTCGAGGAGGCGCTCCAGGAGATCCCGGAGATCGTCGAGATCCGCAGCACCTCCCGCAGCGGGGTCTCGGTCGTCACCATCGAGATCGACGAGCTGATCGACGATCTCGATCCGGTGTTCACCGAGGTCCAGGACGCGCTGGACGGCGCGCGGCAGGATCTGCCCGACGACGCTCGCGAGCCTAGCCTGAACACCGATCTGGCGGAGGTCTTCGGGGTCCTCTACGCCGTCACCGCCGAGGGGTTCACGCATCGCGAGACCGTGGCCGCCGCGGAGACGCTCAAGGAGCACCTGCTCAAGGCGGACGACGCCCGCTCGGTCAAGATCGTCGGCGAGCAGGAGCGCCAGGTCGTGCTCGAGTACGATCCGGCGGCCCTCGCCCGGCGCCGGGTGTCGCCCGACTGGTTGATCAGCAGCCTCGTCACGGCGAACATCGTGAGCCCCGGCGGGGAGGTCCGGGTCGGGTCGGAGATGCTCTCGGTCGAGCCCTCGGGCTCGTTCGCGTCGGTCGAGGACATCCGCGAGCTCGTGCTCGCGCTTCCCGACGGGACCCTCACGCGGCTCGGGGACCTGGTGCGCGTGCGCGACACGCTCGAGTCCCCGCCGGCTCCCTCGGCCACCCACGACGGCAAGCCGGCCGTGCTCGTCGGGGTGTCGCTGCGGGACGGGGGCAACAGCGAGCGCTTCGGGGCCTCCGTGCGCGAGGAGGTCGCGGCGGTCCAGGCGAAGCTGCCGCTCGGCCTCGAGATCTCGCCGGTGGCGTTTCAGCCCGACGACGTCGAGCGCTCCATCGGGCAGTTCACGTCCAGCCTGCTGCAGTCGATGGGCATCGTGTTCGTGGTGATCCTGGCCTTCCTCGGGGGTCGCGTCGGGACCATCGTCGCCTCCGCCATCCCGCTCGTCATCCTGGCCACGTTCACGCTGATGTCGACCTTCGAGGTGGGCATCAACCAGATGTCGCTGGCCGCGCTCCTCATCGCGCTCGGGATGCTCGTCGACAACGCGATCGTCATGTCCGAGACGACCATCGTGCGCGTGCAGGAGGGGCAGCCCGTCGAGCAGGCGGTGATCGACGCGAGCGCGGAGCTCTGGATCCCACTGCTCATCAGCTCGCTGACCACGTGTGCGGCCTTCCTGCCGGTCTACCTCGCCCCGGGCAATGCCTCGGAGTTCGTCGGGCCGATCTTCCTGGTGGTCACGATGGCGCTGCTGTCGTCCTGGCTGGTGGCCATGACGCTCCTTCCCATGCTGCTTCGGACCTTCCTGGACACGCCGTCGGGGGACGCCGGGGGAGAGGTGTACGACCGCCCGATCTACGACTGGTGGCGGGGTGTGCTCCGCGCGGCGCTGGAGCGGCGGCTCGCCACGGTGGCGGCGGCCGTGGGGCTCCTGATCGTGTCGGGCGCGCTGTTCGGCTACGTCGGCGGCGAGTTCTTCGCGCCGTCGGACAACCCCATGATGACGGTCGAGATCACCATGCCACAGAGCGTCCCGCAGACGGAGGCGGAGGCTGCGCTGGCGGTGCTCGACGGGTTCGTGAACGACGAGCTGCGGGTCGGCCCCGACCGTCCCGACGGCATCGTGAGCTACACCGCGGTGCTCGGGGAGGGGCTTCCCCGCTTCGTCCTCGGCTACAGCGCGCCGCCGGCGGCGACGGGCACCCTCGCCGTGGTCGCCACGACGAGCGACCGGGCGCAGGTCGACGTGCTGTCGGAGCGGCTCATCGCGTTCGTCGAGGGGCACCTGGTCGGCGCCCGGGTGGCCGCGGGGCCGCTCACCGCCGGTCCGGGGGGCGGCGCCGACGTGGGCTTCACCCTCGCCCACCAGGACACCGACGAGCTGTTCGCCGCCGTCGAGGCGGTGCAGGGGCGGCTGCGGCAATCACCCGGGGTGCGGAACGTCCGCAACGACTGGGGAAAGCGCGCGAAGAAGCTCGACGTACGGGTGGATCCGGTGCGGCTGCGGCTCGCGGGCCTGTCCCACCAGAACGTCGCCCAGTCCCTGCTCACCGCGCTGGACGGCGTGGAGGCGTCGGAGCTCCGAGAGGGCGACGAGCGCACCCCGATCCGCATCCGGTCGAACGCCGACGCGAGCTTCGACCTCGCCGCGCTTCGCAACCTCACCGTGTTCGGCTCGGGCGGGAGCGCTGCGCTGCAGCAGGTCGCGGACGTCGGCATCGCGCTCGACTTCCCCCAGATCAAGCGGATCGATCGGGTCCGCACGGTCGAGGTGTCCGCCGACGTGGCGCCGGGCGTGGATCGGGCGGCGGTCCAGCGCGAGGTCGAGGCCTGGGTCGGGGAGCAGGCGTTCGCCGTGTCCGTCGACGGCGCGGGGGAGCAGCAAGCCTCGTCGGAGGCGACGGAGCGCCTGCTCGCGAACGTTCCGCTGGCCGCCTTGTCGATCGTGATGCTGCTGGCGCTGCAGTTCAACTCGTTCCGGCGCACGGCGGTGAACCTGGTGGTGCTGCCGTTCAGCCTGATCGGGGTGGTGCTGGGGTTGCTGGTCTTCGGCGCGGACTTCGGCTTCATCGCGGTGCTCGCCGTGATCAGCCTGTTCGGCATCGTGCTCAACAACGGGATCGTGCTGATCGACCGGATCGACTACGAGATCGCCCAGGGGCGGCCTGCGGCGGAGGCCCTGATCGAGGCGAGCGTGCGCCGGGCCCGCCCGATTCTCCTCACCACGCTGACGACGACGGCGGGGCTCGTGCCGCTGTACCTCGGCGGCGGCTCGATGTTCGAGGGCATGGCGGTCACGCTCATGGGCGGGCTCGTGGTGGGCACGGGGCTCACCCTGGTGCTGGTGCCGGTGCTGTATGCGGTGTTCTTCGGCGTCTCGGTGGAGGGGGAGCGAGCCGAGGAGGGCTCGGCCTGACCGCTTCGGCCCCAGGGCTCCGCCCGCGAAGGGTGCGGAGAGCCTGCGCGAAGGGTTCCGGGGCCGGCACCTCCTAAGTCCAGGACACTGGAGGTGACCGTGCCGCTCGCCCAACGACTGCTGACCGCCACCCTCGTGGCCCTGACCCTCGCCGCCTGCGGCGAGCCCATCGAGCTCGACGAGTGCCGGGACGTCGACTCCACGCTCGAGTGCGACCTGTGCTGCACGAGGGAGGGCTACGGCGACCTCGGCGTGCAGTACTCCGCCGGCCGCTGCGCCTGCCTCGTGCCGCGCGACGACGAGTAGGGCTTCGCCAGCAGACCTGCGCCACGTTCGCCATGGTGCGCGCCACGCGCACCCGCGGGGCCAAATCTGTCCGAACCGATTGCAATGTTCAGCGGGCTCTTCGAGGCCCTGACCGAGGCCTGGCACGGGCTGGTCGGGGGTGTCGGGGCCGGGGTCTTGGTTCCTGACTCGGTCAGAGTCCCGGAACCAGGCTGACGTCTTGCTTTCGATTGCGATCCGGGGACACCCCGAGCGTCACCCGGGCAGTCCACCCCCGCTCGATGTCGAACTCCGCGAGCGGGTCGTTGCCCTGGTACACATTGAACCGCCGCCGCGCGGCGTAGCCCACCTCACCGGTGATCCGCAGCCCGCCCGCCCGCGCTTCCACCGCCGGGCTGATGGTGCCGAGGCTGTAGCGGATGAACACGTTGTCGGGCCGGCCTGGATCATCGTTGCCCCGGTGGAAGGTTCCGCCCGACAACCTCGCCTGGGCGCCGAGCGAGAGCCGGTCGTCGACCAGCTCGTACCAGATGTCGGCCTGCTGCGGGAGCAGCATCGAGGCCCGCCAGCGCGCCCGCTCGGTCGACGCCTGCAGCACCGGGAACGGCCGCGGCACGCCGAACAGGTTCGCGTAGCCGAACCCGAGCCCCACCAGGGTGTCGTCGCCCGTTTGGTAGGTGACGACGCCGACCGCCTGCATCTTGAAGTCGCGGCCGGACAGCGGCGCGGCGAAGTTGCTGTGCAGCCCGGGCGCCAACATCGCGACCGCCTTCCAGCGCTCACTGATCTCGCCGAGCACAATGGCTTCCCACATCAACGACACCATGTTGTTGGAGGTGGTGTCGGGGAGCTCCGCGGACAGCCGAGGCTGGCCCCAGGCGAAGCGAAGGCCGTTGGCCCAGCGCACCCGCCCGTCGGCGAACCGAAGGGGGGGCGTGAGCACGCGCCCGCCGAACCCGAGGAACCGGATGTCGGACGTCGGTGCGAAGTCGGTCTCCGTGGCCGCGGGGGGCTGGTAGCCTCCCCAGACCGAGAGCACGTCCTGGCCCCACGCTGGGGCCAGGATGGCGGTTAGCATCAGCAGCATGGCGTCACGACTTCCTGATCGCGCGGCGGAGCGTCGTCTGCGTCCCGTCGGGGCGGGTGGACGACGTCATCTATTCTTGCCCATCGGCGACAACGAGAAAGACGAGCGCGTCCGCTCACTCCGGACGTGCGATCGCGGCCTCGAGCTGGGCGTCGATGCGGCTGTCGGCCGAACGAGTGGCACGGCCGCTGAGGTGGACGCGGAGGCGGCTCGGACGACCACCGGAAGCCAGTCCACCGGTGATCCAGGGCCCGATCGGGCTCGGCACGAGGTACTCCACCCGTGGACCGGTGACCGATCCGATCACTGAGGTCACTCGTCCACGCGTCGACCACCGGATCCTGTGGTCGGGGGAGCAAGTGGTCCACAGGTGGACCACCGACCTCAGGGACCTCAGGATCGACCGGTCCACAGTTGGACCACCGACCTCAGAGGCCTCCGGATCGACCGGTCCACGGATCGACCACCGAGAGAGGTGGGCTCGAGATCAACCGGTCCACAGGTGGACCACCGACCTCAGAGGCCTCAGGATTAGCCGGTCCACGGATCGACCACCGAGGGGGGAGGGCGCGGGATCGACGGGTCCACGGATCGACCACCGAGGGGGGAGGGCGCGGGATCGACGGGTCCACGGAT
>CAYMSU010000110.1:10873-14854 GCA_964393165.1 uncultured Enterobacteriaceae bacterium
GTCCACGCGTGGACCACCGTGTGGGGAGGCTGTTGGGGGAGGTAGTCCACGCGTGGACCACCGTGTGGGGAGGCTGTTGGGGGAGGTAGTCCACGCGTGGACCAGTGCTCACCGAGGCGGCGAGTCGACATTTCGCAAGCGGAGCCAGCTTGACCTTGGGGCTTCGCCCTGAGTGTGTCCTCGCATCTCGCATCTCTAGGGGACCTCGTCCGGCACGACGACGACCTCGACGTGCCTCACGCTCTCCAGCACGTAGCTCTTTGCGACACGCGTGAGCTCACCCTCGCAACGGATAAGGTTGCTGTCCTGATGGGCTGCTATCGCCTTGTTGTAGTCCTCCGCCCGCATGCCTACGCGCACCTTCAGCGGACGTCCGTCCACGACGACCGCCACGACAGCGGTTCCGCCCTGCGCGGGCGAGTCGCTCTCGAGGCGAACGACGAAACCTTCCAGGGCGAAATCCGGTGTAGGAGCCGTTGCACGAAGCTGGCGTGCCGCCTCTTTCAGCACCGCTCCGGTGTCTGATCCCAGCCGGATCTGGCGGGCGACGCCCTGCGCGACCGGACGCGACGCTGCCCATCCAAAGAGGAGCTCGAGCTCCGACACGTCGTCTCCGGTGACCAGTTGCGCGAGGGCCTCGCACAGATTCGCGCTCACGCCGCGCGCCGTCGCGGCGTGGAAGGGTTGCATACCCTCGCCGAGCCCAGCTCTCTCTGCAGCATGTCGCGCGGCCACGACAGACTCGGCCAACATGAGCGTGGACCTGCGCTCGAACGGCTCGGTCTCGAGCTCCTCTGACGATGCGGGCTGAAGGGCTGGCGGAACCGGAGCATGCAAGGTGACCACGAAGCTGCCTTCCTCCGCCGCGCCAAGACGAACCGTGTTCACGAACTCCACCGCCTCTTGAGGCTTCCGAGTCCTGTAGACGGGCCTTGGCTCCACCGCTGCGCATGCCGCCGCCAGGACGAGGTCTGCAGCGCCCTTGATCAGTCGAGTGCCCAGCTCGACAGGCACAACGCCAGGACCCACGCCAGGTCCGACCGCGCGAAGACGGATGATGTCGGCTGTCGAATTCCGAACCTCTCGGGCGATCCAGTCCTGGGGACGAGCCGCCGCGACGGAGATCGTACTGATCACCTCTCTGATTCGCAGCATGTAGTCTCGGAACCCGGAGTGCTCGGGCACAGCGACCTCGTAGTCACCTTCGTCCGATTCCTGGGCGGGCTTCCGATAGAGCACGGCGCCAGCGCTATCCTCTATGTGCGTCCATCCATTGGAGCGGAGCCACGCCGTCACCTGCCTTGGCTCGATTCCTTGCAGAGTCTCGCGCGAGACCATCATGGGACACCTCCTCCGGCGATTCGGGCCAGCTTGGACACGAATCCCCGCGGTGGCCGCGATCGCCGAGACGAAGGCCTTGCTGAAGGCTTCCTGCTGGTGGGTGACGTGCATGGACATCGTGAACCCGTCCATGGTGGCACCTAGCGCATGGAGCAGGGCGACGCGAGCAAGCTGCGCCTCTGGACGCGTGGCGCGTCGCGGTGGCGGCCATCGAATTGCCACCGAGCGTGGAGCCGACGGCGTGGTCAGAGCCTCGCGGGTCAGTGACAGGGAATCAGCCCAGAACCACCGACACCGGCGCGTGATCCGACGGCGTGTCCCACCCGCGCACGTCCCGGTGGATCGTGACCTCCGTACACCGCTGCATCAGCGGCGCCGTCAGGTACACGTGGTCGATGCGCATGCCGTGGTTCCGCTGAAACCCCATCTTCTGGTAGTCCCACCAGCTGAACGCCGTCTCGAACGGGTTGCGCTCCCGGAATGCGTCCGTCAGCCCCCAGTCGACCAGCGCCTGGATCGCTGCGCGCTCGTCCGGGTGGAACAGCACCCGGCCCTCCGCCTTGAACGGATCCCACACGTCCAGATCCGATGGCGCCACGTTCATGTCGCCACAGACCAGCACCTCGTCCGTGGGCGCGTAGCGGTCCAGCTCCTCGCGGAGCTTGCCGAGCCACGCCAGCTTGTAGAGGAACTGCGGGCTGCCCACCGACTGCCCGTTCGGCGTGTACAGGCCGTAGATCCGCACCCCCTGCACCGTGCCGGCCACGACCCGGGCCTGATCGTCGTCGTCGCCCAGGAAGCCGCGCTGCTCGCCCTCGATCGGCAGCTTCGAGAGCATGGCCACACCGTTGTAGGCGGGCTGTCCGTACGCCACCAGGTGAGGGTAGCCCAGCGCCTGCAGCTCCTCGACAGGGATCTGGTCGTCCTCGAGCTTCAGCTCCTGCAGGCACACCACGTCGGGCGACACCTCCTCCGTGAACCGGGCCAGGTGCTCCATCCGCGTGCGCAGGCTGTTGACGTTCCAGGTGACGACGCGCACGGCTACTTCGCCTCGAGCGCCCGAGGGTCCGTCAGGCGGCCCGTGATCGCGCTCGCCGCGGCCACCGCCGGCGAGACCAGGTACACCGGCCCGGGCGCCCCCATCCGCCGCGCGAAGTTGCGGTTGGTGGTGCTCGCCGTGGTCTCGCCAGGCAGCGGGATGCCCGGCCCGTTGCCGATGCACGAGCCGCAGCCCGGCTCCGTCACGACCGCCCCGAGCTCCCGGAACAGCGTGAGCAGCCCCTCGGCCTCGGCATCATCGGCCACCCGCGTGGACGACGGGGTGACCGTGAGCCGAATGCCTTCGGCCAGCGCACGACCGCGCAGCACCGCGGCGGCTGCCCGCAGATCGGCCAGCGAGCCGCCCGTGCAGCTCGCGATGACCACGTTCTGCACGCCGACCTCGAGGTGGTCGGACAGCGGAGCCCGGTTGCGGCTGTCGCCGGGGGTCGCGACGGTCAGCGGCACCTCGTCGAGGTCGACCACCAGCGTCTTCACATAGGAGGCCCCCGCGTCGGGGCTCACCAGCAGCTTCTCGATGTCCTCGCGAGGGAGCCCCCGCCGGTCCATCAGAAACTGGACGATGGGCTCGCAGGGCTCCACGATGCCGGTCATCAGCCCGCCCTCGACCGTCATGTTGGTGAGCACGGACAGCTCGTCGACGTCCCACTGGGCGAGACCAGGGCCCCCGAACTCCACGATGCAGGTGTCGGTGGCCGACTCGCGCCAGTGCTCCTCGCGGAAGAAGGGGTCGCCGATCAGGTGCAGGATGAGATCCTTGGGCGAGAGCACGCCCCGGGCATCGCCCGAGATCTCCACGCGCACGACCTTGGGAACGGTGACCGGGATGAGCCCGGTGCGCAGCGCGAACGCCATGGCGGTGGAGCCCACCCCGAAGGCGAACGCGTTGAGCACCCCGGCGGTGGGGGAGTGGCTGTCGGTGAGCACCACGATGTCGCCCGGCAGCGCGTAGTCCTCGACGACGACGCGGTGGCAGACCCCGGGGGGCAGGCCCCGCCCGGGCCCGTGCAGCCGAAGGCCGGCCTGCTCGCTCGCCTGGACCATCTCCTCGGTCAGCCGCATGGCCGGGGCGAGGCGCGCCTTCTGCGCGAACTCGGGGACCGCCTGGTGGCTGATCAGCACGAAGTGGTCCTCGAAGGCGGCGACCTGCTCGGGCCGATCCATCGGCGCGTCGCCCCACTCGTCGCGGTACAGCGCGACGACCATGCCGGTGGTGTACTCGTGCATGCCGCGGAACGACGCCCGGCACAGCACCTGGTCGCCGGGCTTCACGCTGCCGATCCCGTCCTCCTCCTGGTTGCTGCGCCACGCCCGGCTCGCGATGAGCTTGTGGGCGATGTTCATGGGCGCCGGACCGGCGTCGACCGCGTAGGTCGGCCCCACCTCGCCCGCGAGCAGCGCGGTGCCGTACTTCATGAGGCCGCCGGCCTCGGCCACGGCCTTGAAGAAGGGCGGGAGCGGCTCGTAGAACTCGCGGACGTCGATGTCCTCGCCGCCCCGGAGGCGCTCGAGGACCCCCCGATCGGTCGTGAACGGCATGCCGCTGTAGACCATGTTCTCCTGGAAGATCCGCTGGAAGCT
>CAYMSU010000111.1:0-14684 GCA_964393165.1 uncultured Enterobacteriaceae bacterium
GAGCGCGAGGACTGGTTTGTCGAGGATTTCACCCTTTCGGAGCTGAAATCACTGCAGGATCTCGGCGACCAGCGCCACCTCGTCGACGAGGCCCTCGGCGGTCACCGGGACTCCGCCGAAGCCGTAGCCATCGAAGCCGAGATCGACCAGGCCCTCCGCGCAGCGTCGGCGAAGCTCCGGGCTGGGGCCTCCCTGGACGACGGCGAAGAGCAGGGGGCGGCGCTCCGGCGGCCGCCGCTCGACCACCGCGCGACAGCGCTTGGCCCACGCCAGGGTCCTCCTGACGGAGTCGACCTGGGTGTCGGGGGGATCCTCGGGGTGGGTGCACTGGTCGAGGCAGAAGACGATGTCGGCACCGAGCTTCAGCTGCTGCTCCATCGCCTTCTCGGGGGTGAGCACCTTCTTGCCGCGCCCTCCGGGATCCGGCAGGACGAAGCCCTTGTCGGTGACGGTCCCGCGACCTCCGCGGTCGCGGGCGAGCGACCACACCTGGAAGCCGCCCGAGTCCGTCGCGATGGGACCCGACCATCCGGTGAAGCGATGCAGCCCGCCGAGCGACCGGATGGTCTCGGCTCCTGGTCGCTCCGAGAGGTGCAGCGCGTTGCACATGAGCACCTCGACGCCCACGTCACCCAGCAGGTGGGAGGGCACGGACCGGATCGTGCCTCGCGTGGCGTCGGGCAGGAACGCGGGAAGCGGGATGTCTCCTCGTGAGGTCGGCAGCACCCGGATCATGGGGAGAGCCTATTCCACCGAGGCGACCAAGACCCCTGGAGAGGTGTGCCCAGGGGCCGCGTGAGATGCACGGTCGGCGTCGGGCTTCAGCGCGTGAACACCGACAACGCCAGCGTCAGCGCCTCGCGCAGCTCTTCCGGATCCTCGGCGGACGCGCGCTGGACGATGGCGAGTGCCACCTGCTCGGACAGGTAGCGGGCGCCGACCGCGACCGACGTGCCCTCAGGCCACTCCCCCGCGTCGCGGGCAGCCTGGAGGAAGGCGCCGTACGCGTCGCGGGCCGCGGCGTCGATCTCTTCGACCCGCGCGCGGGTCTCGGGGCCCAGCCGGTGCTTGCCGTTGCGCATCTTGTAGAAGACGCACCCCGTCGCCATGCGCGGGTCGTCGGTGGCGAAGTCGACGAGGGCCTCGAGCGTGGGCCGCAGGCCCCGTCCTGCCTGCAGGATGGCGAAGACGTCGGAGAGCACCTGCTCGGCGTAGCGGTCGAGGACCGCCCGCGTGAGGCCGTCCTCGTTGCCGAACACGCCGTACAGCGACGGCTTGGACACGTCGGCGAGACGGCAGATCTGGTTGACCGAGACATCGGCCGGATCCGCTCTCCAGTAGGCCTGCATGGCGACGTCGAGCATGTGGTCGGGATCGACCTTGCGGGGGCGTCCGCGCCGGCGCTTCGGGGTCTCGTCTGTCAAAAGTTACCACCTGGTAATCTACTCATGGCTCCACACCGTGACGAGGATATGTACCGCGCGGTAGGAAAACCTGCCATCGACGACGACACTTGAAGGAGACAGCCGTCATGACTCCCCGTTCAACCCATCCCCACGACGCCATCCACCCCGTCGGAGGTGGCGCGCGTTCGCGGTGCCTGCCCTACGCTCCGCTCCTCGGCCTCGGCCTCGGCCTCGTCCTGGTCTCGGCCTGCGCCGAAGCCCCGGGTGGCAGCGAGGACTCTCAGACCGTCCGCGCGTTCTACACCGACGTCCTGACCGATCCCGCGGGGACCACGGAGGATCGCTACTACGACCTGTTCTCCCCGGACGTGGTCTCCATCCCGACGCCCCCGGGCGGCCCCGGCGCCGAGGGCATGCTGAACACCATCGCCTTCCTCGGCCAGGTGGTGCCCGACCTGACCTGGGACCCTGTCGAGATCATCGAGCTCGACGATGGCCGCTTCGTCGTCCGCGGCAATGCAGTCGGAACCCCCGTCGGCCCGTTCTTCGGCGTGGACCCGGCCACCGGCAACAGCTTCGACATCATGTCCATCGACATCCTGACCCTCGAGGAGGGCAAGATCGTGCAGGTGTACCACCTGGAGGACTGGACCTCGGCGACAGCGCAGTTGCTCGCGGAGGAGTGAGGTCGGAGGGGGGCCGTGGCGTTGTCCCCCAGACCTGCGGCCCCCCGCGGACGACGTCCGAGGCCCTCGAGCGCTGGCTCCGTCGATCTGGCGCCGTGCCCGCCCAGCGCCTGGCGCTCCCGCATGCTTGGTGTCGGCGAACCGATCTCGGACACATCGGAACGCCTGGCGAGATCCTCGAACCACATAACCAGGAAGGCCCTCACGAATCAGCGACTCGCGAGGGCCTTGAGTTGAATGGTCGGGGCGACTGGATTCGAACCAGCGACCACCAGACCCCCAGTCTGGTGCGCTACCAGGCTGCGCTACGCCCCGCTAGAACCCACTACGCTTAACGGTCACGCCTCGTGGCCGCCATTCACTTGCTTGGAAACTCCGGCGCCTCCGCGCTCGGTCGGCCGATCATCGGCGGAGGGCTCCTCACTCGTCGCTGGGCTCCACGCCGGCGACCCCGACCGAGCCGACCCGCGCACTGAACTCCCGCAGCCGCGCCCGGAGGTCGGCCAGCCTCTGGAGACCCTCGCCGAGGCGGGCGCCATCGACGGTGGGACCGGAGCCCTCGGACTTGGGGGCCTCGCGGAGGACCTTGCGGGCGCCGGCGATCGTGAAGCCCTCTTCGTGGAGCAGCTTGCGGATCCGGAGAAATCGCGCGATGTCCTTCCGCCGGTACATCCGCTGGCCCGATGGGGACCGCTGGGGGCGCAGGCGGAACTCGCTCTCCCAGTACCTGAGCACGTGGGGCTCCACGCCCACGAGCTGGGCGGTCTCCCCGATCCGGAAGAAGAGCTTGTCGGGAAGCTCCAGCTCTTCCGGGTCGACCTCGCTCATTGCTCTTCGACCACGTCCGTCAGCTCCTCTGCCGAGAGCAGCAGGAAGCGGAAGAGGTCGGTCCGGGTCTCGCCTTCGACACCCTGGCTCTGGAGCTCGAGGCCGTAGCGACCCGGGAACGCGGCATCGCGATCCATCTCGAAGGTCTCCTCGCCGCGGCCCTCCTCTGGGTCGTCGACCGTCGCATCTACGGTCAGGGTAGCCCGGCGCACGATGTCCTCGAAGTCCTCGAAGACGGTGACCTCGACGTTGTGGACAGTGCCGACGGGCCCACAGATCGGCTCGATCATGATCTCGCCGACCGGGTCGCCCACCACGGCAGAGCGGAGGACGTTGGGATCGTCCTTCTTCTTGGGCGCCTCGGTGGATGCGAGGCGGGCGTCGCAGGCGTCCGCGGACTCCACGAACACCTCGACGGAGGCCTCTCGGCTGAACTCCGCCCAGATGATCTCGTCGCTGTCGCACGCGAGAAGGAAGGCGAGACCAAGGCCCCGAATCAGATGAGCGCTCATGGTGCCACGGTACCTTCCTCGGGGAACCCGGGCCACTCCTACCGTGAGTCCACGAGCGTCAGCTCGTGAGCGCACCCTTGGCCTGCTCGACCAACGCCTGGAACGCGGCGGGCTCGCGAACTGCGAGGTCGGCGAGCATCTTTCGGTTGATCTCGATGCCCGACCGCTTGAGGCCGTGGATGAATCGAGAGTAGGACAGGCCGTGCTGTCGCGCCGCGGCGTTGACCCGCTGGGTCCACAGCCGGCGGAAGTCCCGCTTGCGATGCTTGCGGCCGATGAATTCCTGCTTCTCGGCCTTCATCCGCGCTTCGATCGCCTGGCGGAGCCGGCGGCGACCGAGGAAGAAGCCGCTCACGCGCTGGAAGAGCTTCTTCTTGCGGGACTTTCGTATCTGGGCGCGCTTGATGCGGGCCATGCAGCCTCCTTTGGCCGGTTCCCAGGGCGAAGGCCCGGTGGCGGCGAGGGCGAGGGTTCACGAGCGCGGCGGGCCGAGGCCCACCCACCCTTTCGATCAATGAGGGGCCGGCAGCGCCTAGTGGTCGCCGCGGAGCATGGCCTTGACGACCTTCTCGTCGACTTCGTCGAGATAGCCGGCCTGCCGCAGGACGCGCTTGTTCGACTTCTTGCGGGCACTCAGGTTGTGCCGCATGAAGGCGCGCTTGAAGCGAACGCGGCCCGAACCGGTGACGCGAAAGCGCTTCGACGCACCTCGATGGGACTTCATCTTGGGCATCGTGTGGACTCCAGGGGGCGGGACGCCTCGGGTGCGAGACCAGCCGGGCGGCCGCCGAACCCCGGTGGCCTATCCGATGGCCACCGCTGGCGCACCCTACTCTTCCGCTTCGTCGTCCGCGCCCTCGCGCTCTGCTCGCTCAGCGGCGCGAGCCCGCGTCTTCGCGTTGGGCGCGATGATCATGAACATCTGGCGCCCATCCATGCGCGGGTGCGTCTCGATCGCCGCGAGGTCACTGCACTCCTCGGCCACCCGCAGGCACTGCTGCGACCCGATGTCACGGTGAGCGAGCTCGCGGCCGCGGAACCGAATGGTGACCTTGACCTTGTTGCCCTGCTCAAGGAACCGTCTCGCGTGGCGGACCTTCACATCGATGTCGTGGTCGTCCGTCTTGGGGCGGAGCTTGACCTCCTTGAGCTGCACCTGGACCTGGTTCTTCTTGGCCTGGGTGGCCTTCTTCTTGCGCTCGTACTTGAGCTTGCCGTAGTCCTGGATGCGGCACACCGGCGGACGGCCATTGGGAGCTACTTCGATGAGGTCGAGGCCACGGTCTTCAGCGAGCCTCACGGCATCTTCCGTGAGGAACTCCCCGAGCTTGTTGCCTTCCTCGTCGATCACGAGGACGCGGGGAACGCGAATCCGATGGTTCACTCTTGGTTCGTTGCGGTCGGGCTCCTGTTGGATCCGGCGACGTGGTCCTCTGCGCAATGTCCCTCTCGACAGGCGATGGATGGAGGCTGCTCGCGGAAGGATGAGGCGAGCGACGCAATCGTGGGTATAGGCACGAGCGGATTTGAACCGCTGACCCCCGCCGTGTCAGGGCGGTGCTCTCCCACTGAGCTACGTGCCTGCGAACTAGCCAACGCTAATCGCGCACCGCCCGGGGGTCAAGGGCGGAACCGACGCACAGATCGGCCGACAGATCGGCCGACAGATCGGCCCCCGACCGACCGACCCCTGCGCCGATCCGCTGGTCGATGGCGCGGACGACCGACGTGCCCACCTCCGACGCGAGGGCCGAGACTGGCGGGGGGGACCCGCCCAGCCGCTCGAGCGAGGTGACGCCGTGGTCGCCGATGCCACAGGGGACAATTTGATCGAACGCGCGAAGGTCGCAGCTGACATTCAGGGCGAACCCGTGAAGGCTCACCCCACGCCGGAAGTGGAACCCAACGGCGCAGAGCTTCTCGCCGCCGCACCAGACGCCGGGAGCGCCCGACCGGCGACCCAGCGGCAGCCCGCGGGCCGCACCCCAGTCGATGATGCCTTGCTCCACGGCGCAGACGAGGTCTCGCACCGCGCCGCCACGCGAGGCGAGGTCGAGGATCAGATACCCCACGAGCTGGCCGGGGCCGTGCCAGGTGGCGAGGCCGCCCCTCCGGGTGCGCACGACCGGCGTGGACCCTGCAGACCGCACCTCCCCTCCCCGCTTGCCGAGCGTGATGACGGGAGGATGCTCGAGCAGCCAGAAGGCCTCCGGCGCGATTCCTGCCAGCACGGCATCTCGCCGGGTGCTCTGAAGGCGCAGCGCCCACCGATACTCGAGCCGCCCGAGCCACTGGGGACTCGGCCAGGACGCCCCTGCTTCCGTTTCCGCGTGATCAGCCATCCGTCACCACGACCATCGTGCCCTCGCAGAGCAGCTGCGGGTGCTCTCGTAGCGTCTGGGCGGAGGTGCTGCCGACAAACAGGTCGGCGCGCTGGGCACGGGTGGCTCGGACGATCAGCGGCCGCGGCCCCACGCTGGCGGTCGCCGGGTGGGCCGGATCCGACACGAAGCGGAAGGGGGGCACGGACAGCTGCGCGGGCACCCGCAGGCGAGGATGGAAGAGCTCCGCTCCCCCCGGGAGGCGGAGCTGGGCCGCGTATGCCGGTGAGAGGCCGGTGCCTCGGGCGTCGATCAGAACACCGGAGAACGACTGGGCTGCTCGCGCCGAGGTCGCCGGGAGCTCACACGGAGATCCGGGGGCGGCAGACATCTCGGCCAGAAGCCAGGGCTTCAGCACGTCGTGGATCGACAACGCGGCGCGAAGCTCCACCCGACCGGAGCTGCCGTAGGTGACCTCCTGGACGAGCCATCGCCCCGTTCGGGCCTGAAGCGCGGGGCCGACGTCGCTCGCCTCGAGCACACCGGCGAGCAGCGTGTGGGAGTCGACGGGGACCCGCCCGATCGTCTGCCGGATCGCGACCCCGACCTCCCGCCTCGCGTGTTCTTCGGTGGCCCGCAGCGACGGGAGCCGGGCGCGACGCGCGGAAGCCGTGACCTCGAGGACCAGCGTGGTCCAGTTCAGGATCACGCCGTCGGAGAGCTCCTCCACGATGTCCGGAGGGGTGCTCTGGGGATCCGCCGACGCCTCGCCGCCGAGCAAGCCCAGGCACAGCGCCAGCCACCCCGACGTCACGTGAGCTCCACCACCCCGGGCCGCCCGAACAGGGCGTGGACCTGCTCTTCCATGCCGGTGCTCGGCTCGACGGGGAGGTCCGGCAGCTGGAGCAGCGCCTGGAAGCGGCCGTCGACCCTCACCATCAAGCAGCTCCGACAGCTCCCCCGCTGCTCTCGCAGCAGGTGCAGGAAGCGCTCGAGCCGGTCGCCCTCGAGGTCGCAGATGTCGAGCTCGAAGCGCACTTCGCGGGTCATCCGCCCGCGGATGTCGGACAGGGTCTCCGCGGACCGCCCCATCAGCTTGGCGCCGTCGGAGTTCTCTTCGACCGTGCCCGTGACGAGGACCGGCTCGTTCGCCTCGATCGCCCGCTGTGACCGCGCCCACGGCTCCGGGAAGAAGACGCACTCGACACTGCCTCCTGCGTCTTCGAGCTGAACGAAGGCCATCTTGTCGTTGCGGCGCGTGGTGACCACCCGCACGTCGACCGGTAGCCCCATCACCCGGACCTCCTCGGCTCCGATGTGCTCGGCCAGACGCGCCACCGCGGGGCAGCTGGCGTAGCGCTCGACGTCGGCAGTGTGGGCCTGCATGGGGTGACCCGACAGGTACAGCCCGAGGACCTCTCGCTCGTAGGCGAGCTTGACGGACAGAGGCCACTCCTGGATGTCGGGGAAGCGGTAGTCGGGAGCGCTCCCCGCCTGGAGGAACAGGCCCATCTGACCGGCCGCACGGTCGGCCTGCGACCGCGCGCCGAGGGTCATCGCGGCCTCTACACCCTGCAGCAGCGCGGCCCGCGGAAGCCCCGTGAAGTCGAGCGCGCCAGCCTTGATCAGGCTCTCCACCGTGCGGCGGTTCACCCGGCGGTAGTCGATCTTGTCGAAGAAGTCGCCCGCGCTGGCGAAGTGCCCGCCCGCGGCCTCCCGGGCCTCCAGGATCGCCTCGATGGCGGACGTGCCGACGTTCTTCACCGCGCCGAGCCCGTACCGGATGGAGGGCCGCGGCTCCCCGTCTTCCCCCTGCGCGCGCTCCGCCATCGGAGGCACGTCGAAGGCCAGCCGCGACTCGTTCACGCACACGGGGTGGACCGGCACGCCAGCCTTGCGGCAGTCCACGAGGTAGGCGAGCACCTTGTCGGTATTGGCCGACTCGATGCTCATCAGCGCGGCCATGAACTCGGGCCGGTAGTGCGCCTTGAGGTAGGCCGTCTGGTACGCGATCCACCCGTACGCCGCGGAGTGGCTCTTGTTGAACCCGTAGGCCGCGAACTTGGCCATCAGGTCGAAGATGTCGGTGGCCTTCTCCTCGGCGATCCCGCGCTCGATCGCCCCGGAGATGAAGCGCTCACGCTGCTTGTCCATCTCCGACTGCTTCTTCTTGCCCATCGCCCGGCGCAGCAGGTCGGCTTCTCCGAGGGAGTACCCGGCCATCACCTGAGCGATCTGCATGACCTGCTCCTGGTAGATGATGGTGCCGTAGGTGCTCTCGAGGATCGGCTCGAGGACCGGCAGCGGGTACTCGACCGCGCGGCCGTGCTTGCGCTCCACGTAGTCGTCGGTCATGCCCGACTGGAGCGGCCCCGGCCGGTACAGCGCGACGAGCGCGACCATGTCGTTCATGTCGGAGGGCTTGAGCCGGCCGAGGAGCTCCCGCATGCCGCTCGACTCGAGCTGGAACACGCCGAGCGCGTCTCCTTGCTGGAGCAGAGCGTAGGTATGCGCGTCGTCTTCCGGGATGGCGGCCATGTCGAGGGAGATCTGGTGGTTCCGCTCCACCATCGCGACCGCGTCTCGAATCTGGTCGAGGGTCTTCAGGCCGAGGAAGTCGAACTTGATGAGCCCGATGTCCTCCGCACTCTTCATGTCGTACTGGACCACCGGCCCGCCCTCGGGCTCGTCGCGGTAGAGCGGCGCGTAGTCCATCAACGGACGGTCGGCGATCACCACCCCCGCGGCGTGCACGCCCGTCTGCCGCATGGTGCCCTCGATGCCCTGGGCAAGCGAGAGCACCCGCCGGACCTTGGGGTCTCCGTCGCGCATGGCGGCGAGCTTGGGCTCCTGCTCGATCGCCTCCGACAGCTTGATGCCGAGCTGCTCGGGAACGAGCTTCGCGATGCGGTCGGCCTCCGTGAACGAGAGGTCGAGGACGCGCGCTACGTCGCGGACGGCCGCCTTCGCCTTCAGCGTGCCGTAGGTGATGATCTGCGACACCCGGTCGTCGCCGTACTTCCGGCGCACGTGCTCGATCGCCTCCTCCCGCCGGTCCTGGCAGAAGTCGACGTCGATGTCGGGCATGCTCACCCGCTCGGGGTTCAGGAATCGCTCGAAGAGCAGGCCGTACCGAATCGGATCGATGTCGGTGATCCGCATGGCCCACGCCGCGAGAGACCCCGCGGCCGAGCCGCGACCTGGTCCGACGGGGATGTCGTGGTCCTTCGACCAGTTGATGAACTCTGCGACGATGAGCAGGTAGGCCGGAAAGCCCATGCCGATGACGATTCCGATCTCGTGCTCGAGACGCTCCTCGTAGGCGCTCCGGTCGATCCCTTCGGTGCTGGAGGCGGGCATGGCCGCCAGCCGGTGCTCGAGCCCCGTCTTCGCGTACCACTCGAAGTATCCGTCGATCGTGCCCGCGCCGGGGGCCTTCGCCGGGGGGGCCTCGGCGCCGGGCATGCCCCAGTCGGCCGGAGGGGGGAACGCCCGGTAGAAGTAGGCCCAGTTCGCCTCGCTGTCGAGCTGCGATCCGTCTGCCCCGAGGTCGGGCGGAGTGGTCGCGGGGAAGTGGTAGTTCCCGAACTCGAACTCGAAGGTGCAGCGCTCCGCGATCTCCAGGGTTCGCTCGATCGCGGCGAGGTCCTCGGGAAACAGCTCAAGCATCTCTGCTTCGGACTTGAGCCACGCCTGGTCGGTCGGAGACTGCAGGCGCCGCGCATCGCGCACGCTGCACCCCGAGGCGATCGCGTTGAGCAGCTCGTGGACGGAGCTGTCGGGCGCGCGCAGGTAGTGCACCGCGTTGGTGACCACCGTGGGGACCTCGGCCGAGGCCAGCTCGCGAGCCAGCGCGTTGACCTCCACCTGGCCCTCGAGGCCGTGATCCTGGAGCTCCAGGAACAGCCGCCCCGGACCCGTGGCCGGCAGAAGCTCTTCCAGCGCCTGGCGGGCCTGCGCGAGCGACGGCAGCGCACCCGCACCCCGAAGCTCGGGCCGACCACGGCCGAGCACTCCCTTGCGGCCTCCGCTCAAGAACAGCAGGCCCTCACGGTGGCGCTCGAGCCCTGCGAGGTCGACGCGCGGCTTGTAGTGCATGCCGTCGAAGATGCCCGACGTGACCAGCGCGCAGAGGTTGTGGTAGCCCTTCGCGTTCTCCACGAGGGCGACCAGCTGATACCCGCCCTCGGCGCGCGCGGGGTCGAGGTGCTCGAGCCCCTCCGGCTGTACGTGAAGCTCTGCGCCTAGAATAGGCTTGATGCCTGCCTTCTCGCATGCACGATAGAACGCGACGGCGCCGTAGAGGTTCGCCGTGTCGGTCAGCGCGAGCGCAGGCATCTCGAGCTCGGCCGCGCGAGTCGCGAGCGCCTCCACCGAGGCCGTTCCGTCGAGGATCGAGAACTGGGAGTGCGTGTGGAGGTGGACGAAGGACATCGGGTTCCCGGAAACGAGCCCCTGTATCCATCCCCGGATCCACGATCTGACCGCCGACGAGCGACTCAGCCCTCGCTGGCCGCTCCGGAGGACGGCGTGCACTCCGTGCCGTCGGTGATCACGGCCTCGAGGGCGGCATCGTGGGCCACCCAGCGCTCGACGACGTCGGGCGACACCCCCGCTTCGGTGAGGACCGTGCGGAGGATGGCCAGGCGGCGGCGGAAGTGGCCGCGGTTGATCCGCAGGGGCCGGTGCACCGCGCCGAGGGGCCGGCCCCCGTACGCGGCCGGCCCCCCGAGGTGCGCGACCGCGAGCTCCCCCTCGTGACGGACGATGCGCGCGAGGTCGCGGCCCTCGAAGAGGAAGCCGATGATGAAGTCGGACGCCACGCGATGAACGAAGTCGTGCATGAGGACCCGGACGGCCTCCGGTCCTCCGACCCGCACGAGGTCTGTCGGCTCGGGGTCTGTCGGCTCGAGGTCCGTGTCCGTGGCGGAACCCGGATCCCGGCTCACGGCAGAGCCTCGTGGTTGTACCTGGACAGATCCGAGAACCCGGGCCCGTCGTCGAAGTAGTACCGCATGGTCTGCCAGGTACCCATCACCCGCTTCACGTAGCCGCGGGTCTCCCGGTAGGGGATCCGCTCGACGTACTCGTCGATCGGTGGATTGCCGTGCTCCTCGGCCCACCGCCGCACGTTGCGGGCGCCCCCGTTGTAGGCGGCCAGTGCCAGGTACGGGCTGCCGGAGAGCTGCTTGTGCATGGCGGCGAGGTAGCGAGCCCCGATCTCGAGGTTCGTCTCCGGCTCGAACAGGGCGTCACGAGTGACCGGCAGGTCGAGCCACCCGGCCGTCTGCTTGGCCGTGGCCCACATCAGCTGGGAGAGCCCGCGCGCGCCCGCGAACGACACGATGTTGCGGTTGAACGTGGATTCCTCACGGACCAGGCCGTGGAAGAGGCGTGCCGGATACGGGTAGTCCGCCTTGACGGCGGCCTGGACGAGGTCCCAGTACCGGTCCGGCCACGCGAGCCTGACGATCTGGGGCTCGAGCGGACCGAGGGTGGTGAGCGGGTGCTCCTCGATCCACCGCCGGAAGTCGTCGTGGGCGACGAGCCAGTCTCCGGCGGCGATGCGCAGCTCCACCGTCCACGCCTTCTCCTCGGCTGTCCACTCCCGCGGCTCGGCCCGGTCCCACTCGCGCAGCGCCTCGCTGACGAGGCCGAGCCGCGCCAGGCCCACGCCGTCTCGGAATGCCGGGTTGCGGAACAGCGCCATCCGCACGGCCCAGGGGCGGTCCGGGAAGCCCTCGGTGGCGTGCTTGCGGACGGACGGGGGCCGCTGCGCGAGCCGCTCGGCGACTCGAGGGGCCTCCTCGACGAGTCGCGAGTACGCGAGGATCGCGTAGAAGCTGAAGGGACGCTCTTCGCACAGCTCCTTCCAGCCCTGTACCGCCGCGCTGCGAGCGCCCGAGGCCTCGCTGCGCTCTCGCGGAGCATCGGCGCGAGGAAAGAGCTTCCACCGCGCGGACCAGTACCGTCCCGCCTCGACGCTCGCGGCGTTGCCGCCCAGCGGCAGCTCCGCGAGGCGATCCGCGATCGCGATCGCTCCCTTGGGGTCGCCGGCATCGTAGCGGGCGAAGGCCAGGCGCAGGGACGCCTCCGGCACCGTGTCGCCGTCGGGGTGCTCGTCGAGCGCCTTCCGCCACCAGGCCTCGGCCTCGCGCTGCTGTCCAGCCTCGAGCAGCGAGATTCCACCGCGGGTCCACGCGTCGTCGACCATCGAGTGGTCGGGATAGAGCTCCCGCAGCTTCGCGTAGGCGGCGGCCGACCTCTCGTATTCCTTGCGACGGTACTCGGCGGTGCCGACCAGGTACAGCCCGCGAGGGCCGTAGCTCCCCGCCACGTCGGCGCACTGCTCGCCGATTCCCTCGAGCGCGTGGATCGACGCCGAGAGCCGGTTGCGCTTGTAGTGGCTGCGGCCCCTCACGAAGCGCAGGCGGCAGCCATCGAGCGACTGCTCGCTGGCGTGGGCCTCGTGCGGGTCCGTCTCGGCGATCGCGCGGTCGTACTCCTCGGCGTACATCCATCGCTCGGCGCGATGCGCCCGTGCTTGCCAGGTCGGCTCGCGCGCCCCGAAGGCCTCGTCGAGCAGCTCCGCCGCACGCTCTCCGGCCGGCTCGTCGGGGTAGAACGTCCACGCGCGACGCAAGGCCGTGTAGCGCTCGTCGTCGG
Source organism: uncultured Enterobacteriaceae bacterium (assembly GCA_964393165.1). Taxonomy (GTDB): domain Bacteria; phylum Myxococcota_A; class UBA796; order UBA796; genus DRPG01. The sequence continues at coordinate 12,420 of CAYMSU010000111.1, forward strand.
TGCGGTGAGGGTCTCGGCCGAGGGCGACCAGCACGTCGCTGCTGCCGGGGGCCGGGTCGGGCCGCTCGACGACCGCGAGCTGCCACTTGCGGGCTTCGTCTGTGCGACCGAGGGTCGTCAGCGCCTCGGCCGCGCTCACCGCGACGGTCGGGAAGAGCGGGGACTCCTGGACGAGCTGCTCGAAGGCGGGCAGCGCGGCCTCGGCGCGGCCGAGCGCGAGCAACACCTCCCCGCGGGCGGCGGAGACGTAGGCCTCGGGCGCCGCCCCGCGCGGCTGCAGGTGCTCGAGCACGTCCTCCGCCAGCTCCGGGGTGCCGGCGCGCGCGGCGCTCCAGGCCACCAGGAACGCCCAGTCGGCACGCTGGTGACGGTCCCCGGGGGGCTCCATGGCCCGAAGGGCGGCCAGCGCCTCGGGCCACGCCTGCGTGCGCAGCGCCTCGGAAGCGGCCTCGGGTAGAGGCAGCGCCAGGTCCCGCAGGGCGCCGCCCACCCGGAGGGTCTCGGCGGGGCGGGCCCACCCGAGGGCGCTCACGATCAACAGTAGGTGCATTCCGCCTCGGTCCTCGCTTCACGGAAGGGCGGCGCCATCCGCGCTCGGGCCTCAGGCTTCGCCGCCCTCCGCCTCATGGTATTTGCCGACGACGACCTGAGCCGCCTGCAACACCCGCCCTTTCACCGAGTATCCCGTGGCATGCACCGCCAGGACCTTGCCGTCCTGCGAGGGATCACTCACCGGCGTGACCGCGAGCGCCTCGTGGAGCTGTGGGTCGAATGGAGCCCCCTCGCCGGGCACCTCCTCGAGGCCGAGGCGGTGCAGCGCGTCCATGAACTGCTTCTGGACCATCTCGAGCCCACTGATGAAGGGGTCGTCTGTGTCGGGCGCATTCTGCATGGAGCGCTTCAGGTTCATGACGGGGTCGAAGAAGGTCTTGGCGAGCGTGAACGCCTGCAGCTCGCTGCCTTCCTTGGCCCGCGCCTCCTGGCGCTCCCGGAACCCGCGCATCTCTGCCTGAAGGTCCGTGTAGGCCTTCGAGACGGCTCGGAGCCGCGCCTGCGCCTCCTGGGCCTCCCGCTGGGTAGCCTCCAGCTGATCCTGGAGGGCCTGGGTCTGCTGCTGCTCGGGGGTGAGGGGTGCCTCGCCGGTCCCCTCGGGGGGCCCGGGGGGAGTGCCCGCGGGCTGCTGAACAGTGTCCGCAGGAGCTCCCTGCGGATCTTCGCCCCCCTGCCCTGCTCCACCGTCCTGGTTCCCTGCTCCACCGCCCTGGTTCCCTGCTCCACCGTCCTGGTTCCCTGCTCCACCGTCCTGGTTCCCTGCTCCACCGTCCTGGGTGGGCTCGGTGTTCACGGCCTCCCCGAGATCCTTGTCCGTGCTCATGGGGCCTCCAGCTTCGCGGACACTAACCGCGAGGCCTGCCGCGACAAGGCCCCGGCGCGCCAGTCGCGGCCGCGTGAGATGGCCCCAATCAGGTCGGGACGTCGCGCGACGGGTCGAAGGCCTCGAACCGCCACGCCGTGAGCCAGATGGCCACGAGCGAGGTCGCCGCCATCAGCCCGACGGTCACCGCCACGCCCACCGCCAGCTGCTGGCTGAGCAGGCCCGCCGTGATGCCACACGAGATCGGGACCGTCCACAGCACGATGCTCGCCCCGAACGACAGCATCGTCGTGAGCAGGTTGCGGCCCACGGACTGCATCGTGGCTTCGCCGGCCTCGATGCGCCAGGGCAGCAACAGGAACACGAGGTTCTCCGTCGTCAGCGTGAGCACGAGCCCGACCGGAAGCACGACCGATACGGCGAGGGCCCACGCCCCCATCGTCGGATGCCGCAGCCACGCCCCGAGCACCACCACCCACGAAGACAGGGTGAGCATGGCCACGACCGGGATGACCTGGCCGATCACCATCGCGACCGGGCGGATCGGCAGGGAGCGGAGCACCTCCATGCGCTCGAGATCGGACCGGAAGTCCAGCCGCAATACGCTGGGGACGAAGAGCACGCCGTAAGCGAGCGTGGCCACGATGATCCCGAAGCCGACCTCGGGCTCGATGTCGCCCTGGGTCTCCAGGGCGAGGGCCGCGGCGGCCGCGATGGCGATGGACCAGGAGAACCCGAACAGCGACATCGGGCGTCGGACGAGCTCGACGACCCGCCGCCAGGCGATTGGGCCGATCCCCCCGAGCCGCGGCGGGCAAGGCACGGGCACATGCCAGATCCCGCCGGCCGCGCCCAGACCGCCCGACTGGACCTTGCGCACCATCGTGGCC
>CAYMSU010000112.1:0-14627 GCA_964393165.1 uncultured Enterobacteriaceae bacterium
GGCCATCAGCCGAGAACCGGTGGACCGTGCCCTCCTGGTCGAGCACGGCAAAGGCGAGGCCGGTGCTGTCGGTCGCGACCGCGCGGGGCTGCCGGTCCGGGCCGAGGCTCGCGACCGGACGCGCGAGGCCGTCCGCCTTGAACGGATGGACCTCCTCGCCGATCACCACGAACCCGGACGCGCCCACCCGCAGCGCCTTCGCGCCCTCGAGCGGCCCTGCTGCGCGGCCCTTGCCCGGCCGATCGGACACGCGGACGCGACCGTCTTCCATGAGCGAGACCCAGGTGCCGTCTTGCAGGCGACCGGCATCGAGCACCCGTGACCGCTTGGGCCGCCGACTGACGGGCTGCCCGCTCGCGTCCCACTGTTGGATGCCCCCCTTGGGCCCGATGGCCCACGTCTCCCCTTCGTGGCTGCCCATCGCCCGCACCGCGCAGCGACCGGGCTGGCAGTCGGGCAGCCGGCCCTCGAACCGCGCCGTGCCATCGGCGGCGAGCCGACGGAGCACGCCATCGGCGGTGGCCACCACCCAGTCGCCCGCCTCGGCCGCGGTGATCGCCACGACGCGGGGCCCCCCGGGCGCGAGCCCCAGGTCGGTGACCTGGTTCTCGTCGAGCGGCGTCCACCGCCGCACCTCGCCGCCCGCGGCCACGAAGAGCGAGCCGTCGCGGCCGAACGCCGTGGCGGTGACCGCCGGGCTCACGCACAGCTCCGAGGGGTGTGCGGTGCGCGCAGCCGTCACGCAACCGTCGACGAGGAGCCAGGAGCCGCTCGGGTGCGCCGCAGCCGCCTGCTGCAGCTCGATCTCGAGCTGCGGCTCGGTCGCCTCGAGCGTGATCGGATCCCAGGTCTTGACCGGCCCACCCTCGGCGAAGGTGTACAGACCCTGGTCGGTGAACCGCAGCCAGACCGCAGGCACCGTGTCGAAGCCGTCGATCACGCGGCCCCGCCGGGCATCGAGCACCAGGTTGCCCTTTGCGATGCCCGCGATCAGCTTGCGACCATCGGGGTGGAACTTCACCGACCACGCCGCGCCGCCCTTCCAGGCCCACAGCTCCCGTCCGTCGGCGGTGCTGTGGACTGCGACCCGGTCGTCGGACGCCACGGCGAAGGAGCTCCCATCGGGCGACAGCGCCAGATCGGCGAGCTTGCCGGTGTAGCCTCCTAGCCTGAGGATCTCGCGCCCCGAGCTCTCGTGGATCGTGACGCCCCCCTGGTGCCCGAGGACGAGGCGCCCGTCGTCGCCCACGTCTGCCGCCACGAGCCCCCCGGGGTCGAGCTTCACCTCGCTCGCGCCCCCGGTCATCGGCACGACCCGGCTCTCGGTGCACGCGACGACGACCTGTCCGCTCGGGCTCACCGCGAACTGACGGACCTCGAGCGCCTGGATGTCGGAGCCTCTGGCCATCAGTCCCGACGGAACCGCCGCGCCCGCGATCGCACTCCACAGCACCAGCATGCGTCCTCCGCGGCCCGATGCTACCGGCGCCAGCGCGTGCCGAGCAAGCGATCCAGGCGGGCCTGCTCCTCGGCATATCCGGGGTCCTCGAGGAGCGCGCCGAGCGGCTGCAGCTCGGTGCCCTCGGCTCCGCCGACCCGCGCCACGGGGGCCCAGCCGAGCCCGCTCACGCCGCCGGCCGGGTCGAGCGAGACCGATCCCACGATCCCCACCTGCAGAGGAAGCGTGCCGAGATCCGTGCCGAAGTTGCCCAGCGAGTACAGGACCGCCGCATCCCGGGTGATCCCGTCGTCTGTGCGCACGGAGCACTGGCCGACACCGGGTACCGACAGGGGCTGGTTCACCGCGCAGAGCTCGGCGGGCTGCGGGGTGTGCGGACCATGCCCGGCCACCACGTCGGCGCCTAGCGCGACCAGCCGGCGCCCGAGCTGCATGAGGTGTGGATCGGGCCAGTACTCGTACTCGAAGCCCCAGTGCACCAGGAGGACGACATGGCTCGCCCCCTCGGCGCGAAGGGTGGCGATGTCGGTGCCCACCCGGGACAGGTCGACCTCCGCCCCGACCTCGCCGAAGCCGACGATACCGAGCGGCGCGGGATCGTACCCCTCGGGCACCTCCACGTTGAGCCCCCACGTGTAGGTCGCGAATCCCACCGTGAGGTCGTCGACGGCCGCGAGCGCGAGGTTGGAGGCCCCTCCCAGAGCGGTGAACCCCTCCCCTTCCACGTTGTCGACCGTGCGCGCGAGGCCCTCGGGCCCCACGTCGAGAGAGTGGTTGTTGTTGATCTGCAGGACGTCGAGCGGCAGCCCCTGCACGAGCGACACGGGGGCGTTGAACGCGTAGAGCCCGTAGTCGCGCACGAGTGAGGCGCGGTCGGTGGGGTGGAGGTCCGACAGCGGGGTCTCGAGGTTGCCCAGCCGCAGGTCCCCGTCGAGCAGCGGGGCCACCGCGTCGGCCCATCCCGGCGCGGGGGCGACCAACGGCATGACATCGCCGACGAGCGACAACCGGGGGTGCCCACTCACGATCGCCGGTGGCCGAGCCTGCCCGAAGTGGATGACCTCTTCCACCGGCGCCCCGGGTCGGTGGAACAGCGCCTTCTGGACGTACAGCGCGGTCTCCTCCACGTCGACGCCGGGCGTCCACGTCTGCGTCTCGAAGCGGATCTCCTCGTAGGGCTCGAGGTCGTCGACCGGGGTGAACACAGCGGGGAACACCGTGGCGGGGTCTGGCCAGGCCCGGTAGGGGTCGCACCCGGCTCCCGCGACAACGACCAGCATGGCGATGAGCGCAAGCCCGCCGGGCCTCACGCGACCCCCAGGGCTGCGGCGACCTCGGTGATCCCCTCGACCGCCGTGCCGTCGAACACGGCCCCTCGCCCCTCGGTGGCCGCCTGCGCGGCGGCGTCGCGGAAGGGGTTCGGGTCGGTGCAGATGTCGGCGAGACGTGCCCCGCCCTGCCACGCGAGCTCGACGCACCGGTACGGCAGGGACGCCGCGCCGCTCGTGCCGCACACGACGAGGGCGCAGGCGGAGGCCGCCACCTCGAGCGCGGTCTGGGCGCGGAAGTTCTCCTCGTCGTAGTACTCGTCGAACCACAGCACGTGGGGGCGGCAGCGCGCGCCCGTCTGCGGGTTCACGAGTGAGGCCCACTGCTTGTCGGTGAGCGCATCGTCGGGGCCCCGCAGCTCGATCCCCTCGGGGATCGGAAAGCGCTCTCCCGTGTCCTCGTCGCGCATCCAGTCGATGGAGCCGTGGATCTCGAGCACGCGCTCGTACTTGCACCCGCCTCGGACGTGCAGGCCGTCGACGTTCTGGGTGATGACCCAGAACGCCGTGCCGAGCTTGCGCTCCATCGCCGCCAGCAGGCGGTGCCCCGCGTTGGGCTCGGCGCGCCGGCAGACCCCGCGCCGGTACAGGTACCACCGCCACACTTCGCGGGGCATGCGCGCATAGGCCGCGTGGGTCGCCATTTCCTGCGGGTGGTAGTGGGTGCTGCCGATCCGCCAGTACCCTTCGGGCCCGCGAAAGGTCGGGATCCCCGACGCCGCGGACACTCCCGCGCCGGTCAGGAAGACGAGCGGCCGCCGCTCCGAGGGATCGACACCGCGGACGAGGTCGCGAAGAGTTTGCGCTGTCATGGCCACCATGTGACTGCGCGCTCGAGGAGCCCGGCATGATCCGCTGGTTGCTTATCGCGCCGATCCGATTCTACCGGCGCTTCATCTCGCCGATGCTGCCCCCGGCGTGTCGCTACACGCCCACCTGCTCGGTCTACGCCATCGAGGCGATCGAGGTCTGGGGCGTGTACGGCGTGTGGCTGGCCACCAAGCGGATTCTTCGCTGCCACCCAGGCTTCCCGATGGGGCACGACCCCGTGCCCCTCCCCGACGGTCACCCGGGCAAGCAGGACGGGTGAGACATCGGGCCCGCGCGCAGGGTCAGGCGGGCTCGAACGTCTGCGAGGCGCCGTCGCGCCACTGACACAGCCGCGCCTGAACCTGCGCGCCGCGCCGCTGGATCCTCACGTGGGTGAACGCGGTGCGCGGGTCCGCGTGGGGCACCCAGGTGCCCGTGTTCAGGTACGCCCCGCCTTCGCCGTGCTCGTTGCACGGCTGGTGGGAGTGCCCCATCACCACGTAGGGCACGCCGGTGAGCTTGAGCAGCTCCCGGGCCCGCGCCCGCATGATCTCGCCCGGGTGCATGGGCTCGCGCGGACCACTCGCCAGCCAGGCCCACCCCACGAGCACGGGCAGGCCGAGGGCCAGTGCGGGAAGGCGGAGCGACTCGGGCAGCACCAGGATCGTCAGGCAGAGCAAGGGCACCGCGAGCATCAGCGTGAGCCGATCCAGCATGAGGGCCCGCAGCAGGCGCTTGAGGTCCGCCACCACCGGGGGCATCCAGAGCTGCTCGACGGCCATCAGCCGCTCGGCGCCCAGCGACGTCGCGAGCTGCGCCCGGCGCAGCGACGCCTGCTCCTCGCGGCTCGCCAGGCGGTCGCGATCCCGGCCCAGGCAGTGCTCGACGAGGCGCCTGGACATGTCGACGTACCCGCGAAACAACCCCGTGATGTGGCGCGGCTTCTGGCGGAGCCACACCCCGATGAGCCCGAAGAATCCCTTGCCGGCGGCGTGGTACAGGTCTCCGTCGACGCGGCTCATGATGTAGCGGAGCACGAGGTAGCCGATGTTCGGGTCGATCTCCCGCTGGTCGGTGGCTGGCGCCAGCACGTGCTCGAAGGAGCAGTACGGATCGTACTGGTGCCCGTGCTCGATCCAGGCCACGCCCGGATCGTGGAAGAACCAGTGGTGGAACAGGATGCCCTCGCGCAGCGACTCGAGGCTACGGTCGGCCTCTCCGCGCTGGTCGGCCCAGCCGGCCACCAGGGCATCGACGAAGACCCGCTGCACTTCCGGCCAGTGCAGCTCCGCGTCGTGGTTGCCGATCACCACCGAGAGGGTGTGGCCCTCGCCCACGAAGCGGGCCAGCGCCCGGAACACCTCGGGGTGGTGGTCGACGATGGCCTGCATCTTGATGGCCGCGGCATCGGGCACGCTGCCGAGCCCATAGGATCGGTCGTGGGGATGGCTCCCGTCGATCCAGCCCACCTCCGAAGGGAGCAGCAGGATACCCGCCAGCTCGAGCATGTCCCCGTTGATCACCAGGTTCCAGCGCGGCCCCTCGGTGCGGTGGTAGTCGAGGAAGTCGACCAGCTCCTGCTCCAGTGCGAGGGTACGCCGCGACATCGCGCCGACGTCCTCGCCCAGATGCAGATCGCTGATGACGAGCAGGTCGCGGCCCTGCAAGCGCGCCTCCACGGTGCTAACCGAACATCTGCGCGTCGCGATCCGGACACTGGCCCGCGACGACTTGGGATCGAGTGTGCATCAGCCGATCGATGACGTGCTGCCGCGGGTGCGGTCCGCCCTGGCCGACGGCGCCTTCGTGCTGGTCGCGCCGCCCGGCGCAGGCAAGACCACGCGGATCCCCCCGACAATCGCGGAGGCGACCGACGGGGCGGTCTGGGTGCTGCAGCCCCGGAGGGTCGCGGCCCGGTCGGCGGCGCGGCGCATCGCTGCCGAGGCGGGCTGCGAGCCGGGCACGTGGGCCGGGTGGCAGGTCCGCTTCGAGCGCACAGCTCGCGACGACACGCGGGTCCTGCTCGTCACGGAGGGGATCCTGCTTCGCCGGCTGCAGGAGGACCCGTTCCTTGAGGGCATCGCCGCCGTGATCCTCGACGAGTTCCACGAGCGCTCGGTGCTTGCCGACCTCACGCTCGCACTGATCCGCCAGGTGCGCGAGGAAGCTCGCCCGGACCTGATCGTCGGTGTGATGTCGGCCACCCTGGACCCCGAGCCGGTCGCTGCGTTCCTGGGCACGCGGCACGTCGTGCGCTCCGAGGGGCGCAGCTTCCCCGTGGACGTCCAGCACCTCCCGCAAGACGGGGTGCCAATCCCCGACGCGGTCGCCGCCGGGGTTCGCCACGCGTGGGGGTCCCTGCCCGGGGACATCCTGGCGTTCCTTCCCGGTGTGCGGGAGATCCGAGCGGCCGCGGCCCGGCTCGCAGACCTCGACGGCGACGTCGTCCCGCTGCACGGCCGGCTGCCCGCCAGCGAGCAGGATCGGGCGCTCCGACCGGGGGCCCGGCGGCGGGTCGTGCTCGCCACCAACGTGGCCGAGACCTCGGTGACGGTCCCCGGCGTCCGCGTGGTCGTCGACGCGGGGTGGGTCCGCCGTCCGCGCTACGACCCCGCCAGCGGCCTGGATCGGCTCGAGACGGTGCGCGTCTCGCGGGCGAGCGCGACCCAGCGCGCGGGGCGCGCCGGGCGCACCGCCCCCGGCGCCTGCGTGCGGCTGTGGTCGGTTCGCGAGCACCAGGCGCTCGACGACTGGGATCCACCGGAGCTGTCCCGCGTGGACCTCGCCGGTCCGGTCCTGCAGTTGCTCGCGTGGGGCGCGGACCCGGCCACGTTCGGCTGGTTCGAGGCGCCCCCCGCGGCCTCGATCGAGGCCGCGCGAGCGCTGCTCGCCCGCCTGGGCGCCGGTGACTCAGGGCTCACCGCCCGCGGCCACCAGCTCGCGGCCCTGCCCGTGCACCCGCGCCTGGGCGCCCTCCTGCTCTCGGGGGCGGAGGCGGGCGTCGCCGACGAGGCCGCCCTCGCGGCGGCGCTGCTCTCCGAGGGAGGCACCCGGTCCCATGGCGGGATCGTCCATGCGGTACACGCGGGCGCGCCCTCTCCGTTCGTGGCGCGGGTGGCCCGGCAGCTCGCGCGCAGCGTGGCCCGAGGGCCCGCGGTCCCGCCTGCGGACGCGGACGAGGCCCTCGAGCGAGCGGTGCTGGCCGGCTGGCCGGACCGGGTGGCGCGCCGCAGGGCCCCCGGAAGCGGCCGTGCGCGCCTCGTCGGCGGCCGCGGGGTGCAGCTCACGAGGGCCGCGGCCGCGGCGGTACCCCACGCTCCGCTGTTCGTCGCGGTCGACGTCGACGACCAGCTTCCGGAGGGCCTCGTTCACGCCGCGTCGGCCTGCCGGGAGGCGTGGCTCGACACCGAGGAGGTCGACGTGCTGGCGTTCGACGAGGCCGCGGGGGCCGTCCGCGCGCGGCGCGTCCGCCGGTACGAGGACCTGGAGCTCGCGTCGCAGCCGATCGAGGCCGATCCCGTGGAAGCGGCCACCGTGCTGGAGGCCGCGGCGCGCGCGCGCCTCGCCGACGCGCAGCCCCGCGACCCTGCGTGGGCCACGCTGTGCGCCCGCCTCCGGTTCGTGGCGCGGCGCGACCCGGCGTGGCCGACGCCGGATGAGGCCTTCCTCGCGGGGTTGCTGCCTGCGCTGAGTCCGGGGCGTCGATCGCTGGCCGAGCTCCGCGGGGCCGACTGGGCCGCCGCCGCTCGCGACGCCCTGGGATGGTCGCGGTGGCGGGCGCTGGACGAGCTCGCTCCCGAAGCCCTGTCGGTGCCCTCGGGGCGCCGGATCCGGCTGCGGTGGGACGGCGAGCGCCCCGTCCTGGCGGTCCCCATGCAGGATCTGTTCGGCCTTCGGACGACCCCTACGGTGCTCGGCGGGCGCGAGCCCGTCCTGCTGCACCTGCTCGCGCCGAATGGCCGGCCCCAGCAGATCACCGACGATCTGGCGGGCTTCTGGGAGCGTACCTGGCCAGAGGTCCGAAAGGAGCTGCGGGCGCGCTACCCCAAGCACGCGTGGCCGGAAGACCCGGACACCGCACCCCCGGGGCGTCGGCGCCGGCCCTGATCAGAGGTCGTAGCAGCCACACCCGCAGTGGTCGTTGAAGGCCGCCTTGCCTCCGCCGCAGGCGAGCTTCTTCTTGCTGCACGCCGCGGGGTCGCGCGAGACGTAGGTGCGGGAGAGCCTCCGGTCGTCGCAGGACATGCACAGGCCCATGCAGTCTGCGCCGCCCGCGCCCGGCCGGCAGCTGTCCGAGGGGTCGTCGCCGCAGACCTCTCCGTCGGGGCACTGAAACCCCGCGATACCGCCACACCGCTGCGGTCCCCCGTCCGGATCGGGTGGGGCCTCTCCCGGGTTCGGCGTGGGTGCCTCCTCCACCTGGGCCGGCGCCGGCTCCTCCTGCGCCATCGCGTCGCCTCCGGGGCTCGCCGACGGCGGCTGCTCTGTCTGGTTCTTGCCCGCACATCCGGCCATGACCAAGCCAGCGGCCCACATCCATCGCGCCATCGATTCCCTCCCGCGTGTGCGGCCCACGATACGCCCGCGGCATGTCCTTCATCGACTGGTCGTTCGACAATCGGGTGGTGCGCGAGCTTCCGGGGGACCCCTCGGAGAGCCGGGCCCCGCGCCAGGTCCGGAGCGCCGCGTGGTCCCCGGTCGTCCCGGAGCCCGTGCCCGGTCCCGAGCTCCGGGCGTGGTCCCCCGAGGTGGCCGAGCTCGTGGGGCTCGGGCGCGAAGCCCCGGCCGGCATCGCGGACGTGCTGACCGGCAACCGGCTGCTCGAGGGCATGCACCCCTACGCCGCGGTGTACGGCGGGCACCAGTTCGGCCACTGGGCGGGCCAGCTCGGAGACGGTCGCGCGATCACGCTGGGCGAGGCCATCGGAGCGGCAGGGGTGCGCTACGACATGCAGCTCAAGGGCGCCGGCCGCACCCCGTACTCTCGAGGCGCCGACGGCCGCGCGGTGCTGCGCTCGTCGATCCGGGAGTTCCTCTGCTCGGAAGCGATGCACCACCTCGGCGTGCCGACCACGCGGGCGCTGTCGCTGTGCACCACGGGCGAGGACGTGGTGCGCGACATGTTCTACGACGGTCGCGCACGTCCCGAGCCCGGCGCCATCGTCTGCCGCGTGGCGCCTACCTTCCTCCGACTGGGCACCTACCAGATCTTCGCCGCCCGCGACGACGTCGACACGCTTCGGGCAGTCGTGCGGTTCACGCTGCGCCACCACTTTCCGCACCTCGCCCCAACCCACGACGGGGACGACGGCGCCGTGATCCAGTGGGCGACCGAGGTCGCTCAGCGCTCCGCGGACCTCGTAGTCCACTGGCACCGGGTGGGCTTCGTGCACGGGGTGCTCAACACCGACAACCTCTCGGTGCTGGGGCTCACGCTGGACTACGGCCCCTACGGCTGGCTCGACCACTTCGATCCCGACTTCACGCCGAACACCACCGACGAGCCCCGCCGCCGGTACCGCTTCGGGCACCAGCCGAGCGTGGTGGCGTGGAACCTCGCGCGCTTCCTCGAGGCGCTGGCGCCGCTGGTCGACGACCACGAGGCGCTCCAGGGCGTGCTCGACCGCTACACCGCGAGCTTCGGTCCCGCCTTCCTGGCGATGATGCGGAGCAAGCTCGGCCTCGAGCGCGAGCATCCCGACGATGCCGACCTGATCGACGAGCTCTTCGGGCTCATGGGTCGCGCCGAGGTCGACATGACGCTCCTGTTCCGCCACCTCGCGGACGTCCCGGTCGACGAGGAGGCCTCCCCCATCGCCCGGCTTCGCCCCCTCCGGCGCGCGTTCTACGATCCCGACGCCCCGACCGGCCCGCTCGAGAGCGCGTGGCACGCGTGGCTCGAGCGGTACGCCGCCCGAGCCCGCGAGGAAGGGGCCGGGCGGCGCGAGCGGATGAACCAGGTCAACCCGAGGTTCATCCTGCGGAACTACCTCGTTCAGCAGGCGATCACGCAGGCCGAGGCCGGCGACTTCTCGGAGGTCCACCGGCTGCAGGCGCTCGCCCGGGAGCCCTACGCAGAGCACCCGGACGCGCCGGCCCACTACTTCGGGAAGCGACCCGAGTGGGCCCGGAACGAACCGGGCTGCTCGATGCTGTCCTGCAGTAGCTGAGAACGGGTCACTGGTTGATGTAGTCCTCGGCGTCGCCTTGCGGCACGCCATCCGCGTCGAGCCACGAGTCGAGGACCAGGCCCTCTGCTGGGCTCGCGAGGAACCGCAGGAGATCCGAGCCCATCGGACCAGAGAGCCGCTGCACGCGGGCGCCGTTCCGGTTCGGGTACAGCGACAGGTTGTTGTCCTCCACCATCGGGTGGGTCAGCGACGAGTTCGACACCCCCGACAGCTCGACGATCCGGTCGAGGTCGTAGACGGTGTTCGCTGCGTCGAAGTTGGCCGCTGGGGCGCCGTTCGGGCAGTACTCGCGGTTCGCGTTGGCATCGAGCGGGTTGTTCGGACACCCCGTCTCGTCGAACTGGAACAAGCCAGAGCCGAGGCCTGCGGCCATGTGCACGTAGTACGGCGAGTTCAGCTGGTTCCCGGTGTTCCGGCCGATGTGCTCCTGGAGCAGGTTGTAGTCCAGGTCCGCGTAGAACGCCTGCCGGTCCGCGGCCACCGGGGTGTTGTTGTAGCCGTCGAAGAACGCGGTGTACTCCCCGTTCGCGTCGAACTCGGCGAGCTGCTCTTCGTTGAGGTGGCACTTCACGCAGTAGGCCACGCCTTCGTAGTTCGGCGTGACGCGACCCCGGATCGAGTGCGGGAAGATGCGGTTGTGAGACAGCGACCCGAACGGTCCGCGGCCCTGGTAGTCGGGGTTGTTGCCGTTGCCGTTGAGGTCCGAGAACGCGAACACGTCGGTCTCGTCGCCGTTGAGGTCCTGGTACCGGAAGAACATCTTCATGCCCGGCTGGGAGGAGCCGACCTCGTCGCGCACGGTCACCGCGAGGTTGAAGAGCGCCGGGCTGATGTAGGTGAAGTCGGCGTTGAAAGTATACGCCACCCGGCTCCCGTCGACGTTGTTGAAGAAGTAGTTCTGCGGGTCCGCGTCGTAGACGCCCTGCAGGTGGCAGCCGATGCAGCTGTTCGTCCACGCCGCGTGGCAACCCTCGCAGGACACGTTGTCCATGTGGGAGAAGCCGAAGCTGGGCGCGTAGTTGGTCTGCTGCGGGCCGACTCCGTTCGCGGCGTTGCCGTCGACGCGGCCCATCGCGTAGCTCGCGTTCGGGCTGTACAGCGACAGGGACGTGTCGGGGTGCACCACCGTGCTCGTCGGGTCGATGGTGTCCTTCGTCTGCGGGATGTAGTGGCGCACCTGGTTGACGCGGCTCACGAGCCAGCGGTCGCCTTCGCCGTCGACGTACGTGTTGCGCATGGGGTTGCCGAACCGATCGGTGAGGCATTGGCGGGTCGTGCCGGTGTAGTCACGGCACTCTGTGGAGCCCGCGTAGTCGCGATCGTCGCCGTGGCAGCTCTTGCACGTGACCCCGACCACCTCGGTCTGGTGCGACATGATGTAGCCGTTGATCGGGCCGCCCTCGGTGCCGCTGTGCACGTCCTGCGAGCCGTGGCAGTCGATGCAGCCCATGCCTGCCTCGTGGTGCACGTCGGGCGGCGTGTCGTCGCGGGTGTCGCCGTCGTAGTCCTCCTCGAGGATCAGCTGCTGGGCGTCCCGGCCGTTGAACGTGTTGTTGTTCACCGCGGGATCGAAGAGCTTCGCGTAGCCCGTCGTGTCGGTGAAGGTCTCGGGGTTGTCCGGGTACTGGAACCCCTGGTCGAGGTCCCGGTTCTGGTCGAGGCGGATCCCCCAGAACTGCAGGACGGTGCGGTTCGAGCCCTGGTGGCAGCCCACGCAGACCTTGTCGGACTGGCCGCGCACGAACGCGCCGTTCGGCAGGATCCGGGCGATGTTCCGGATCTGGTGGTCCTGGATGTGGGGCCGCTCGGGCGCCGCGATGGCATCCGGATCCGCAGGCTCGATCTTGTTCACGTTGGGGTCGGTCGAGCGGCTCTTGCCGTCGAAGCTGTACTCCATGTGGCAGGCGGTACACCCCGAGGAGCGGAAGTCGGCGTAGCGGTTGTTCGCGCCCGACGAGTAGGCGTGGCAGTCCGCGCACCCGCCGACCACCGCCTCCATCAGCACGTCGTGCAGCGGAGAGCCGTTCTCGACCTGGTTCGCGTAGGTCTGGATGCCGCCCACGTTCTGATTCGCGTAGAGCTGATCGTTCATCGCCGCGGCGGTGTAGGTGTTGCTCTGGAAGAGCCCGCCGAGCTCGCCGTAGTTGGCGATGCCCGTCTCGATCTCCTCCAGCCGGCCGACGCGCCCGACCTGGTCGGGGTTGTAGACCCAGGAGGGATCCTCCTGCTCACGCCACGCATACGAAGCGGCGGTGTTGTAGTAGATGCCGCGCTGCGCGGCCACGGGGTTCTGGACGCCCACCGAGTACATCGTGGTGCTGAAGAACCGGTCGGAGCCGAGCGGGGAGATCGGCACCCACTTCGCGTGCTCCTCGCTGTGACAGCCGCTGTTGCCGCAGCCGCGCCCCTGGGTCACCACCCGGAAGTCGCCGGGATTCATGAACTGCAGGTAGTCGAGCGCGGAGTACGTCGTGTCGCCGACGGTGTAGTTGGGAAGCTTGTCGAGGCCCGTCCGCGTGAGGTAGTTGAAGTAGGCCTCTTCGTCCTGCTGCAGGTTCAGCTCGTTGCCGATCGAGGGGGGCGGCGGCACGTGGCTGCCCTGGCGGCCCTGGCCGAGGCCATCGCCCCCGTGGCAGGTGGTGCACTTGATGTAGGTCGCCGGGCCGAACGGGTGCGGGTTCGACATCCCCGGGCCAGCGTAGTCGTCGGCGTTGGACCCGTTGTGGCAGCGCATGCAGCTCTCGGCCTCGCCGAGCGGGCGCTCCGGAGCTTCGGGGTCTTCGCAGTCCGGATCCGGGTTGCACAGCGCGGGATCGCAGTCGCAGCACGCGAGCCGATACCCGAAGTCCTGCTCGGTACAGCGGTCGAGCTGGGTACAGTCGTACTGCACGTCCTCCCAGGTGACGTCGGTACAGTCCGGCGGAGGAGCCGTGCCGACGACGTCGGGATTCTCGGGAGGGGGCTGGTCGTAGGGCGGGGTGCCACAACCCACGGACAGCAGCCCGACCGCTGTGACGAGGATGGCTCGCATGGAAGCTCCTGCTCGGCCCGAGGGACCGGGACGGGGATCAAGAATCGGCGCAACTCGGCGGCTGCTGAACCTGCAAGGCACAGACCAGCCCATCGACCCAGGAGATACACGGAAGACGGCAGCCGGGAAGCACGAGTGCGCACAAATTGCCGCAGGCCAGGGCCGCCAGGTGGGGACCCGGTGGTGCGCCTTGGCCAGGTGACAACCTCGCGATAGGCAACAGGCGCGCTCGACGTACCGAGCAGGGTCAGCGGGAGGGCGGCGCGCACATGGCCGGGAAGGGACCACGGCCGTCGCTGTCGGTACGCACGCTGGCGGGGTGGCTGCTCCTCGGGGTACCCACCGCGGGAGTCGCGCTCGTGGCTCTGGTGGTAGGGCTCTTCGGCGTGCCCTACTACGCGACCGACCCCGCGCTGCGCCCCGACCACCCCCTGCACGACACCTATGGGCCGGGCAACGTGGTCGGCGTGCTCCTCGGCTTCGCGGGCTCGGGGATGCTGCTGTTCGTCCTTCTCTACAGCGTGCGCAAGTGGATTCCGCTGCTGGCCGGGCTCGGCCAGCTGCCGTTCTGGATGAACGTGCACGTGCTCTGCGGCCTGCTGGGGCCCCTGCTGATCGTGCTGCATGGCGGTGTGAAGATCCCCCGAGGCTTCGTCGCGATCGGATTCTGGTGCATGGTGCTGGTCGCGGGGTCGGGGTTCTTCGGCCGGTACCTGTTCGGCTACTTTCCCCAGACGGCACAGGGGATCCGCACCACCCTCGGCGCGGCGCAAGCGCGGCTGACCGAGCTGCGAGCGCAGCTCGTCGCCGACACCCAGCAGGCGGCGGTCCAGGCCGTCGGAAGGGCGGTGCGGCTCGTCAAGGACTTCGAGTACGAGCCGCAGTCGATCGGGGAGCTGGTGATTCTCGACGCGGAGGTGCGACGCCGCGCGGACCGGGTTCGAATCCTGCTCCACCGGGCGGGCCTCGAGCCTGCCGCCCGCCGCAGCGCCGAGGCCACGCTCCTCGAGCAGCTCACGCTGCGCCGGAACCTCGCCGGCTTCGACGTCGCGCGGCGGCTGCTACGGTACTGGAACCTCTTCCACCAGCCCCTGGCGCTCGCCATGTACCTGATTGCCGCGGTGCACATCGTCAACGCCATCGTGTTCGGCGGCGTGTTGGCGAAGCTGGCGGGAGGGCCCTGACCGCGTGGACGCGAACCTCCCAGCCCTCGTGTGCGTCGCGCTCATCGTCTTCGTCTTCGTGATCCCGTCGTGGATCTGGATCCAGTACTCGGAGCGCAGGGCCAAGCGAGCGCGTGACCTCGCGGTCGCGGCCGGCCGCCACCAGCCGGTCACGATCCAGCCGCTGATCGACGTCGGGGCGTGCATCGGCTCCGGGGGTTGCGTCAAGGCCTGCCCGGAAGACGTCCTCCGCGTGGTCGAGGGCCAGGCGGTGGCCGTGAACATGGCCGCGTGCGTGGGCCACGGCATGTGCGTGGCGGCATGCCCGGTCGATGCCATCGAGCTCGTCTTCGGCTCCGACCACCGGGGCATCGACATCCCGGAGGTCAAGGGCACGTTCGAGACGAACGTGCCCGGCCTGTACGTCGCCGGCGAGCTCGGCGGCATGGGGCTGATCGCGAACGCGGCGGACCAGGGGGTGCGCGCGCTCGGATACGCGGCGGAGGGCCTGCAGCCTGGCGCCTCGGCGCCAGACGCCGCGAGCGCCGACCGGGACCGAGCCGACATCGTGATCATCGGCGCCGGGCCCGCCGGGCTCGCCGCCGCCCTCGAGGCCAAGAAGCGCGGGCTCGACTTCCTGCTGCT
>CAYMSU010000113.1:0-14561 GCA_964393165.1 uncultured Enterobacteriaceae bacterium
TCAATGACGAACCGGTGGCGGTGTACCTGAACGACATGTACATCGGCCGGCTGAGCGCCCGCGCCGCCAGCTCCTTGCCCGTGCCGCTCTCGCCGACGAGCAGCACCGGGGAGTCGTGCGCGGCCATCCGCTCGAGCAGGCCGAAGGTGCGGCGCATGATCGGTGAAGCCCCCACCATCTCGCCGAACTGCGCCCGGTCGTGCGCCGACTCCTCGCGGTGCTCCTCGAAGATGAAGCCGTGCTGGCCGACCCGGACCTCCTCGCCGGGCTCGACCGGGGTGATCTCCCGCACCCGCTGCCCCGACAGGAACACCGCGGCCTGGCCGGGCTCGACCATCGGTCGCCCCCGGATGACCCGGAGCATGACCGAGCGCGCGGGCAGCTGACCGTCGAGCTCGAGGTGCGCGCCCGGCCCCCCGAGCACCGTGTGCGTGCGCTCGAGCACGCGGACCTGCCCCTCGAGCGTGCCGAGCACGAACCGGATCTGGGCGCGCAGCGCCGCCACGCCCTGCTCGCCCACCCCCATGAGCTCCTCGAAGCCCGCCCACGGCAGAGGCTCCGACACCGTGCGCAGGCGCTGGAGGGGGTGGGCCTCCTGGGCGAACCGGATCCGGTAGTCGCCGATCTCGATGACGTCGTCGTGCTGCAGCACCGCCGCCTCGACCGCCGCGCCGTTCACCGTGGTGCCGTGGCGGCTCCGGTCGACGAGCCGCCACTCTCCCGGATGCTCCTCCACGATGCAGTGCACCCGGCTCACGTGCTCGGAGGGCAGCGCGACGTCGCACCGGTCGGACCTGCCGATCAGGGTGCGCCCCTTGCGCAGCGAGTAGACGAACAGCGGCTTGCCGAGCTCGTCGAAGTGAAGCTGGGCCACGCAGGCTCCCGGGTCGGTCCTCCGCCGCGGGGTTTAACTCGCGATCGTAGGGTTGGAGCGGGGACCTCGACAATCCACAGGGGCCCTAAACCCCGCTCAAGCGCCCGCGTGGGACTTCGATCTGGAGGTCGTGGCCGTGTGCACACGACGGCCTGAAACCTCTCTCTTGGAGCCGAAATGGCGCTAACCGTTCGGACCAATGTCGCGTCGATGAACTCGATCTCGCGACTGAACCAGACCAACCTCCACCTGACCCGGACCCTCGGCCGGATCAGCTCGGGCCTCCGCATCAACGCCGCGCGCGACGATGCGGCGGGCCTCGGGATGGCCGAGAACCTCGACGCCGCCAAGCGCAGCCTCATGGTCGCGATGCGCAACGCCAACGACGGCATCGCGTTCATCCAGACCGCCGAGACCGCCGCGGAGGAGGTCGCCAACATCGTCAAGCGGATGCGCGAGCTCGCCGTCCAGTCCGCCTCGGAGACGCTCGACGATCAGGAGCGCAGCTACCTGCAGGACGAGTTCGTGGCGCTGTCCACGGAGGTCGACCGGATCGCCCAGGCGACCAACTTCAACGGCGTGTCCATCGCGAGCGCCTCGACCGCCCTCGGCGTGCAGGTCGGCATCAACGACACGTCCAGCATCGACCGGATCAACATCTCGCTGGTCGACCTGACCGCGAACCAGGTCGGCGTGGACACCGGCAGCATCAACCTGTCGTCGGCGAGCAACGCGTTCAACTCCCTGCAGGAGCTGGACAACGCGCTCGACTACGTCAACAGCGCGCGGTCGGGGCTCGGCGCGACCCAGAACCGGATCGAGTCGGCCATTCGGCAGCTCGACACCTACACGCAGAGCCTCTCTATGGCCGAGTCGCAGATCCGCGACGCGGACTACGCCGTGGAGTCCGCCGAGATGACGAAGTTCCAGGTCATGCAGCAGGCCGGCGTCGCCGTGCTCGCCCAGGCCAAGAACATCAACGCGCAGGCGGCGCAGCTCCTGCAGTAGCTACTTCCACCCCGCGGCGCCCTCGACGTACATGAGGGCGTAGCACATCTCTTCCTGCGTGTTCTCGCCGAACCGGACGTCGCGGGGTGGGTCGAACAGCTGGTCGGGGTTGTCGGCCGAGTTGTCCCACGTGCACGACACGATGAGGGTGTCGTCGGCGCGGACCGGGACCGGCTCCTCGAACCAGTAGGTGGGCTGCATGTCGAAGTCGTAGGCGTCGGCCCGCGAGATGCAGGCGTCGCCCGTGGGCCCCGACGCCCGGAAGTCGTAGCCGGCGCCCAGGCCGTGCATGTGCGGCAGCACGCCCCACACCCGATACTGCAGCAGGCCGAAGCCGGTGATCCAGCTCATCGGGTAGGTGGCGGTCGCCGTGAACGCGGGGTCGCCGGCGGGGATGACGAAGTCGGTGGGCCCGAGCCCGACGAAGAACAGCTCCGTCTCGATCTCGTCGACCAGCTTGAGCGCGTAGGCGGGCTGGTCGGCGGGCGTGGGCCGGGCGCCGCCGTCGAAGTAGTGCATCTGCAGCACGAGCTGGCTGCCCGCGGCGAGCTTCAGGCCCTGGCCGTCGGCGAACTCGAGCGCGCCCCCGCTCGGCGCCCACGCGTGCACGAGCGCCCAGTCAGGGTCGGGCACGATCTGCGGGCAGCGCCAGCTCGCGCTGGCCGGATCGGTGATCCGGGCCTCGTTCCCCCTGGTGGGGTCGACGTAGAACAGGGCGTGGTGCGAGATCTCGCGGTGGTCGATCAGGAAGTCGAACCCGGCCACGTTCGTCTCCTCCTGCAGGTCGGCGAGCAGGAAGCAGCGGTACTCGTTGTCGTCGACGAACTGCGGGGTGTACGCGCCGCGCGTGACGAGCTCGATGTCGTGCCGCGACAGTGCGGTTGGGCGCAGCACGGGCGGCACGCCGCCCTCAGCGGGATCGCCGAGGGGGGCTCCCTGCTCCACCCAGCGCGCGAGCGTCTGGTGGGCCTCGTCGGGCAGGCGCATCCAGTCCCCGCCCACGTAGGGGTGGCAGTCCGGATCGGCGGCGGGCGGGGGCATCTCCCCGGCGTCGACCCGGGCGAGGGCGAGCTCCGCGTAGAGCTGGGCGGTGGACGGATCCATCAGGTTGCTCGGTCCGATGCCCCGCCCGTCGTGGCACCGCGCGCAGTGCCGGGCCACGATCGGCTGGACGTCGGCGTAGTACGTGGTGTCGACCTCTGGCGAGCCCCCTGCGGGCCCCAGCCGGGCGTCGTTGGCGCATCCGCCGAGGACCAGGAGCGAGAACCACATGCGCTGCCTCCATGGCGTGAGGACCCGCCACCTGCGCCGAGCCGAAAGACGGCGTGACCCGATACCGCCTACGCGGGGTCGACATAGTCGCAGAGGCCCTCGGCGCCCAGGCGAAGCCCCCGCGCGACCGCCTGCTCCATGAACCCGAGCAGGCTCTCGGCTTGTCCGTCGAGCCCGTCCGCCGGGGCCGCGGCCAGCTCCTCCTGCGTGATCACCTCGTCGCCATCGGTGTCGGCGCGGGCGATCGCGCCGAACCCGGTCGGCGGATCGTCTCCCGACAGCGAGGTCGCGAACAGGGCGGTGGGGTCGAGGGTGATCGCGAGGCGCGGCTCGGCGCCGTCCCGGCCGACGGTGACTCCCTCGCCGCAGCGCTCGGCCCTCACGGGGGCCGCGAAGCCCCACGCGAACGACACGATGGGCACGGAGTAGTCTTCCTGCACCGGGCCGAACGCACGGCCGCTGACGAGCTGCGTCCAGCCGTTGTCGTCCATGGTGAGCAGCACGCTGTCGGTCACCGCCGAGGTGAGCCGCGCGCTGCCGACCGCCGGGGGCAGCGTGCCGAACCCGAAGGCGAAGTCTCCGCGGGGGCTGTCGAACGTGACCACCTCGACCCCTCCCTCGACCTGGGCGAAGTCCAGGGCGATGTTGGTGGCGCCGTTGCCCGCGACGACCTCGCCGTCGTCGTCGGTCAGCTCGATGCGGTCGATCGCCGAGACCCACTGCGTGAGCTCGATAATCCAGGGGTCGTCGAGATCGAGGTCGGTGCTGGGCACCGCTGCGGTCACCGTGACCGCGCGCTCCCCGCCACACGCCATCAGGGCGGCGACGGTGAGGACCCGCAAGGGAGGAGAGGTGCGTGACATGGGCAGACCCTACTGCAGCGAGTGCACAGTCTGCCAGACCACGTCGAAGAACGTGGGGAGGGCGGAGATCCGCACCCGCTCCGCGTGCCCGTGGTGCCCCTCGGCGCAGGGGCTCGTCATCAGCACGACCGTGTCGGGCCGGCGCTCGACATAGAGCCGGCCGTTGCTCGCGCCCGCGCTGTGGAGGATGCGGGGGGGGCGGCCCGTGGCCTCGCCCACGATCTCGAGGAAGCGACGCGCGCCCGGATTCGTGCGCGGATAGTGGGTGGCCGGCCCCGAGGCCACCACCCGGAGCTCCCCGCCCGCCTCCTGGACCACCCGCCGGACCTGCGCGCTCACCGTGTCGACCGTGTCGGACTCGGTGAACCGGAGGTCGAAGCCGCCGACGGCGTGGTCGGGGACCCGGTTCAGCGCGTCGCCGGCCTCGCACCGTGTCATCGCGAGCGACGAGATCCAGTCGGCCTCTTCGGAGGGATCCCCGAAGCGCTCGCGGAGGCGCCGGGCGATCGCTACGAGCCGCTCGAGGGCATTGTCGGCGAGGAAGGGCCGGCTCGCGTGGCCCCCCCGCCCCGCGGTGTGGACCTCGAACTGCAGGATCCCCTTCTCCTTCTCGACGAAGGCGAAGTCGTGCCCGCCATCGGGCGCGAGCACCACCGGGGGGAGCAGCTGCCGCTCCGCGAGGTGCTGCAGGACCACCGCCAGGCCGTGGCGGGAGCCGACCTCCTCGTCTTCCGTGAGCACGAGCCAGAAGTCGCCGGCGGTGCCGGCGGCCAGCGCCTGGCGCAGGACCTCCATCATCACGAGGACCTGGGACTTCATGTCGGCCGTGCCCCGGCCGACGAGCCAGTCGCCTTCGGTGTGCAGCCGGAACTGGTCGGGAAGCCCCGGCACGATGTCGAGGTGCCCATCCCCCACGAGCCGGGGGGCCCGGCTGCCGAGGGGCTTGATCACGAGGCTCGTGACCTCGCCGCAGGGGATCCGCAGCACCTCCACGGTGCCCGGCGCGAAGTAGCCCTCGACCCACGCCTCGGCGGCGAAGAACCCGGTGCGATCTCCGCCCACGGTCGTGTCGAAGGCGACGAAGCGCGCCAGATCCTCGATGAAGGCGGCCAGGTCCAGCACGCGGGCTCCGGGGACCCGACTCCATACCTCACTACAGGACGGTACTCCACGTCGGAGGTAGGCGGTGGCCTGGCTCCCGGCCCGCGGATCCTGGTACAGCCGCGGAGGCTGCAGGAGGCCGTCGCCGGGGCCGGCCGTCGCCGCCGGCCCCCTCGAGACGCTAAGGGGCGGCATGCTCCACGTCGCCATGCTGCTGCTCACCTCGCCGGGCTGCGACGTGGGCCCCGCGCCAGCGCCGGGCGAGCCCCCCGCTCCCGCGGCGAGTCGGGAGGCGCGGCTCGCCGAGCGCTGCGGCGCCTGCCACCCGGTGCCCCCGCCCGATGCACTGCCGCGCGACGCCTGGGGGCCCTATCTGCGGAAGATGTACGCCCAGGCCGGCCTCGGCGATGGCCTCGACGTCGATCTGCCGGTCGAGTGGGCCACCGAGTACTACGCGTCGCGGGCCCCGGCGGGCTTCGACCTGCGGCAAGGCGCGCCCGCCGAGGCGCCCGGCGCGCTCGTGGCCCGGCACACCGCGCCCGAGGGGGCACCGGCCACCCCCGCGATCGCGAACGTGAGGCTCGCCGACATCGGCGGCGACGCCCGGCTCGAGCTCCTCGCCACCGACATGCGCCACGGGCGCATCTTTGTGTCCCGACCCTACGCCGCGGAGGGTCGGTTCCACACCCTGGCGCGCATGAAGAACCCGAGCCACGTCGAGCCCTGCGATCTCGACGGGGACGGGGTGCTCGACCTGGTGGCGACCGACCTCGGCACGTTCTTCCCGAACTCCGAGGAGAAGGGCGCGGTCATCTACCTGCGGCGCGATGCGAGCGGGAAGACGCAGTCGATCCCGCTGCTCACCGAGCTCGGGCGGCCGGCCGACGTCCGCCCGGCCGACCTCGACGGCGACGGGGACCTCGACCTCGTGGTGGCCGGCTTCGGGCTGTACACCACGGGCTCGCTGCTCTGGCTCGAGAACCGGGGCGAGGGGCCGCTCACCGCCGAGCGGTTCGTGCGTCACCAGCTCGATCCCCGCTCCGGGTGGGTGAACGTGGTGCCCGTGGACCTCGACCGTGACGGCGTGCTGGACCTGGTAGGAGTCGTCGCCCAGCAGCACGAGCAGGTCGTGTGGTTTCGCGGCACAGGGGGCGGCGCGTTCGCGCCGACCGTGATCTACGCCGCCCCCCATCCGGGGTGGGGCTCGAACGGGGTGGAGGTCGTCGACCTCGACGCGGATGGTGACCTCGACATGCTCGTCACCAACGGCGACACCCTCGACAACCACGTGCTCAAGCCGTACCACGGGGTGGCCTGGCTCGAGCAGACTGCGCCCGGCACCTACGTGAGGCGGCCCATCGGGGCGCTCCAGGGCGTGCATCGCGCCACCCCCGGCGACCTCGACGGCGACGGGGACCTCGACGTGGTCGCGGTCTCGTTCCTGCCCCAGGTCATGGGGTTCTCCGCCGAGGAGCGCGCCGCCCTGCGGCTCGAGTCGGTCGTGTGGTGGGAGCAGACGGCGCCGCGCACGTTCGTGCGCCACGTGCTCGAGTCCGACCAGCCGTTCCACACCACGGTCGACGTCGCCGACGTCGACGGCGACGGCAAGGCCGAGATCGCCACGGGCTGGTTCACCATCTCGACGGAGCCCGACGACCAGCTCCCCCACTGGCTCTCCGTCTGGCGCGCGCCCTCTCCCTGACCCTGACCCTGACCCTGACCCTGACCCTGACCCTGACGCCTGACCCTGACGCTGACGGGGGGGCGCCCGGCCGTCAGCGCAGGCAGTCGGGCGCGTGCTCCGCGAGGAACCCCTGCAGGCGGTCGCCGTAGCGCGTGAAGCCCGTCTCCACGGGGCCCCCCTTGCGGATCTCGTGGGCGGCACCGGGGACCACCCACCGCTCCTTGTCTGCCGTGGGGGCGCGATCGAAGATCTCGGAGACCGCCTCGACCGAGAAGAACGCGTCGTCCTCGGCCGCGATCAGGAACAGCGGGCCGTCGTAGTCCTCGATCTTGCGAGGGTTCGCCCAGCGGCCCGACGACAGGTAGCTCTCGGGCAGCCGCACTCCGGCGTCGGTCGTGGCGGGCTGAGCCCCCGGGAACGGCACCTCGAGCACGAGCGCGCAGCCGGGATCGCCGAGCGACGCCTCGATGGCGGGGATCGCGCCGAGCGAGCCCCCGTAGGTGACCAGGCGCTCGGGATCGGGGGCCGCCGCGCGGGCCTCTGCCTGCAGGAGCCGGCCGTCGTCGAGCAGCTGCTGGGCGGTCGGAAACGTGGCGGGGTCGGACTTGCCGAAGCCCCGGTAGTCGTAGGTGAACACGTTGTAGCCGAGCTCGTGCAGCCCCTGGAGCCGCGGCAGGTAGTACTCGAGGGACCCGTTTCCGTGGTGGTAGACGAGCGTGGTGTCGGCGACCGCAGGGACCTGGCCGTGCGACGGGATGAAGTAGGCGTCGAGCTCACCCTCGCCGTCTTCCGTGGTCACCCGCAGGCGCTGGACGCGCTCGGCGCGGATCGGCCGGATCTCCTCGCCTTCGGCGAGCATGTCGGGGAACTGGTCGAACGGGAAGGCCCGCTGCCAGTCGTAGTCCTCGTCGCAGGGCACGCAGATGCGGTCCCACACGTTGCCAGAGCACGTCTCGGGGGTGACCTGCGAGCAGTGCACCGCGTCATAGGCGAGCGGATCGACGGTCAGGCACCCGGGCAGGAGGCCCAGGAGCAGCCAGAGGGACGCTCGCATCACTCACCTCCCGCGGATGTGTGCGTGCCCTTCCCGACGGGGACGGACAGGCCCAGGTGCACGCCCAGGGCGCCGGGGGAGCCCGGAATCCAGGCGACGGTGTCGGACTGGGCGTAGCGCCGGTTGATGCCCCACCACCGCAGCTCGGGCGAGAAGACGAGGCCGCGGCCGGGCTCCCCACCGTCGATGCGGGCACCCAGGCCGGGCACCAGCAGCAGCCCGGGGTCGGCCAGATCGAACACCTGCCCGAGCGAGGCGTGAAGCACCGTGCCGCCCACCTGCCAGCTCGCGAGCAGCTCGATATGGTCGGCGACCCAGGCGCTGCGCGGGGCGTAGGTGAAGTCGCGGTCGCCGGCGAGCGCGTGGGTCGTGAGGAGGAGCTTGTTGCGCACCGTGAGGGCGGGCACCCCGCCCTGCTGCCGGGCGACCAGCCAGCCGAGGTCGGCGTAGCCGCTCACGATGCCGAACCCGAGGCCCGTGAGGTTGGTGCCGTAGCCGAGGTCGACCTCGCGGTCCGCGATCCGCCCGAGGCCCGAGCGCGCCCCCACGATCACGTTGGGAAGCGGGACCGGCGCCCCGAACTCGAGCAGTGGGCCGCCGACGGTGAGCCCGACCTCGTGCTGCCCCGGAGGGAGCGGTCGGGCACCCGACAGCGTGCCGCACGCGGTCAACGGCAAGAAGGCCAGGATGCGCATGGGAGCCCCTCCACCATCGCTCGAGGCTCCGCGAGGCTACACCATCAGAACTCGGCGTGGCCGGGGGTGCGCGGGAAGGGGATTGCGTCGCGGATGTTGGCGATCCCCGTGATCCACATCAGCATGCGGTCGAAGCCGAGCCCGAACCCGCCGTGGGGGGTGGTTCCGAAGCGCCGGAGATCCAGGTACCACCACAGGTGATCGGCGGTCATGCCGCGGCGCGTGAGCTCGGCCTCGAGCCGGTCGAGCCGCTCCTCGCGCTGAGACCCGCCGATCATCTCCCCGATCCGGGGCACCAGCAGATCGGTGGCCGCCATCGTCTTCCCGTCGTCGTTCTGGCGCATGTAGAACGCCTTCTGGTCGCGCGGGTAGTCCGTGACGAACACCGGGCCCTGGAAGTGCTCCTCCGCGAGGAACCGCTCGTGCTCGGCCTGCAGGGAGTGCTCGGGGCCGATCGGGTACTCGAAGGTGCGGCCCGACGCGGCGAGGATCTGCTGCGCTTCGTGGAACGTCACGCGGGCGAAGGGCTTCGCGATCGCGTCCTGGACCGCCTGGAACACGCCCTTCTCGATGAACCGGTCGAAGAACGGGAAGTCGTCGGCGCACTGCTCGTGGACCGCCTGGGTGACCTCGCGCACGAACGCCTCCGCCAGGGCGATCACGTCGTCCAGGTCGGCGAACGCGATCTCCGGCTCGATCATCCAGAACTCCGCCACGTGCCTCGGCGTGTTCGAGTTCTCGGCCCGGAACGTGGGGCCGAACGTGTAGACATCGGTGTGGGACTGGGCGAAGCACTCCACCGACAGCTGGCCCGAGACCGACAGGAACGCGGGGCCGCCGAAGAACTCCTGCGCGTTGGCCAGGGGGAAGACCTCGCCCGCGCCCTCGGCGTCCGCCGACGTGATGATCGGCGTGTGGATCCAGAGGAAGCCGCGCTCCTGGAAGAAGCGGTGGATCTGCCACGACAGGCTGTTGCGCACGCGCACGACGGCCTGGTGGGTGTTGGTCCGGGGCCGCAGGTGGGCGACCGTGCGCAGGAACTCGAGCGACGTCTTCTTGCGCTGGATCGGGTACTTCGAGGGGTCGGAGTCGCCGATCACCCGGATCTCGTCGGCCAGGACCTCCAGATCCTGCTCCCCGCCGGGGGACGGCGCCCAGCGGCCGACGACGTGCACCGCCGCCCCGATGCCGAGGCGGGCCTGCAGCTCCTCCGCCATCTCGGGGGGCAGCACGACCTGGACCGTCTTGGGGGTGGAGCCGTCGAAGAGGTGCACGAAGGCCACGTTCTTGCTGAACCGCGAGGTCTTCACCCAGCCGTTGAGCTCGACCCGATTGCCCTCGACGGCCGCGGCGAGGAGTCGGCGGATGGGCGTGCGTCGGTCGAGGCCTGGCATGGTGGGTTCCTCCGGGTCAGGGTGTGCGGCGTCCTATCCGGGAGGACCCGCCCATGCCGTTCGTCGCCCACCTGTTCGAGGCCCTCACCCACCTCCGGGACTCCCCGGCGGTGTCCGAGGTCCATGGCGACGCCGAGGTCAGCGTGACCGGCGCGGAGCTCCGGGGGCTCGCCAGCCGGGCGCGGGGTGCGCTTCGCCAAGACGGGATCGGGCCGGGCGACCGGGTCGTGCTCCTCGCGCCGAACGCGATCCGGTGGGTCGCCGCCGACCTCGCGCTCCTCGCCGAGGGCGTCGTGGTGGTGCCGATGTACGCGCGGCAGGATCCGGCCGAGCTCGTGCAGATGATGCACGACGCCGACCCCGTCGCCGTCTGGGTGGCCACCGAGGCCCTGGCCGAGGGGGTCCGGGCGCACTGGCCGGACGCTCCGATCCGGCTGTTCGACGACGTCTTCGCCGCCGATCCGGTCCACGAGCCGCCGCGGGCGCGGGACCCCGACGAGCCCTGCACCATCATCTACACCTCGGGGACCTCCGGCCGGGCCAAGGGCGTCGTCCTGGCGGTCCGCGGGGTGGACTTCCTCCTGCCGCGCACCGCCCGTGCGCTCGAGGACATGATGGCGCTGGGGGGGCCCGTGCCGAGCGGCGAGCACCGGGTGTTCCACTACCTGCCGCTGTGCTTCGCGGGCTCCCGCATCGTGCTGTGGACCTGCCTGTGGCGGGCCAACGGGATCCTGCTGTCGACCGATCTCGACGATCTCGCCCGCGAGCTCGCGACCGCCGCGCCGCACTACGTGCTCAACGTGCCGATGCTGCTCGAGCGCATCAAGAGCCGTGTGGAGCGCGGGGTGCGCGACCAGGCCGCTCCCGTGCAGTGGCTGTACGACGCCGGCCTCGCCGCGCACCACCGCCTGCAGGGGCCCGGTCGGCGGCGGCGGCGGGATCGCGCGCTGCTCGGGCTCGCCCGCAGCGTCGTGTTCGACCGCCTCCGGGCCCGGATCGGCCGCAACCTGCGTTGCCTGATCTGCGGCTCCGCGCCGCTGGCGGAGGCCACGCAGCGCTGGTTCGCGGCCATCGGGCTGCCCGTGTACCAGGTGTACGGGCTCACCGAGACCACCGCCATCGTGACCATGGACGTGCCGCCCGACGTCGTGCCCGGCCGGATGGGGCGCGCGCTCGCG
Source organism: uncultured Enterobacteriaceae bacterium (assembly GCA_964393165.1). Taxonomy (GTDB): domain Bacteria; phylum Myxococcota_A; class UBA796; order UBA796; genus DRPG01. Next base: position 11,124 of record CAYMSU010000113.1, read on the forward strand.
GGGGTCGAGACCCGCCTCGGTCCCGGCGACGAGCTGTGGGTGCGCGGGCCCAACCAGTTCCTGGGCTACTGGCGCGACCCCGCGGCGACGACGGCCGCGCACGAGGACGGGTGGTTCCGGACCGGCGACCGGGCCGAGGTCGACGACGAAGGTCGCTGGCGCATCGTCGGGCGCGTCAAGAACGTGCTCGTGCCCACGTCGGGGCACAACGTGGCCCCCGAGCCCCTGGAGCAGCGCCTGGTGCAGGCCATCGAGGGCGTGGACCAGGCCGTCGTCGTGGGGCACGGCCGCCCCTGGCTGGCCGCTGTCGTGTGCGGCACGGCGCCGCGGGCCGCCATCGACGCGGGCCTGGCGGCGGTCAACGCCGAGCTACCGCACTACCGGCGGATCCGGGCGGTGCACCTGGCCGAGGAGCCGTTCTCGATCGAGAACGGGCTGCTGTCCGCCAACCGCAAGCTCCGGCGGGGGGCCATCGAGGCTGCGCACGCCGAGGCGATCGAGGCGCTCTACGCCCAGGGGCTCACTCGCCGATGACCTGGTCCCACAGCCAGCCCTCGTAGGGCATCACCAGCTCGTCGCGGATGACCGAGGCCGGGCCCAGGTCGACGAAGCGGCGATCGCCGGCCGCGCCCGAGAGGCCGGACGGTGCGAGATCCGGCCACCTCGCCTCGATGACGCGGCCCTGGTCGCCGCGCCCGCGGCCGCTGTCGGTCAGGAACAGGCGGTCGTCGGGGGCGAGCTCGACGCCGCGGAGGAACGTGAGCGGGCCCACGTTGTCGTCGGGTTGCAGATCTGCCACGTAGGCCGGCGCCTGGGTGAGGTCGCTCGTGCGGGCGATCCCCACGGTGCCCTGGAGGCGCCCGAGGCCCTCGGTGTGGGCCCAGATCAGCCACCAGTGGCCCCCGCGCTCGCGCAGGATCGGCGCGTGAGGCACGTCGATGCCTCCGCTCGAGGGGAACCGCCAGAGGAAGGTGGGCGCGCCGGGCTCGGTGATGTCCCACAGCGTGATCCGGCCGGTCTGCGGCCGGTGGGAGATCACGAGGTAGGTGCGCCCGTCGTGGTCGATGCGCTCGGCGCCGTTCGGCGTGGGGGGCAGCTCGCTGTCGTCGCTCGAGAGGGTGCGCACGGGCTGGTCGGAGCTGCCATCGCCGGCGAGCCACACCAGGCGGTTGGCCGAGGTCTCGACCACGATGACGCTGCCGTCGGCGGGGTCGCGGATCACGTCGTGGGGGAACCCGAAGCCGTCGAGGCGGAACCCGAGGCGGCCGTCGAGGCCGACCCGGGCGACCCCGCCCAGTGGCTGGCCGCCACCGCCTCCGCCGCCCCCGGTGGTGAACGACACGAGCAGGCCGTCGCCGTCGGGGGAGGCGCCCTCGGCGCCGCACGTGCCGCAGGGACCGACGAGCTCCACCCACGGCGCGGCGCTGACGAGCCCCCCGTCGAGGTCGAGGAACGCGATCCCGCGCCCGTCGGGCACGACGAGGACCTCGTCGCCGGTCAGCGGGGAGGGCTCGCCGGTGTCGGCGGCGGTGGCGCCTCCGGGCGCGTCGTCGGGGCCTCTGTCGGGCCCGGGGGCGTCGGCGCCGGTACACCCGGCGAGGAGGACGAGGCTGGCGAGGCGGTGCACGGGACCTCCGCGGGCTCCTCGTCAGCATACCGATCGGCGGGGGGCGCGGCCGGTCGACCCGTGCCCGGGTCGGTGTAAAGGAGGCGGTTGGAGGTCGGTATGCGGATCGGAGTCCTCGGCGCAGGGAACATCGGCGGCACGCTGGGCGCCTTGTGGCGAGACGCGGGCCACGAGGTGGTCGTGAGCTCGCGCACTCCCGACGGGAAGGAGGGTCCCGAGGGGCTCTCCCTCGTCACGCTGCAGGCCGCGGCCGCCTTCGGCGAGGTCGTGCTCCTGGCGATCCCGTTCGCGGCCACGGGGGGCCTTGCGTCGGACGTGCGCGAGGCGCTGCGCGGGAAGGTCGTGCTCGACGCGAACAACGCGGTGCCGCGGCGCGACGGGGCGCTTGCCGAGGAGGTCCTCGCGACGGGCCGGGGCTCCGGTCGGTGGACGGCGGAGCAGCTGCCGGGGGCCTACGTCGTGAAGGCGTTCAACACCGTGTACTACGAGACCATGAAGACGCAGCGGGCCCTGGCCGACCCGGTCGCGGTCCCGCTGGCGGGCGACCACGACGACGCGGTGCAGACCGCTGCGAAGCTCGTGCGCGACGCGGGCATGGCGCCCGTGGTGGTGGGGGGGCTCGACGAGGCGTCGCGCTTCGACTTCGGCGCGGAGGTCTGGAACTCGTCGGCGACGGCGTCCGAGGTGCGTGCGGCGCTGGGTCTCGGTCCGGCCTCCTGACGCGGGCGGCTCTGCGCCTGGCCGCGCGGAAGCCGGGGCCATCGCGGCCGCGACCGCGGCCGCCCCCGAGGATGGCCGGGCCGGGGCCAGGATGCCCGGGTGGCGCGCTGGAGGTGTTCCGCGAGGGCACGAACGACCTCGAGTGCGTCACCGACGAGCCGGTCGACGCGGGCTTCGAGGTGGCCTGCGACCAGCGCTCGCTGGCGCCGTGCATGAAGCGGGGTGGGGAGCTGTCCGCGGAGGGGGTGGCGGCCGAGGAGCGGAACCGCCGGCGGTGGGCCGAGGCCGAGGCGGGCACGCGCGTGGACGGTTGGGCGGCGGAAGTCGGGAGGTCGGGCCGCGAGCGGTCGCGGCGGGGAGCGTTGGGCGGCGGAAGTCGGGAGATCGGGCTGCGAGCGGTCGCGGCGGGGAACGTTGGGCGGCCGATGTCGGGAGATCGGGCCGCGAGCGGTCGCGGCGGGACGGTCGGGCCGCCGATGTCGGGAGATCGGGCCGCGAGCGGTCGCGGCGGGGACGGTTGGGCGGCCGATGTCGGGGGGTTCGGTCCCGGCCGCGACCGTGGGCGGTTCGTGGCGGACGTCGGCGCGCGAGCGTTCGCGGCCACGGAGGTGGGCGGTTCGTCGCGGCCCACGGCGGCGGATCGGACACAACTCGGGGGATGCCGATCCATCCCCCGAGTTGTGTCTCCCTGGCGGACACGGGTCGCGGGATGGCGGGTCATGCTCCGGGTTGTGTGCGCAGGGCGGACATAAGTCTGGGGCGAATCTCCCATCCCCGGAGTTGTGTCCGACGGGAGAGACGGCGGCCGCAGGTTCCCGGCCGCGACCGTGGGCGGCCGGATGTGCGGACGTCGGCGGCCGCGGGTTCCCGGCCGCGACCGTGGGCGGCGTGATCCGCCGACATGGGCGGCCGCAGGTTCTCGGCCGCGACCGTGGGCGGCCGGTGTGCGGACGTCGGCGGCCGCGGGTTCCCGGCCGCGAACGTGGACGGTTCGTGGCCGCGACCGTGGGGCCGACGTCGGCGCGCAAGCGTTCGCCGCCACGAACGTGGGCGGCTGAAGTCCGGAGATCCGGCCGCGAGCGGTCGCAGCG